>CALFLJ010000112.1 GCA_937880335.1 uncultured Succinatimonas sp.
TTTAAGGAGTTTTTTATAGTCCGCTAGTTTGTGAAAGTTTTATTTAATTAAATCTTTTATGCTTTAGAATTTAAAGAGCATAAAAAATAAAACTATAGAATATTTAACGAAGATGCTCTGATATCTAAAACATTGAGTGAAATAAAATGGCTAAAACTTACTATGTACCAGTTCCCAAAAGGCGACCAGATCGTGGTAATCGTCTAGATCGAAAAGTATTAAAGCAAATTATTATTTTGGGGTTGACTTTAGGTCCTGCTGGTTTGGAAAAAAAACTAAATGTAAGTCATGGCCTAGCTGTTAGAATTAAGCCTAAGGCAGAAAAACTAGGGCTAACCCTTGAGAAAGTGGAAGCAATGCGTTCCAACCAATTATACGATTTATGGTATAGCTTTGGACGTGGGAAAAGATCTAAAGATAATTAGTAAATTTTTGTAGATAATTTTCGGATTTTGTAGAAAAGTATCTCCTACGGAATCAGAATAAAAAAATCTCAAAAAATTTGAAAGGAACGCCTGTTAATGGGGGTGTTCCTTTCTTTTTGCTTGTGAGCTACCATTTCATATAGATATGAGATGGTATAAGGTGTTTTTACGGCTAAGTTAAAGCTTTCTGTCCTCCTTCCTGCAAAACTTGGTATCGTCACCAATAAGATAGGCTCTTACTATTATGCTCAGACCTATACTCATTATTACGATAAAGAGAAAAAACGCTCTTTTAAGAGACAGTCAGAAAACTATTGGCTCTGTTACTGGTAGGCAGAAGTACGGTGTTATGATAATGGCTGTTCTTTCTTGATGAACACCCAGAGCCTGAGAACTTTATTACCTCATGGACACCTGAAGGCTTAAAATTCAAACCTGTCGATGAGGAGGAGTTTTATTGTTATTGAGACCCCCTTAAAAAAATGCTGGCGCATCATGGGCATTACAGACTCTGACGTGACAGACCGGTATCGCTGATGCCTTAAGAGAAACAATACTCTTCATTGTTATGAGCCTTTCTCTAAGGTTACCAGGCTCTCAAGGTCAAGACCGCTAAATGATGGACAAATCACCGGTCTTCTTCAGAGCATTGCTCCTAATGAGGTTATGCGTTTTTTCAATGCTCATAACAGAAGCTATTTAGCTAAGTATGGTAAGGAGTTTTATAAGATAGTCTTTGTGCTTTAGGCTCAACCTCAATTTCCAGCTATTCACATAATCTGTAGCCGAAGAAATACGGATATAACAAGCATGGAGAGGACCTTCTTCAAATTAACTATATGTTTGTTTGTGATGAGGGTTACGGACTTCTTGAATATGCCAATACCTAGAAAGGAAATGTTGCTGATGCCTGCACGGGTAAAAATCTGTTGACTGAGCTTAAGGAGATGTTCTCACGCACCAAAGGAGCAGAATCAGCATCTCCTAATCTTACCTTTGTTTATGACTCTGAGGATAACCTGCGATTATTATTAATTCCTGATTACATCTTTGCTATGTGCTCCATGCTGCATTCTGCCTTAGTTAAAGATATTATCTCAGACAACTACTCTGAACTTATGAATGACAATTCCCTTGATATCTTTACGTCTAAGCATATGCATACTGTTAAAGTTGAATATAAGTATGACAACTTTCCTGTTGAAGGCAAAAGAATCTGACTTTACTCAGTGCCATACGCATTGTTGTTCCTTAGGCAAAACATGAGTATGAACCAGATAGGGATGATAGGGTATCTGACGAAGAGTTGAACTTAAATTACGAAGTGAATAACGATAATCTGAGATGTTCTGATAAGGTGCAGTTATAAAGCCGGCTCACTGCTGTGAATGGACTTTTAAAACTAGGATTAGTGTGTCATAAAAAACTTACAAAATCCGAGACAATTTTTTGTACATATCTTAAAAAGAGTATGTTCAAACTTGTTTAAGCAATGCAATTTTATAAGTAGGACTAAACTCAGTCCTACTTAAAATGTAATTTAATGACTTTATTTTATATGAACTAAACACTTACCTGTCATTTCAGCAGGAACATCCATACCTATAAGGTTAAGAATGGTTGGTGCCAAATCACATAAACGGCCATCTTTATCCATAGTAGCTTTGCGACCAAAGTAGATTAGTGGTACTGGTAAGTTTGTATGAGCTGTGTAAGGTACACCTGTTGTTAAATCTTTCATTCGCTCGCAGTTGCCATGATCTGCTGTGATAAGGCATTCTCCACCAACTTTCTTTAAAGACTCAACTACTCGGCCAATACAGTGATCTACAGCCTCCACAGCCTTTACGGCAGCTTCAAAAATACCTGTATGACCTACCATGTCTCCATTTGGATAGTTGCAAATAATTACATCATACTTGCAGGATTCAATAGCTTCACAAAGTTTGTCAGTTAATTCCTTTGAACTCATTTCTGGCTGTAAATCGTAAGTTGCAACCTTAGGGCTATTTACCAAGATACGATCCTCTCCTGGGTAAACAGTCTCTACACCACCGTTCATAAAGAAAGTAACATGGGCATATTTTTCAGTTTCTGAAATACGTAGCTGAGTCTTATTATGGGCAGATAACCATTCACCTAAGGTATTTTTAAGATCTTGAGGTGGGAAAGCACATACGGTATTAATGTCAGCTGCATATTGGGTTAACATTACAAAGTCACTCAGCTGTGGTTTGCAGTTACGTTTAAATCCAGAGAAATCTGCATCTGAATTTACAAAGGCTCTAGTAATCTGACGGGCTCTATCGGCTCTGAAATTCATAAATATTAAGCTGTCACCGTCATTTAATTTTACAGGTTCTCCAACTACTGAAGCTTTAACAAATTCATCATTTTCGTCTCTTGCATAAGCTGCATCTAGAGCTTCAGCTGCAGAGGCAAACGGAGAAAAATCACTCTTTGCTTCTGTAATTAGATCATAGGCTTGTTGTACTCGGTCCCAACGATTATCTCTATCCATAGCATAGTAACGGCCGATAATTGATACTATACGTCCTACACCAACTTCATTAAAAGTGTCTTCGAAAGTTTTGATAAATTCATGGGCAGATCTTGGAGGTACATCTCGGCCATCTAAAAATGGATGGAAATATATTTCTTTTGCTCCACGTTGAGCTGCTAATTTTATCATAGCTATAATGTGATCTTGATGGCTGTGAACACCACCATTTGACATAAGTCCCATTAAGTGGACTGCTTTTCCTGCTTTTACAGCTTTGTCAACGGCATCACAGAGAACCTTATTAGAATAGAAGTCGCCATCGTTTATAGCTTTACCTATACGAGTTAACTCCTGATAAACAATACGTCCAGCGCCAATATTAGTATGACCAACCTCTGAGTTACCCATTTGACCTTCAGGTAATCCAACATAACTGCCGGATGCTTGAATATCTGAATGTGCATATTCTGATGTAAGTTTATCTAGATTAGGTGTTTTTCCTGCAACTACAGCATTAAAGTCATGTTCTGGGTTGTCTCCCCAACCATCCATTATGATAAGAGCAAAAGGTTTTTTTTGGGTCATCTTATATTCTCTCTTAATTAAAAATAATTTATGTATATTCTAGCCTGTTTTAATTATAAAACCGAATCTTGCATTTAAATTTAATGTTTTTATGACATTATTTAATAATTTAAGTTTCATATATTAATAAACATATGTTTAGCTGTTTTTTTTTTATTTTTAAAAAAGTTGGTAGTTTTAGATTAATTAAAACAAAACGTTGTTAGTTGAAGTAAAAAAATAAAGATTTAATAACTCTCGCGCTATTCTTTTATGTTGTGATATATATCATATGTAATCAGGATCTCACTTTATGAGAGTTTGTTTGCAAACAAAAGATTAAAGATTGTAAAATAACTCACTGTTTTTAGTGATAATAACGTTCTAATTTGCAATTTAGTCTAAAGACATTGCTTTATGATAAAATCTTACGGGTTTTTTTTGATTTTTAATCGTAAAAACTTTATTTTAAGGTAAAGCCTATTATTTTATTTTTTTTGAGGTGTTCAAGTGGGAGATTTATTCTCTTCTGAAAATATGGCTGAGTATACTGAGTTTGCCAGTCGCCATTTATTTGTTAGTGCATTATGGGTTGCTGCATTAGTCGGACTGATTTACATGCAGATTAGAATTTTTGCAGCAAGAATAAAAAAAGTTAGCCCTAGTATAGCTTCTAGCATGGTTAATCATGAAAATGGTGTTTTTGTTGATGTTCGTCCTGCTAATTTATTTTCAAAAGGTCATATCGCAGGCTCGTTAAATATTACGGCCAATGAAATTAAAAGTGGGAAGTTACAACGTATTGACAGTGCAAAAGAAAGACCAGTGGTCTTAGTTGGTAAGGATAAATTGGACTCAGAAACTTTTAATTGTACTCGCATCCTAAAAAAACACGGTTATACTAAGATCTATACACTTGATGGTGGAATCATGACTTGGGTAAATGATAATTTACCTCTTTCAACAAAAAGATAATTAAAAAAAACATAGGAAATAAAATGTCTGATCAAAATACAAACGAAAATCAAACACAACAAGCTCAACCTCAGTTTGAGATATTGCGAATATACTCTAAGGATTGTTCATTAGAGACCCCAAACTCACCAGCCTTATTTGTGAATCAGGCAGCCTGGAAACCAAAGATAAATGTTGAGTTTGATGCTAAGCCAACTCATGTTGCAGCCGATCAATTTGAGGTTGATTTACGTGTTACTGTAACTTGCAACAATGTTATTACTGTTGACGGTAAAGAGGAGGAAAAAGTTGCCTTTATATGTGAGGTGCATCAGGCAGGACTTTTCCTGTTGCGCAATTTAGGTCAGGATTCTGCTGAATACCTTCTTTCTGCAACTGCACCGAATATTCTTTTCCCTTATGCAAGAGAGCATATTTCTTCAATGGTTACACGTTCTACCTTCCCTCCATTGAATTTGCGTCCTTTAAATTTTGAAGCTTTATTTAGAGCTCGTAAGATGCAGGAAGCTCAAAAAGCTCAGAGCGAAGGAAATTCTTCTGCTCAGGCAGAAGCATAGTTAACAATTTTCTTTATGAAAGATTTGACTAGTAGCTTATGTGTGATCGGTGCCGGCTCCTATGGCACCGCTCTTGCTGTTTCAGTTGCGTCAAAGGGCATTAAAGTTATACTTTACGATCGCAATCCTGAACGTGTCTTGCAAATGCAAAATACTAGAGAAAATAGTAGATATTTACCTGGTATTACTTTTCCAAAATCACTATCAATTACATCTAATCTTGAATATGCTGTTGCTTCGTCATGTAATATTTTGCTTGTAGTGCCAAGCTACACTTTCAAAGATTTATTAGAAAAGATAGCAGTATATTTAACAACAAGCCATAGGTTATCCTGGGCTACCAAAGGTCTAGAGCATAATACAGGTAGATTATTAAGCGATACAGCTTTAGAAGTTTTGCCTTTTAATATTCCTATGGCAGCCTTATCAGGACCCACATTTGCAAAAGAATTAGCTCTGGGAATGCCTACCGCTATAGCAGTAGCAGGAACTGATAATTCTTTTATATCCGACTTGTGCACCTTAATGCACACGCCAACATTTAGAATTTATGAATGCCCCGATTTTATTGGCTTGCAATTAGGTGGGGCTATAAAAAATGTCATAGCAATAGCAGCAGGTTTATCTGATGGATTAGGATATGGCGCTAATGCTAGGACTGCTTTGGTTACTCGTGGTTTAGCTGAGATGATTAGATTGGGGGTAAGTCTTGGTGCCACGGAGAGAGGCTTCATGGGATTGTCTGGTTTAGGTGATTTAATTTTAACTTGTACAGATAATCAATCTAGAAACAGACGTTTTGGTGTTATGTTAGGTCAAGGTAAATCAGTTGACGAAGCTTTATCAGAGATAAATCAAGTAGTTGAGGGATATACAATGACTGCAACAGTGCATAATTTAAGCCAGGATATGAATTTGCAGATGCCAATTTGTTGTGAGCTATTTGAGGTTCTTTATAACGGTAAATCAGGGCCCCAAGCAGCAATAGACTTACTAAGTCGTTCTCTAAAAAGCGAGTAAAATTTGTAAAATTTTTTATATTAAATTTAGTATCCCTCGGCATTATCCAAGGGATACTGATTTGGATTTATTATCCGTAGGTTTCTTCTGTAACTTTGTGTTCAGTCACGTCTACTACATCTTTAATCAAGCCTGGAAATGCCTGATTTAGCTGTGATTGAATTCCTTCTTTTAAGGTAAGTCCAACCATTGAGCAACCTAAACATCCCCCTTGGAAACGTACTTTCACAATACCATCTTCGGTAACACTGTCTAGTGTTACAGCACCACCATGGCTTGCTAATGCTGGACTGACTGTAGTTTCAATAAAATATTTTATTTTGTCAGTCAAGGTTGCATTGTCTGGGAGATCGCTTTTGTTTAAGTTTGGAGCATGAAACGTCAAAAGATCTGAGCCATCTTCATTTTGTGTTAAATCTAATACGGATTCATCTAAAACATTGCTCACTGAGGCGTCAATAACAATTTCAAATCCTTTCATTTGAAAATGCTCGTCATTTGGTGTTATGTATTCTTTTGGACAATACAAGATACCGCATTGAACTCCAGGTGTACCAACATTTGTTGCTGTAAGTCTAATTGCAAGACCAGGCATTTTTTGTTGATTGATTATCTTGAGAAAATACTCTTGTGCTTTATCACTTACACTAATTTTGCTCATATTCTTAATATTCCAATTTAAAGCGAAATTAATTAAATATCTAAAATTTACGAAAATTATACACGTCAACGAAAGAAATATAGGGAAAAGATATAAAAAAAACAAATATAGGCTCTTTATAAGACCTATTAAATTTTTTGATGAAGTTTATAAAAATAAATATTTTCTGGTGATAGATTTTTTATTAACAATACTTTATCATTGTTGATGAATTGTTCAACTATAAAACTTTGTTACTGCGGAGTATAATAAATGAAAGTTAGATGTGATATAAAAGGATTGGATTGTCCTCACTGCGCAACAAAACTTGAGAGCCTTTTAAAAAAAGAATTCGAGGACGTAAATTTAAATTTTACGTCAGGCTCTTTAGTTTTGACTGTTGCAGATGATGCTGATGAGGAGCTTGCTGTATCTAAGGCCCAATCCATAGCAGATGCGTTTGAGGATGGTATAAATATCGAGATTAGAGATTAAAAAAGTAGAATTTCTTTACTTGTCTTGACTTAATTTTTGCTATTATTTTGATGCGGATCAGGCATCTTTTTTTCACCTGAAACATAAACTGATAAAAATTTACTGGATTCGCACATTCTGTATTAGATTAAAGTAGAGTTTTACTGTAAAATTACACAGAGTTTTTAAGAGCTGAGAACAATCCTCAGCATTTAAGTGGAGAAAAAAATGAGCTTATTTGACGAGCTTGGTTTAGCAAAGTATGGCATTTCTGGTGCCACTGAAGTTATTCACAACCCTTCCTATGAAGACTTATTCGCCGCAGAGACTGCTGCCGACCTGACCGGTTTCGACAAAGGTGTCGATACTGAGATGGGTGCCGTCAATGTTATGACCGGCGTTTACACCGGCCGTTCTCCTAAAGACAAGTTCATTGTCAAGGATGAGACCTCTAAAGACACCTTCTGGTGGACTTCTGATGAATTCAAGAACGATAACAAGCCTCTTTCTACCGAGTCTTGGAATGTTTTGAAAGAGTTAGCTGGTAAAGAGCTTTCTAACAAGAAGTTATATGTTGTTGATGGCTTCTGCGGTGCTAATGCTAACACCCGTATGTGCATTCGTTTCGTAGTTGAAGTTGCATGGCAGGCTCACTTTGTAACCAACATGTTCATCCGTCCAACAGAGGAAGAATTAAAGAACTTTAAGCCTGATTTCGTTGTTCTAAATGCTTCTAAGGCTAAAGTTGAGAACTACAAAGAGTTAGGCTTAAACTCCGAGACTGCAGTAGTATTCAATCTCACCGAGCGCATGCAGCTTATTCTTAACACCTGGTATGGTGGTGAGATGAAAAAAGGCATGTTCTCCATGATGAACTACTACCTCCCATTAAAGGGTATTGCTGCAATGCACTGCTCAGCTAACACCAATATGGATGAGACTGAGACCGCTATTTTCTTCGGTTTATCTGGTACTGGTAAGACCACCCTTTCAACTGATCCTAAGCGTAAGTTGATCGGTGACGATGAGCACGGTTGGGATGATGACGGTGTATTCAACTTCGAAGGCGGTTGTTATGCTAAGGTTATTAACCTTTCTAAGGAAAATGAGCCTGATATTTGGAATGCTATCCGTCGTGATGCCTTACTTGAGAACGTTACTGTTGACGCAAATGGTAAGATTGACTTCAATGATAAGTCTGTAACTGAGAATACTCGTGTATCTTATCCAATTAACCACATTAACAATATTGTTAAGCCTGTTTCAAAGGGCCCTGCTGCTAAGCGTGTAATTTTCTTATCAGCTGATGCTTTCGGTGTTTTACCTCCTGTATCCATCCTCGATAAGAACCAGACTCAATACTACTTCCTCTCTGGATTTACTGCTAAATTAGCTGGTACCGAGCGTGGTATTACTGAACCAACTCCAACCTTCTCTTCTTGCTTCGGTGCAGCTTTCTTATCTCTGCCTCCTACCAAGTATGCAGAGGTTCTTGTTGAACGCATGAACAAGTCTGGTGCTTCTGCTTACTTAGTTAACACTGGTTGGAATGGCACTGGCAAGCGCATTTCCATTAAGGATACCCGTGGTATTATCGATGCAATCTTAGATGGTTCTATTGATAAGGCCGAGACCAAGACTATCCCTGTATTCTCATTCAAGGTTCCTACATCACTCCCTGGTGTTGATTCTGCAATTCTTGATCCTCGCGATACTTATGCAGATAAGACTGAGTGGGATGTTAAGGCTAAGGATTTAGCTGAGCGCTTCATTAAGAACTTCAAGAAGTTTGAGTCTTTAGGTGGCGATTTAGTTAAGGCTGGTCCACAGCTCTAATTAGAACTTTGTTCTGATAATTAAAATGCTTAAACCCGACAGTTTTCTCGCTGTCGGGTTTTTAATTTAAGGATTTAAGTATGGCTAAGCCTTATATAACAAGAGAAGGTTATGATCAACTACATTACGAGCTTGATTATCTTTGGACTGTACGTCGACCAGACATCACAAAGAAAGTCAGTTGGGCTGCAAGTTTAGGCGATAGATCTGAGAATGCTGATTATCATTACAATAAGCGTTTATTAGCTCAGATTGACCGTAGGATAAGATATTTGAGAAAATGTCTTAATGACCTTGAAGTCATAAATTTTAATAAGCAGCAAGAAGGTAGAGTTTTTTTTGGAGCTTATGTCGAAATAGAAAGTGACGATGACGGTGACATTTTGAGACTTAGAATTGTTGGTTCTGAGGAGATATTTGGTCGCAGTAATTACATTTCTATAGATGCGCCTATGGCTATAGCCCTGTTGGGAAAGTCTGTTGGTGATGACGCTGTTGTTAATACCCCAAAAGGCAAAAAGATTTGGTATGTAAATAAAATTGCCTATAAAAACCCTGAAACTCCAGGTTGGTTTGATGAACTACCAATAATTGATCACCAAATTGTTGATGATGACGACAATGAAAAATATGAAGATATTTCAGAGGAGGAGCAAAAGCGTATCGAGACGGAGTATTTGAAAACTTTGGTTAAATAGTTAAGTCATTAAGTTTAAATACTTTCCAAGACTTTCTTTTGGTTTTATAGAATTATATCGTTTTGCTATTCCAGAAAACTCGTGTTTTGTACTCAGGGTTTGTGCAAAATTTATTGTATCAACATCTACAGAATTAATATTTAAACATTGTTCTTTAAATGTTGCTACTTTCTTTTGACTAAGTTTTGCAAAATGCTTGCCATCATCATGTGATGAATTTCTCTCCTTTTCTTCAACTTTATTGTTTTGTTTACTTCCTAAAGCTGTATGCATAGATACAGCAGCTTGTACATCCCGACTTTGGTATTGAATATGAGCGTTTGAGTTTTGTCCTTGATCGCTTGGACTATTCAAAAGACTTTTTTCTGATTGAGAATTTTGAGATGACTCTGTTTTTGGAACTACCGGACGATTTTTTGCACTTTGACGAGCATCCTCTGCCCCTAGATTTACACTCAAGGGGCTTAGCATTGTAACTAAAGAAGATGCACCGTCCATGATTTATGGCTCTAATTAAAATTATTCTAATCCTATACTATATTTAACGGCCTGATTTTTACTTAACTTTAGTTAAATAAAAAAAAATTTGTAACTACCAAGTCCCCCTAACCCAAAATAATCTTTGCATTGCCATTAAAAGC
>CALFLJ010000113.1 GCA_937880335.1 uncultured Succinatimonas sp.
CTTTTTAAGGATCATGAATTCATTTAGAGGTAATTCACTTGAATGCTAAAAGAATTCCTGGATAATTTTGTTATATTCTTTCCAGGGATTCCACAGATTTGGCGAAGAACCGATTTTTTTACAAAAGTAAAATTATATTAAATAAGTTTTAGAAACCTACTGTAGGTACTTAGAGAAAGTCATAAAGTGTTCACGTTGAGCCTTTAGTCTTTCATTAGTATCCTTAACATTTAAAGCATAAGGATCTTGATAGTTAAAGGCTTTGATAGTGTCTTTATATTCTTGATCGTTATTAACAATCTTTAACACAGCAGCGTTGAGTTTTTCAACAATAGCAGGATCTGTGCCTTTAGGGGCAAAAATGCCGTACATGGTGTCAACAGTAAGATTTTCAAGACCTAACTCTTTTGCTGTAGGAATATCTGGAGTTGCAGGCAACTTTTCAGACATTAAGGTGGCTAAAGAGCGAACTTTACCTGCCTCAATATATTCCTTAGCTAATGTATATGGAGCGATGGTTGCGTCAATATGTCCACCTAAAAGAGAGGTCATACGGCCTGAGGCATCGCCTCCTGCATCTACCATTGCAAATTTTGCATCCTTATCTAACATCATAACTAAGGCTGCAATATAGGATGAACCTCCCATAGCTACACCAAGCTTGATCTTTTCAGGATCTTTTTTAGTAGCCTCAATTAAACCATTTAGATCCTTATAAGGGGCAGAGGCTTGAACAATAATATTTTCGCCACATTGTTTGCCATAAATAGCTACAGGTTCAAAAGCATCGTAACCAAAGTCAGATATACCTGATGCTTCATTGGAGGCCAAAGATACAGTATTTGTGGCAATTAAAGTATAGCCATCAGGTTTGGCATCTTTGTATTGGGTTAGAGCAATTGAGCCGTTAGCACCTGTAACATTTGATACTACAACAGATACACCTAATTCTTTTTCCAATAAGCGGGAGATTAGACGAGCATTGTAATCAGTATCACCACCTGCGCCATGAGAGCAGATCATGGTGATAGTTTTGCTCGGATAATTGTCAGCTAAGGCAGTTGAGGCTGAGGATAAAGCCATAATAGTTGCGGCAGCAATCATAGTTTGTTTGATTATGTTTTTCATTTTTTATTCCTCTTCTTGGATTAAGTTAGATTCTTTTTTCTGACGGATTAGTGAGTAAATTACAACGAAGATTGTGAATACAAAGAAACCTATGGCAATTGGATGTGAGAAGATTTCTGTTGGATCAATGTTGTAATGCTGTACAGAGCGACGGAAGTTTAGCTCAAAAATAGGTCCTAAAATAAAGCCTAAAATCATTGGTACATGAGGTATTTTGGCCTTGATTAAGGCATATCCCATGATACCGAAGGCTAAAACAGACCAGACATCAAAGATACGGTTGGCATTGCCGATAGCACCTATGATGCAGAGCATGATAATGACAGGCATTAACCAGTATTTTTGGACCTTTAAGATTTTAACGAAGATCTTGATACCAAAGAGCTCTAAGACAAGCATGGCAATAGCAGCAATGATCATGGCACCGTAGATACCAAATACCTCAACACCGTTTTTGTCGAAAATAAGCGGGCCTGGGGCAATCTGATGAACCATAAGTCCACCTAAGAGCATTGCAGTAGCGGCATCACCTGGAATTCCTAAGGTTAACATTGGGATCATAGCGCCACCAATACCGGCGTTATTGGCAGATTCTGAGGCTACCACACCATCCATAATACCTGTACCAAATTTTTCTGGGTGTTTGGATTGGTTTTTAGCTGCTGTATAGGAGAGCATGCCTGAAATTGCACCGCCAATACCAGGGAGAATTCCAATGATAATTCCAATAAAAGATGAGCGGATAAGGTTCCATTTTTGACTGAAGAATTCTTTTAGGCCAAAACCAAAGCCCTTTATTTTGACATTGCTGTCATTCATAGTAGCTTGTACAGGTTTTTTAACCTCCTCTGCAGCTTTTATTACTTCAGTAATAGCAAATAAGCCAATTAAGAGGGTTAAAAGAGCAAAGCCTGAGTTGAGTTCTGGGGAGCCAAAAGTAAAGCGTTTTGCAGAATCTACAGGAGCAAGTCCTACTGTAGCTATGATAATACCAATTAATGCACTTATAAGTCCTTTTACAAGATCCTTACCAGTTAAAGAGATTACTAAGGATAAAGCACATAATGATAAGGTACAGTATTCGTAAGGGCCAAACTTAATTGCAACTGCTGCAATTAAAGGAGCGGCTGCCATAAGGACTATGATACCTATGATAGTACCAAAGAAGGAGAAGACTACACCTGTACCTAGGGCTTTACCAGCTTCACCTTTTAGAGCCATAGGACGGCCATCAAAGCAGGTTGCAATTGACGAAGGAGTACCAGGGATATTAAGGAGAATAGCTGTGATAAGACCTCCTGAAATACCACCAATATAGAGCGCTATTAAAGTTGATACGCCCTGAATTGCAGTCATGGTGTAGGTTAGAGGCAGGAACATTACAATAGCCATTGTGGCAGTAAGTCCTGGAATTGAGCCAAAAACAATACGTACGAAACACCTACTATGATAAGTAAGATCACTGTTATATCACAAACGGACATAAGTCCTTGAATTACATCTGACATAAGGTCTTACTCCTACTCAAAGATCTTGCCCACAGGGAGCAGAACATCAAGCCAGTACACAAATACGCAGAATGCGATGGTTGCACTGACAATACCTAAAATTGCAGCTTTTAGATAAGAGCGTTTCTCTTTAGGCATTAAAATAATGGTTTGTAGAAAGATATAAACCGCTGAGGAAATCACAAATCCTAAGAAGTTTAAGCATAGAACATAAAAAAATAGAGCAATAAAGGTAAGGATAACTTCAGAGTTAGCTTTGCAGCTTTCAATAAAACTTAAGCTACTACTTTTGGAGTTATCTTTAAAGCTTTTGCGAAATGGTCTTGAGATAAGACATAAAGCTAACAAAAATAAACAAATAGCCCAAATTTTTGGCATGGTTTGAGAATTAACTATAGCCTTTCCCATACCAGGGAAAATACGTACAGAGCAAGCCTGCATGTAGTAGGTTATAGAGAAGACTGCTAGGATAATGCCAGTTATAAAGTCAGTCCGATTTTTCATAAAATTTCCTATTTTAAGGCTCCGGCCTTAAGGCCGGAGTATTATTATTTAGGAGTTTGCCTTTAACAATTTCACGTAGATCTCGCGCATTTCGTCCTTGCTAAGATCTTTTGGATTATTGTTTAAAAGACGGGTTACTTTAGATGCACCTTCAACTAAGGAGTCGATAACATCTAAAGTTACGCCTACAGCCTTAAGATCACATTTGACGTTTAAATCACGGTTTATGGCGTAAAGCTCATCAACGAAAAGCTGTGCTACCTCATCTTGAGATTTGCCATTTACATCAAGACCTAAAGCTCTTGCCATCTCAAAGTATTTTTCCTTACAGGAATTCTTATTCACATCCATAACTAATGGCATTAGGATGGCATTAGATAATCCATGAGGTATGTGATAACGACCACCTAAAGGATAAGACAGGGCGTGAATTGCTGTAGTTGAGGATGAGGCAATGCAGATGCCCCCATAGCATGATGCTAAAAGCATTTTTTCACGGGCTGCCAAATTAGAGCCGTTGTTATAGCATTCGCGTAAGCTTTCTCCTACTAACTTAATACCAGCTAAAGCAAAGGCATCTGAGAGTGGATTTGCTTTTTTAGATATATAACACTCCATCAGGTGACATAAAGCATCAACGCCAGTATTTGCGGTGATATGCTTAGGTAAGCCTTGAGTTAATGTAGGATCTAAAATCACAGCATCGGCAACCTCAAAGTCACAGACTATGCCAACCTTGAGGTTCTCCTCAGGAACTAAGACAATTGCATTTGGAGTTGCCTCTGAGCCTGTACCAGCTGTGGTTGGTACCATTAAAGTAGGGACTCCCTTTACTGTAGGTTTAGCACCCTTGACCATCTGCTCTAAGGTAATATCATTTTTGAGCATTAAGGATACAAGTTTTGTTGTATCCATAGATGAGCCGCCACCAATTGCAACTAAAAGATCGCAATTTACAGCTTTAGCTTGATTGAAGATAGCATTAACTTGAGCTACAGAGGGCTCAGGTGGTACATCATTGATAACATGAACTGCTAAGCCTGCGGCTTTTAGAGCATCTTCACAAGCTTTAGTAAGGCCGAGATCATAGACTCCTTTATCAGTAATTAATACTACGTTTTTTGCATTAAAGGATTTTGCTACATCGGAAGCTTGTGCAATAGAACCCTCTCCACCAATAATGCGTCTTATAGAGGTTTGAGAATATAAAGCCATTTTTAATTCCTCTACTTATTTATCTGCCCAACGTGGGTGATTATAGACTTCAGGATTGCAGACATGAGGCCATTTCTCACCACGTAAAATTGCAGCTACACCGCGAGCGGCTCCTGTTGCAACATTAGATGCAGCCTCTTTCGTTTGTCCTGCCATATGTGGGTAGGCTATGACATTATCTAAAGATAAAAGTGGATCATCTGCAGGGACTGGTTCTTTTTCAAATACGTCCAAGCAGGCGGCTTGAATGACGTTATTTGTTAGAGCGTCAAAGAGATCTTTTTCATTTATAATGCCACCACGAGCGCAGTTTACGAGAATGGCATTTTTCTTCATCATTTCAAGTTGAGGCTTGGCAATGAGATTACGAGTACTATCTGTTAAAGGTACATGTAATGAGATTACGTCAGCTTCCTTTAATATTGGTGTAATATCAGTTACATAGCGGTAGCCTAGCTTTTCAACGGTTTCAGCTTTTACGAAAGGATCGTAAACAATAATTGACATTCCAACAGCAGAGCTCATTTGGGCTAAGATACTACCGATATTACCATAGCCAATAAGACCTAAAGTTTTACCGCCAATTTCATAGGCTTTGTATTCACTACGTACTTTAAAGTTACCTTTACGAGTCTCTTTATCTGCTCTTACTAAATCCTTAGCTGCAGCAAACATCATGGTAAAAGCACATTCAGCAACTGAACGGGAATTGGCCCTTGGGGCAATAACAACAGGTATGCCTAGTTCTGTAGCTGCTTTTACATCAACATTGTCAACACCAACTCCAGGACGTCCAATTACCTTTAAATTTGGACATTTTTCCATAGTGGCTCTGTCAATGTGGCCTATACGGATAATTAAACCATCAGCATCCTGAATATATGGGAGGTATCCTTCAGGTTCTCCTGTATTAGATACACCAACCTCAATTTGATCTGCCTCAAGGATGGCAACACCATCCTTGTGCAGAGGCTGAGTAATAATTACTTTTTTAGACATTTTTTTTCCCTCTGCACATTCAATTACTTGTAAAGTTTAAATACTTCTAATAAAGCATCATCAATTGCTTTATTTTCGATATTTGAAGGAGCGCGTGCTGGACCTGTTCCATTACCTAAAAGGGCAGATGCGCGTTTTACCACAGAGTTAGGGTTACCCATTTGCATTACATTACGGAATGGACGGATCTTCTTCTGAGCTTCATTAGCTTCATCAAATTTACCTTCCTTAAAGAGGTTGTAGATGGAAGCCATAAGTTCAGGGAAGATATTAGAGCAACCTGAGATTGCACCTGCACCACCGGCTTGTAATGTCCAAAGAATAAGAGAGTCTGAGCCTGCTAAGACATTTAAGCGAGGATCGGTGTTTTCGATATACTTTAAGGTGTTATCAAAATTACCTGAACTATCCTTAATACCAATGATATTTGGGCACTCATCAGCTAATTTTTTGACGGTCTTATAATCGATATTGTTACCGGTACGAGCTGGGATGTTATATAGTAAAATAGGTAAGGCGGTTGATTTTGCAACAGCACTATAATGACGGTATAGATCGTCCTGAGAAATGCCTACGAAGTAAGGAGAGATTACAGATAAGCAGTCAACACCACCTAAGGTTTCAACCTCTTTTGTAAGTTCAATAGTTTCCTTGGTAGTAACACATCCTGTACCAGCATAGAAAGGTACACGACCATCTACAGCTTCACGAGCTGCCTTAATAATTTCAAGTTTTTCCTCAGAGTTAAATGCATAGAACTCGCCATTTGTACCTAAGGCAAAAATTCCATGAACTCCTGCTTTGATTAACTTATCAATAAACTTCTGATAAGCATCTTTATTGAAGTTTTCGTTATCATCTAAAGCGGTTAAAACAGGGGTGATAATGCCATAAGGTTTAAACATAATAATCTCCAGAAAACAATCTATAAATTTTTAAATGTATATATAACAATAAATTAAACTAATTCATCAGCAAATTTTACTGATCCCATTTGTGCTCCAATTTCCATAGCTACAGTCATAGATTCACTATCTGCAATGCCTTTTCCAGCAATTTCAAAGGCAGTACCATGATCAACAGATGTTCTGATAATCGGAAGACCTACTGTAACGTTTACGCCAGAGCTAAAGCCTAAAACTTTAAGTGGAATATGCCCTTGGTCATGGTATTGGACTACTACAATGTCAAATTCATTTTTGTTAGCAGCACGATGGAAAACAGTATCAGGTGCAATAGGACCTTGTACGTCAATTCCCTCACTTTGAGCCTGTTCTATAGCAGGTACAATTTGCTCGGTGTCCTCGTTACCAAATAAACCATGTTCGCCACAGTGAGGATTTAAACCTGCAACAGCAATGCGTGGTTTTTCAAATCCCATAAGCTTCATTGTGTCATCAGCTAATTTTATTACGCGATATACACGGTCTTTTTTACAGGCATCGCATGCACCACGTAATGAAACATGAGTCGAAACGTGAATAACACGTAATTTAGGGCTTACTAGCATCATAGAGTAGTCTTTAGTGCCAGTTAAGGTTGCAAGAATTTCTGTATGACCTGGGAAATTGTGTCCACCTGCATGTAAGGCTTCTTTATTTAATGGAGCTGTGACAATAGCTTGAATTTTATGAGCTTGATGGGCTTTAATGGCAGCTTCAATATATTCAAAAGCTGCATTACCACATACAGGATTAACCTGGCCAAAAGGAACATCCTCAGGAACATTATGAAGATCAATTACTTCAATTTTATTTACAGAAGGATCAGCCTTTTCAATATCATCAAGAACATGAACTTCTACTTGTACCTTTAAAATCTTAGCTAAACGTTCTAATTGTTTTGCATCGCCGAAAACGACAGGGCGTGCTTTTTCATAAATTTTAGGATCAAGTAGTGACTTAATAATAATCTCTGAGCCTATACCAGCAGGATCTCCCATGGTAAGACCTAAGGTTGGTTTTTTCATAAAATTTTTCCTCAATGAAGAGTTTGATAAAACGTTCACGGCTTTTACAAAGGAATCGGGATTACCGAATGCCCCAGCTTTTGTAATAAGGTATTTTCCTGATTGTTCACCTGAGGCAATTTTTAAAAGTGGAATACCTGCCTCTATTTCATTTAAAACATTTAATAAATTAGCGTTACAAGCATTACAAGCGTGGATTGCGGTATCACCGCCCGTTAGAATAAAAGCATCAAAATCATTGGCGCAAAGACGCATAAGTTCGGCCATAAAACAGGCCATTCTTTCACCACATTCAAAATAGCTTAAGCCAATCTCAGCGCCTGCCTGTGCACTTTTATCAACATCAGAAGCTAAGTAAGCGCCACAGACTAAAACAGTGTTATTAGATTTATTTAGTTCTTTTACACAACTTGAAGCTTTAAATGCAGCTTCTTTTGGATTTTGAATAGATAAAACGGGATCTGCCTTAAATAAAGCTACGCCATTTAAAGACAAAAGCTTATGACTTTGTGTGCGTGTTACATCGCTAATTGATCCTGCTAAGACGAGGATTTTTTTTGCATCAATAGTCTCTTTATGAACTTCAGTTTTATTTAATAGTTTTGACAGAGACTTTGCAAAACCTGCAGAGCCAGAGTAAACAACATTTTTAAAACATTCTGATGCTTTAGCAATTAAATCTAGGTGAGCTACTTCTTTTGCATCAGAAATAATTATTTTTGCGCCGTCATTGTAAAAGCGTTGCATATGACGTAGTACAGACTCATAACCTTCATTTAAAACATCTAATGTTAAGAGTGCGGTTTTCAAATTTGTCTGTTTTGCTATTATCTTTGGAATAAAAGAGCAGGTAACAGGACTTTTAGGAATATTTGCAAGTTCTGTTAATTCAAGTTTTCTTCCGTGAAGAAATTGAGAACCACTTATAGTGGTACGTCCACCCTCAATAAAGGCTGGGGCGAATAAAATAAAACTTGGAGATGATGCCTTATATACGGCCTCAAGTTCTGAACCTATATTTCCTCTTAAGGTAGAGTCTACTTTCTTATAAAGAATTACATCTTTGTTTAATTTAAGTAAATCTTCAGTAGCTTTTTTTACATTATAAAAAGCTTTGTCTTTATCTATATCTCGTGATTCACTGTCTATTACTAAAACTTCAAAATCTTTTACTGATAAAACATCAAATCCAGGAACTGCTACAGCTGTTTTAAGGCCAATTGATGCAAACTGAACAGAGCTATCGTTAGCTCCTGTTAGGTCATCAGCAATAATGGCTAGTTTAAGATTCATAAAGTTTCCTTTTCATATATAATCAACAATTATGATTATACTCAATCATTTTTTATAAAACGTGAAGACAATCACGTATTTTAAAATATATAATCAAAAATATATAAAAATTGATTAATGATAATCAAAATAATCCTTAAACATGTCAAAATTTGATAATATAAAGAATAGTGAAATTTATATTATTCAGTATGGAAGCGAGGATAATTATGTTTATATCCCGTCAAGATAAAATATTAGAGTTTCTTAAAACCAAGAATTTAGCTACTGTAGATGATTTAGTTGAAATTACCGGAGCCTCTCCTGCAACAATTCGAAGAGATTTAATTAAACTTGACAATGCAGGTCTTGTATACCGCGTTCATGGGAGTGTTTCTTTAAAAGACTCACCAAGTAGGCAGCCTACAACATCTGAAAAACAACGTTTGTATCATGAGCAAAAACTAAGAATTGCAGAAAAGGCTGCTTCTTTGGTTAAACCTGGGGATAGTGTTTTGTTTGATGCAGGCACTACCACCATTGAGATTGCTCGAAAGCTAATTGAGGTTCCGCTTAAAGTAATAACCACAGACTTACATATTGGCGCTCTTTTAGCTGATGTGAACTCAAAATCAGAGGTAACGCTAACAGGAGGAACTATTGATAACTCCTCTCAGTCATGCATAGGAGATAAAGCTCGTGAGGTGATTAATTCTGTTCATCCATCCTTTACGTTTATAAGTTGTAACGCTTGGGACTTAAGGTTTGGTATTACAGCCCCTACAATAGAGAAAGCCAATCTAAAAAGAGATTTAGCCCATATAATTTCTCATAAAGTTTTAGTCGCAGATAGTAGTAAATATGGTAAAAGTCAACTTTATGAAGTTGCAAAATTAAGAGAAATAGATACTATTATTACAGACTCAAATCTTCCTGCAGAAGCTGCTGATGCTATCTTAAATCTTGGTGTTGAACTTATTTTGGTATAAAAATATAAGTTGATTTATTAGGCTTTTTTAAAGCCTAATAAGATGGTTAGATCAAACGATCATAAAGTTTTAAGTTTGAGTAAGCGATATTTCCATTAACTATTGTTGCTAGAGGTTCAATTATCCTTTTTAAATAAAGAATTTCCCCATATGAATCTTTTATCTTAAAATTTTTCATTGAGGTTAATTTAAATAAACATAAATTAGCCAAATTACCTGATTTTAATGGATCTGATGAAGGTAGATTAAGAGTTTTATAAGGGGTTTGAGTGGTAGCTTTTATTATCTTATTCAATGACATTCCTAATGCTAGGTATTTGCTCATAGTATAGTTAAGTCCATAAGATACAGGCGTAAAAGTTCTAGATCTAATCATATCTGTGCTTATTATGTCTGGTAGAAATCCTTGTTTAATACAGTTATAAATTACTCTAAAAGAGAAGTTCCTATATCCATCAGCTGTGTCAAATATTATGCCTTTTTCTTTTGCTTTATTTATACATTTTAATATGTTGCCTGAATTGTCAATTATGCTTTCACCAAGTTCGTTAAAAGCGTGGCAAAGGATATCGCCCTTATCTAAAATCTGACAAATTTCATCTAAAGTAGAGGGATGATTACTAAAGTGAACGCATAAAGGCTTATTTAACTTTTTACTTAAACTTTTGGCATGTAAAAGAGAAGAAATATCATTAGTACAAATTTTGTCAAAACGTAACTTAAGGCCCCTTATACAATCGTATTTATTTATTGTCTCACAAATTCTATTGTCATCTATAGCCTGTGGAGAGACATTTTCCGGACAATTTTCACTTATTTGTCCTGAGGATCCTACATTTAAGTAGGCATAAATTTTTGTATTAGTTTTTATAATAGTTTCATTAAAAAAATTAAAAAAATTTGAAACACCACAACTTCCTGCATCACAAAGAGCTGTACATCCTAAAGGTAGAGCATAGCTATCGGCTTTAAGCCCATTGTCGCTTGCTTCATATATATGACAGTGATGATCAATAAAACCTGGGCTTAGAAACAGATCCTTACCATCAATAATATATTGAGCTTCACTTTTGATCTGAGGAGAAATTTCTTGTATAAGATTTTTCTGTATTAAAACATCTGATGTGAAAGGGGAATCCTTATTTGGATCAACAATAAATATGTTTTTTATTAAAAAACTTGGGGTATTCATAATAGTTTCCAAATAAAAAGACCGCATAAAGCGGTCTTTTAGTTTTATTTTTTAGTAAATGATGTTTACAAGTCCTGTGGTAAAGAATGGTATAAATGTTAAGGCTATTAAGCAACCACCTAAAAGCATATAGAAAGGTACTGCTTCTTTTATGAAGGTACTCATAGGACATTTTGTAATTGAACAGGTTACGAACATTAAAGTTCCCATTGGAGGTGTTAGTGTTCCTATCGAGAAGTTAAAGATTACCACCATAGCAAATTGAATCTCATTTATACCAAAGTGATTAGCAATAGGAGCCAATAAAGGAACTAATATGATCATAGCAGCTGTTCCTTCGATAAACATACCTATAAATATTAAAAATAAATTTACCAAAAGAAGAAATATAACAGCGTTATTTAGATGATCAATAAATAAGCTAGTTAGATATTGAGGGACTTTTTCTCTTGTTAAGACCCAAGCAAAAGCAGATGCTGCACCGACAATTAGCATAATTGCTGATGTTGTTAAGATAGTCTCTTTAATTGCTTTAAAACAATCGGATATCTTCATTTCTTTATAGACTATGCCTAAAAGTACAGCATAAATAATAGCAACAGATCCTGCTTCTGTAGGTGTAAAAGCTCCAATACGAATGCCACCAATGATGATTATAGGCAAACATAAAGGAAGAAATGCCCCTTTGAATGTAGTCCATACTCTTTTTGCTGAGGTATCTACTTTTTTATCAGAACGATACCCTCTTTTGTAGGAGATATAGGATACTAATAACATTAGTAAAACGCATAACAGTAATCCTGGACCAATTCCTGCAATGAATAATTTGCCTATTGAAACATTAGCAATTGATCCATAAATAATCATTGCAATTCCTGGAGGAATGAGTGGAGTAATAATTGCAGATGAGGCTACAAGTACTGAAGCAAAAGCCTTTGAAAAGCCTCTTCTTTCCATTTCAGGAACCAACATTTTAGCTTCCATTGCTGCGTCAGCAAGGTTTGAACCTGACAGTCCACCCATTATAGTAGCAACCAAAACTGTAACATGACCAATACCTCCTACTATATTTCCAAGTAATGATTCGCAGAAATCAACAATTCTTTTGGTTACACCAGTGTAATTCATAAAAACACCAGCACAAACGAAGAAAGGTATGGCTAAAAGGGCATTAGACTGTGTTCCTGATATAATGCGTTGCACCATAAATTGGGGGTTTAAATCAGTATGTAATATAAAGTAAGTTGCAGCTGCACCTAAAATAGCAATAAATACGGGTAGGCGCATAAATAAAAATACAAGGAGCAGAATGCAACTTAGTGCGATAGCAAAATCCATATTATTCACCTCTATCTACTGCATTACTGTTACGATAAGATTGAAGTTCATTAAAGAAGGAAATGCTTAGGCAGATCATCATTAACAGGCAACCTATAGGCACTATTGCATTTATTATCCAAACTTTCATTTGAAGAATATAGGTATATTTGCCCATCATATAAAGTAAGCTTTCTAGGTTTATTCCAAGATAAATAATGTAAGCTAGTAGAGCCATCATTAAAACGTAATTAAAAATTATTTGGCAAAGTTTTGCTTTTGTAGGAAGAAGATCAAAAACAATTTCTACAGCTACGTGAGAGCCATACCGGAATGCAGCTCCAGCTCCTGTAAATATTACCCAAAGGAAACAAGCCATCTGAACTTCTTCTGTAAAAGTGATTGGGCTATCGAAAATATAACGCATGATTACATTTAAAAAAGTAATAAAAACGAGGATTACGAAAAATACCCCAGCTACAATTAGATCTAAATTAGCAAGATATTTATTTTTCATTTAAAGCTCCTAAAACCATTGCCTTTAATAAAAGACAATGGTTGGTTGTTTATAGCTGACTAATTATTTCATAGCCTGCTTTACGGTATCGTAAAGACCTGGAGTCCAATCCTTAAAATCAGGTAAGCTATAGAAAGCTTTTGATTTTTCAACTAAATCCTTTTTATACTCTTCGGATGGGGTTATTACAGTTACGCCTTCTTCTTTTAGTTTTGCAATGATTTCAGTATCAGCCTTTTCTGATAATTCATTCTGGTAAGCTCCTGCCTCATTACAAGTTTCAACTAAAAGTTTTTGAATTTCAGGGGATAAGCTATTAAAGAATTTAGTTCCGACAACAATAGTAGTCATGTTATATACATGTGCATCTAATAGAAGGTATTTTGCAACTTCGTGGAATTTCCCGTAGTAAAGTAGTGACACTGGATTTTCAACACCGTCGATTGTTCCCTGCTGTAAAGCTGTATAAACTTCTCCCAAAGGCATAGGTGTAGGTTTTGCTCCCAAAACTTCCTGTCCTTTTAATTGAATAACATTTGTAGGGACACGAATTTTTAGTCCTTCAAAATCGGCTAAGTTGTTTAGTGGGCGTGTTGTTAATGTATGTCTAACACCAAAGCGCCAGTTTGAGGCTAGAATTTGCATATGAGATTTTTCAGCAAGGATTTTTGCTTGATCTTTGAACCAGTCACTTCCGTAAAGCTTATAAGCTTCATCCATGTTGTTAAAAAGGTATGGTCCAAAAGTAATACCTAAATCCTTAACCCCGCGATCATAAAAATAAGCGCCATCAGCTAAGGTACATATAGGCTCTCCTGCTACCATTTGGTCAAGTAAGTCTTCTTTAGTACCTAATTGATTAGATGGGTAAAGTTCAACTTTTACAGCTCCTTTAGAACGCTCCTCTACTAATTCCTTCCATTTTTCGCAACCTGCGTAGAAAGGTTCTCCTGGATTTGATTGGTGGCCAAGTCTTATAACAATTTGTTTTTCTTCAGGTGCATTTGCGCTTTCATTTTTTGCTGTATTCGCCTTATCACTATCTCCGCATCCTGTAAGAATAAAACTACCTGCAATTGCAATAGTAATGGCTTTAAAAAATTTATTCTTAATCATAAACGACTCCAAAGTGTGCCTGACTGTTAAGTAAGATGAAAACTGTATTGATTATATTTAATTAAATTTGATCATTCTTAATTATTTTTTACGTATTTGTGCGCATAATCACGATATCGATATTTAAAATGAAAAAAGGTTTATTAATCTTTCTATAGTAAATAACGTAATTATTATAAAAAACAAACAATTCCTTCTTTGTTTGTAAATAAAAAAAATGGAATAATATAGATCAATTTTAATTTTATAATTAGATATTTACTCTTAAATGACTTTAATTTTTGAAATAAATCATGGAATAAAATAAAAAAAGATTTTTATAACTGTTATATGAGCGATTTTAATCATAATTGTGAATTATCTCTCATTATCTGTCAGATAATATTTTTATAATTCATCATAAGTAAGAATTAATAAGTTTTTTATGGAGATTGTTTATGTTTTTTGTAAAGTTAGTTAAAACTTCATCATTAGTTTTTGCCACAACTGCGATATTAGCTTCGCAGGTTGCCGTAGCTAAAGACAATATTATGTTAGGTTATGCTGATCCAGAAGACTCAATCTTCGGAAAAGCTGTAACAGCATTTAGTGAAAAGTTAACAGAGGTTTCAGGTGGAAAAATGTCTGTAACACTATTCCCAAATGGAGTTTTGGGTAGTATTAACGAAATGCCTGCTATGTTACAACAAGGATC
Organism: uncultured Succinatimonas sp.; assembly: GCA_937880335.1. Classification (GTDB taxonomy): domain Bacteria; phylum Pseudomonadota; class Gammaproteobacteria; order Enterobacterales; family Succinivibrionaceae; genus Succinivibrio. The sequence goes on from CALFLJ010000113.1 coordinate 14,421, forward strand.
ATGTGATGCAACTATTATTGTTACATCATCTTTAGTAGATCTCTGTCCTGAGATGGGGGTTTTTGATCTTCCATTTTTATTTGTTGATTATGATGATGCAAAAAAATCTGTATTAGGAGATGGTGGTAAATACCTTAAGACCAAATTAGAGGAACAGAATATGATCCTTACAGATTGGATGACTATGGGATTTCGTGAGGTAACATCTAATAAGCCAATAAATTCTGTTGCAGACTTTAAAGGTGTGAAGATCCGTACACAGTCAAACGAGGTTCATCAATCAATATTTTCTGCTTTAGGTGCAAATCCCACAATTATTAATTTTTCTGAGCTGTATACAGCAATGGAGCAGGGTACTGTTGATGCTCAGGAAAATCCTTATGTAAATATCTATAACAACACCTACTACGATGTTCAGAAATATTTAGTTGAAACTAATCACGTGTTTCAAGTTGCAGGTTTATTATTTTCAAAAGCAACAATGGATGAATTGACAGATGAACAGAAAAAGTGGGTAGCAGAAGCTTCAGCCTACGCTTCAGAGTATGAGTGGAAGGTAACCCAGGAGGACAATGCTAAGGCTAAAGAGGGTGCTATATCTAAGGGAATGACTTTCATTAAGCTTGATCATGACGAATTATTAAAGGCTACCTCTAAGGTATATGACATCTATACACCAAAATACGGTAATGTACTTAAGTTAATGGGTAAATAATTTCGTATTGTGTTTTTCTGCTTAAGGGTGGGAAACCACCCTTTTTTGTTTAAGAGAAATTTATATGATGCAATCTTTTTATAATAGGATAGTTGATCTGAGCAATATACTTTTTAAGATTGAAAAAGTTTTATTGATGATTGCGGTTTTTTTTGTAACATCACTTAATTTTATAAATGTTTGTTTAAGATATTTATCTTCTTATAGTTTAAACTTTTGTGAAACTTTAAGTGTTGTTTTGTTTATGTTCATTGTTTTGCTAGGGGCTAATTTAGCAGTGAAGACAGACAATGAAATAAAGATTGAAATATTCAAATTTAATAATCCTAGATATGATGCGATTTTAAAGATAGTAATAGATGGTATAACTTTATTTACTATTATTTTATGTCTGAATGGACTTTCTGACAGCATTTTAGCTGTTATGAAAAATAAACAACGCCTAACACCGCTACCTTTATACACTTATCACGTTTACATAGTTATGCTAGCTGGTTTTGCACTAGTAATTGTTGACCGTTTTATATTGTTTTTAAAACACATTCTTACCCTATTAGGGAAATCAACAGATAAGGGAGTTGCTTTATCATGAGTCCTGTTGTAATTCTTTTAGTATTATTTGCAGTTACCCTTATTATGGGGGTGCCTTTTGTTTGGTCACTTACTTTTTCTTGTTTAGTAACCATGTGTTTGGTAGGCAATTTCCCTATGATGACCTTGATGCAAAAGATGTATAACGGGGGTGCACGTTACACGCTTTTGGCGATATTCTTTTTTATGCTTGCAGGAGCTATTATGCAACATGGAGGAATATCTTCAAGATTAGTTGATTTTTCAAAAGCATTATTAGGACATGTAAGCGGTGGCTTATCAATTGTTGTATTAGCTGTTTGTATGATGTTCGCAGCTCTATCAGGATCATCAATTGCTACAACTGCAGCAATCGGTGGCATGCTTTACCCTGAGTTAGTTAAGGCTAAATACCCTAAAGGGTATGCAGCAGCTCTTCCTGTAGCTGGAGGTACATTGGGTATTATAATTCCTCCTTCTATTGTATTTGTTGTGTATGGTGCAATTACAGGAACATCAATTTCCAAGCTTTTATTATCAGGCGTTGTACCAGGGGTAATGGCTGGTCTATTTATGATTTTTTATGCCTGGTTTTTTGCTCATAAAAATAAAATTTCAAAATCTAATGATTTTTCATGGTCAAATTTAGCTAAAGCTACAAAAAATGCTGTTTGGGCTTTATTAATGCCACTCATTATTTTAGGAGGTATTTATACAGGTGTATTTACACCAACTGAGTCAGCTGCTGTTGCAGTGGTATATGGTTTATTTGTAGCAGCCTTTATTCATAAAGAGTTGAGTCTTTCAAAATTAAAATCTATTGTAATAGATTCTGTTAAAGGTACCGCAAATATTCTCATGATTATTATGGGGGCATCCTTATTTGGTTATGTATTAACTATTTATCAGGTTCCAACAATGTTCACAGAGTTGGTTAGTTCCTTTATCACTGGTAAATATTCATTTCTTTTATTCTTAAATATTTTACTTTTAGTTTTAGGCATGTTCATGGATTCCGGTGCTGTTATTTTAATTTTAGCTCCACTAATTTACAGTATGGCTGTAGGTTACGGAATTGATCCGGTCCACTTAGGTTGCATTATTGTTTTTAATCTTGCAATTGGGCAAGCAACTCCGCCTTTTGGTAATTGTTTATTTGCGGCAATCCCTGCTACAGGACAAGGCATCATTACCCTATCAAAGAATGTTTTTCCTTTTGTATTAATTCTTTTAGGAACATTGCTTTTAATTTCTTACGTTCCGTTCTTTGCAATGTGTATTCCAAATCTTATGTAAGGATTATTTATGTACGATTTTAAAATAAGTGATGGTTTGGTGTTTGATGCTTTAAAAGGGACATTTAATAAAACAAATGTTTATATAGCAGATGATAAAATTGCCCTTGTTGCGGACGAAACCTATAAAGCTAAAAATGTAATTGATGCTAAAGGAAAATTTGTATGTCCAGGTCTTGTTGATGAACACCTTCATTTGGATTATAACGGTAGCATAATAGGAGCTAACGGAGATCTAATTTGTATTCCAAATGGCGTTACCACCGCTTGTGATGGAGGGTCGTGCGGTGCGTCAAATTTCCCTTTGTTTTACAGCTCAAATATTATTCGTTATGAAGCTAAAACATATGCTTACCTTAATGTGTCAACTTTTGGTAACAAAAGCTTATGTTTGCATGAAGAAGATCATGATCCTAGTGATTTTCGTTTTGATCTTATACAAAAGTGTTTTAAAAAGTTTAATCCCATTATTCGAGGCCTTAAGGTTCGCATGTGTAAAGCTACACTAGGGAATAATTTGGGAATATCTCCTCTTATAAAAGCTATAGAATTTAGTGAAAAACTTAAACTTGAAGGATATCACTGTCCTGTTGTTGTCCATTACGATAACCTCCCTGAAAATGTAAGAGTTTCAGATTTATTTTCTGTACTAAGGAAAGGTGATGTAGTTGCTCATATATTTCAAGATAAAGGGGAAACAATTTTTGATGATTATGGCAAAGTAAAACCTGCTGTATTAGATGCTCAAAAAAGAGGGGTAATAATGGATGATTGTCATGGTCGTGTCCATTGGACTATTCCAAATTTGCAAAAAGCTTTTAATCAAGGTTTTTTCCCCGACGTGATTAGTTCTGATGCAGTTAGGATTAGCGAATACATAAGACCAGGCTTTTCCCTTATATATGCTATAAATATTGCTGTCGCTTGTGGTATGCCAATAGAAAAAGTATTAAAAGCCGTTACAAAAAATCCTGCTGACGTTTTAGGTATTAATGATGCAGGGGTTATATTAAAAGGAAAAACTGCTGATATAGTTATTTTAGATAATAGGCCTTATGATGGGGAGCTTTTTGATAATTATGGTAATGGAATAAAAGTTAATAATATTCTAGCTCCTTTGTTAACTATAAAAGATGGAAGGGTAGCATTTAGACAAATTTATTTTTAAAGTTGTAAACTTGAGTAGCTTAATATTTTTTAATTTTTTTTTTTGCCCCTATAACGAGAGTAATTTTCAACTTAAGGGGCTTTTCTTTTTTCATCTTAAGATCGATTTTGTATTTTCTGAACGTCTGTTTTTTGCTTTTTTGCTTTATTATAAAGAAAGGTTAAAACATATAACGTTAGGTAGTCATGATTAAAAAGCATTTGTTTAGTACTCTTTTATTAAGTATTTTTGTTGCAAGCTCCATTACAGCTTGTTCTCCTGATAATTCTGAAAAAGAAAAAGTTGTAACACGAGTTCAAGGTAAGACTATGGGAACATTCTATGGAGTGATTGTTCCTGGAGGCTATAGCAAGGGGAGTGAGGCTTTAAAAAATCTTGCCGAAGGTCAATTTAACTATATAAGTAAGATGATCTCATCTTTTGATCCTACATCAGAAATAGCTCGTTTTAATGAACATAAATCTACAGATCCTTTCCCAATTTCAGATGAATTGGGGATGATTATTCAAGAGTGTGATCATCAGTCACGTCGAATTGATGGTGCAATGGATATTACAGTAGGTCCATTAGTTAATTTATGGGGATTTGGTAAGGATAAATCCCGTCAGACTCCTCCTACACAAGAGGAAATAGATGAGGTTAAAAAGCTTATAGGTTTTGATTCTTATCGCATTAGAAATACGCCAAATGGTACTCTTTTAGTAAAAAATGATCCTAATATGAGGATTGATTTATCAACCGTTGGTGAGGGGTTAGGGGCAGATGCTGTAGCAGTAAAGCTTATCAAAGAAGGAGTTAAAGACTTTTTTGTTAATGTTGCAGGAGCTAGTCGCTCTCGTGGTTATAACCCTAATGGTAAATTATGGAAGATAGGTATTGAGGATCCAACAAAACCTGATCATAGTGTTTTTGTAGCCGTATGCCCTTTAGATCAAGCAATGTCTACTGCAGGATCTTATAGAAATTTCTTTAAAGACGAGAAAACTGGTAAATTTTACTCACATGTAATTGATCCTAAGACAGGTCGCCCTGTTGATCATAATACTGTTTCTGTAACTGTAATTGCCCGCAATGCTTTAGTTACAGATGCTTTAGATACGGGACTTTTAGTTTGGGGAGCTGATAAAGCCTTAGCTTGGGCAGAAAAATATCAAATACCTGTTTATACCATTGAGTATAAAGATGGAAAAGCTGTAGGACGTTATAGCAGAGCTTTTGAGCCATATTTAAAGTGCGGGCAAAAGTAGTTTTAGAGCAAATTTTGCTTTTTTTAGTTTAAGCTCATATTTACAAAGAAGTCTCCCTCAAAATTTTGATTTTGGAGGAGACTTCTTGGTTTTTAAATCAACCTATTTATTTTCTCTTTGCTAAAATGAAATCATTATCAAAATTTAAATAAGGTAAATGGATCAATGCATATTCATATTTTAGGCATTTGCGGAACCTTTATGGGCGGTATAGCTATGCTAGCCCGTCAATCAGGATTTAAAGTAACAGGCTCAGATAGAAACGTTTATCCTCCTATGAGTGATGAGCTAAAAGATGCTGGGATTGATATTATTCAAGGCTTCGAGGCAGACCAACTTGATATAAAGCCTGATTTAGTAGTGGTTGGTAATGTTATGAGGAGAGGCATGGGCGTTATTGAGCGTATGCTTAATGATAAAATACCTTATGTTTCAGGGCCTCAATGGCTTGAAGAGCATTTTATAAAAAATAAAAAAGTTCTAGCTGTAGCGGGAACTCATGGCAAGACAACAACATCTGCTATGCTGACTTGGATTTTAGAATTTGCTCATAAAGACCCTGGCTTTTTAATTGGGGGAATCCCCGGAAATTTTGGAATATCTGCACGTAATACAGAAAGTCCTTATTTTGTTATTGAAGCGGACGAGTATGATTGTGCCTTCTTTGATAAAAGATCAAAGTTTGTTCACTACCATCCAGATTGCCTAATTGCTAATAATCTTGAATATGATCATGCTGATATATTTGACAGTATTTACGATATTCAAAAACAGTTTCACCATTTAATTCGAACTATACCTGGTAAAGGATTAGTATTAGTTCCAAGTGATGACAAAAATCTTGAGGAAACACTTAAGATGGGAATTTGGACTCCTTTTGAAAAAATTGGTGATAAAAATGGATTGCATGCAGAACTGTTAAAATCAGATGGAAGTGAGTTTGCCGTTTTTAATGGAGACGAGCACTTAACTGAAGTTCATTTCGACTGTTGCGGTTCTTACAATGTTCACAATGCCCTTATGGCTATGAGAGCAGCTGCTTTTGTGGGAGTAGATTTCAAAACATCAGCAAAAGCTTTAGAAAATTTTATATTGCCAAAAAGAAGATTGGAACTTAAAGGTAATGTTAATGGCGTTAGCGTTTATGATGATTTCGCTCATCATCCGACAGCAATAGCTTTAACTTCGCAGGGGTTAAGAGCAAGGCTTGGACCAAATAAACGAATAGTGGCTGTTTTTGAGCCTCGCTCGAACTCCATGAAGTTAGGAGCAAATCATGAAATGCTTGCACAGTCTTTTTTTAGTTGTGATGAAACCTTTGTTTATGCTCCTGATAACCTTAAAT
>CALFLJ010000114.1 GCA_937880335.1 uncultured Succinatimonas sp.
AGCGGACTTTAAGGAGTTTTTTATAGTCCGCTAGTTTGTGAAAGTTTTAATTAATCAGAGCTTTTTACTATTTTAACTTTGGTAAATATTTAAGTTTTTATATAGTCTTAAATAAAAACACAAAAACGAAAACATTTCCTAAGATTTAACTACAAGTTTTTTTGTATCAGATCTTTTCTTATTTTCATCGACTAAATCTGCATTTGGCCAATAAACAATTAAAGTTCCTATTAAAGTTGCAAGAGGGATTGAGAAAAAAACTCCCCAAAATCCCCATAATCCACCAAAAATCATGATTGAGGCAAGGATAGAGAAAGCATCTAAATTCATCGCCTTAGAAAATAAAAATGGAGTTAAAATATTACTATCTAAAAGCTGAATAACTAAATAAACTACTAAAAGCCAAATAAAGGTTGATCCTAAACCAAATTGGAAAAATGCTACTAGTACTACTGGTATGGCAATAATTACAGCACCTACATAAGGAATGACTACAGAAAGTCCTACACCAAAACCTAATAAAAATGAATAATTCAATCCAAAAAGAAGGAATGCTAAGGTATTTACTATTGATATAACTGTAATATGCACAAGTTTGCCTCTAATATAGCCTTCGATATGTGCATTTAAACGAGGCCAAAATACAGAAATTAAAGCCTGATTATTTGGTAAAACATAAGTTTGCAAACGCTTTTGCAACATCTGCTTATTGGCTAACATCAAAAACATAAATATAGGTACAATAATAATGTACATAAGCCAAGTTGCAAAGTTAACAACTGATGGCATCAACTGTGTTTTTACAATCTGAGTTAGGTTGCTTAACACGGTTGCTCTTGCGTTATAAATCATGTCCTCAATTTCTTCTTTAGCAACCATATTAGATACTGGATCTGGGAGTTTTTGTAGAACTTCATAAATTCCACTTGAAACTACAGCATCAAAATCAGTATCAGAAGCACCTGATCTATCTGCTGCATTTTGCGAGTATTGCTGGACAACGCTAAAAAGTTCACTTCCCTGTTGCAAAATTTTTGGCGCTAAAAAAACTAATAACCCAACACAAATGCCTATAAATATAAACATCACTGCGCTTGAAGCACATAAACGTGACATTTTAAATTCTTTTATCATAAGCCGTACGGCCCAGTCTAAACAATAAGCTAAACATAAAGCCACAACTAATGGTCCTACTAACCACATAAAATAGTAGACAATTAAAAATCCGCCAATTAAAACTAAAGCAAACTCGATAGTACCTGGCTGTGAAAAATGACGGTTATACCATCTTTTAAGTAAATTAAACATATTAAGGTATTTCTTTTTATTATTAGGATAATAAGCTTTAAACTTTCACTACTATAATCTTATAAAATACAAAATCAAACCACATCTTATAAACTTGATAAAAATCTATTAAAAAGCTTTTATAAAGTTTTGATAATTACTTTCCTGTAAACGTCAAAGATAAGGAAAAAACGGGGTAGCCGTTTGTGAGATAAAAACTCACGGCTTTGGTTATTAATGCAATAAAAAAGGCCCCATACTTCTATAATTATTAGAGGATGTCAATATAAGCTCCTTTTGTCTATATAGAAAAGGCAAATGCTAAAAATTAAAGATAGGATTTATAAACAAATATCTATGAAGTTAAAAACTTTAAGAAAAATTTTTTTTACATGCTTACTTACTTTTTCGCTAAGTGTTTATGCAAATCCCTATAATCTCCCAGAACTAGGTAGCTCTGGAGCTAACGGGATGACTATACAAAGAGAGCGTATGATAGGGGATTATTTCATGCGCATGGCTCGAGGTCACCTTAATATTGCTGAGGATCCTGTTTTAACTGAATTTTTAAACTCTGTTGGTAATAGACTCGTTTTAAACGCCTCTGATGTACGCTTTCCTTTTGAATTTTTCGTTGTAAACAATACAAGCTTAAATGCATCAGCATTTTTAGGGGGAAAAGTACAAGTATATACAGGTTTATTTCATTATGCAGATACTGAAGATGAATTTGCCTCAGTAATTGCCCATGAAATATCTCATGTCACACAACGACATATTGCACGTTTTATAGAAGAACAAACTAAAACTCATAGTCTCACTGTCGCAGGCATGATTGGAGCCGTTGCTATGTCACTTATAAATCCTGTCGTAGGCATGGCAGCTCTATCAACCACCCTAGGAGCTAATATTCAATCTAAAATAAACTTCACACGAGATAATGAATATGAGGCCGACAGAATAGCCATAGATCTTCTATATAAATCAGGATATAACCCTATGGGAATGAGTGATTTATTTAGAAAACTTATGAATATGCAAGGAAATATTAACCCAGCCTTTGCCCTATTGATAGACCACCCACTCTCAGATATTCGTACAGCTGAAGCAGAAAACAGAGCCAGACAGTATCCTCGTGTAAAAAATTCTCAAAACAAAGATTTTATGCTTGCTAAAGCTCGCGTTGATATCCGCTATATGGGGTATGATCTAAAAGATTTAAAAAACCGTTTAGATGTAAATCCTGATAAAATCAATCAAATTTACCGTAATTATGCTCTAGCACTTATAGCTTACGAACAAAAGGACTTTGAAAGCGCTAGAAATTACCTAAAAAAACTTAATCTAAATGAAAATATATTTGTAATTGATTTACTAACAGATATAGATATTGAAGATCACAAAGTTTCAAATGCAATTTCAAGACTAAAACCACTCCATCAAAGACGACCAAACAACCAAGCAGTCGTTGTAAATCTTGCAAATGCTTATCTAGTTGCAAATCAAGGCAATAAAGCAATTGACATTTTAAAACCTTATCAAAGCAAACACCCACAAGACTATCTTGTAAGCACACTTTTAACTGATGCTTATAAAAAAGCTAATAAACGTTGCCTAGCACTGCAAAGTGGGGCTTACAGCTTTAGCTTACAATCAAACTATCCTCGCGCTTTAGGCATGTATAGTGAAGCTTTAAATTATTGCAATGGCAACGAAAGAGAAATTGTAAGAGCAAAGATGGCAGAACTTAGTAAACAAAGGAGTTTTGATGAAGAAATGACGTCAAATCCAACCTTTAATTTTAAATAGGCATAACAGTTATTTTAAATCTATAAAAGTTTATAATCCTACATATAAGTAAGTATGATTATCCACACATAGATAAAATTAACGCTTCATAGTACTTAGTCTTAAACAGATTTATTGCTAAATTCTTGTTCAGACTATGGTGATATGCAAAATTAAATCAGGCGGTAATTTCACCTACCTGGGCTTTAAAACTTAAGTATTTATTGTGTCTTATTAGAAAAGATGATTCTTTATGATTAAAGTATTTTTAAAGAATAATTAGAAACACTATCTTTGTTTAGAAATCACACAAACTTTGCAGTGACAGCCAAATCTTAAGTTATAAATAAGTTTAACCTAACAAAGGCAAGATACTTTAAGTTTGTACCTTGCCTACAATAATTTTGCCTCTTGACCTATAAAAGATTATCTTTAATGTAAACACCAATAAAATATTTATAGGTATTAAAAATTTATATATTTAATTGCAAATGTTAATTTCCCTGAATATTATCAGGATTTTTTTTATCCTTAAGCAAATCTATAGAAACAAAGAAATTTAAACAACTTTAGTTAAAACCTTTTTTACAAAGGGTATGGTCAACTGATGTCGCTCATTAAACTGAGCTTCATCAAGCTTATCTAAAAGCTTAACTAAATGACGCATATCACGATTAAAGTGACGTACTAAAAATGCACAAGTTGCATTAGGAATAGAAAAAGCTCGCCCCTGAGCTCGCCGTTTTAGAGCTTCAATACACTGCTCTTCGTTTAAATAATTCAAAGGCAGTGTTACTCCAGATCCTAAACGAGTATTTAGGTCATGGCGTAAAAAAGGAATCTTATCAAATGAAACTCTAGAGCTCATAATCAAAGTTCCCTCTCTTTTATCATACCAACGATTAAATAACGCAAATAAAGCTAACTCCCAAGCCTCATCTTGAGCTAATGCATCTGCATTATCTAAAATAACTAACGATGGCGGATCAATATTCAAAAGCAGAGGATCCCATTTTCGAGCTTCTTTAAGATCTAAATAAAAAGCCTTTCCTAAAGAATTACTTTCCATACGGTAAAGCGCATTTAAAAGATGAGTTTTACCGCATCCTGGTGGACCAAATACCAAAAAAAACTCATTTATCTTTGTTTGAACAGCCTTTTTTAAGATATCCACAGCCTGTTCGTTAGGACCTGATATAAAAGTATCAAAATCAGCACGATCATTTAGCTGTAAAGGTAATACTTGTTGATAAGGACCTCGCTCTAATGACACACTCATCCCCTATTATTTTAAAGTCTTTTTTAAAGTCTCTTGTTCACCAATATTACTTTCAACTTTAAAGCTTGAAAGTATAAGATTATCTGAGGCTTTCCCTATTTCTGCTAAGTTACCTTCTACAAATCCTTTTGATTTTTGATATTCATAAGTCCAATCTGAAATCTTTTTAAATTCAGGTGCATGAGCAAATGTTCCATCTAAAATAGATGCATTTGATCCTGTTTTTATCTCGTAAATAATACCTTTATCATTACGAGCTACTATAGGAGTGTTCTCCATATAACCATATGTAACAAATAAATTTTCTATAGCTCTATAATCAGATAAATTTTTTATATTACAGATCATAACGCGAACAAACCCATCACCTTGTCCTAGTTCAAAGAAATTTTCCTCTGAAGCCTTTGGAGTCTCTTGAGTAATATTATCTGATAAGGTCTTTTTTACTTGCATAAGCATAGTTAAAGCAGCCTCATCTAAAGGAGCACTAATATCTCCTGAAGCTAAACTCTGACCTTTAATATCATAGACATTCCATTTAACTGCAATATCGCCGTTTTCCTGAGTTTGCATACCACCTGCAATAAAAAAATTATCCCCATAACGCTTACTTGCTAAAGCTAATTTTTCATCTTCATGATTAAATACTGTATTTACATTAACAGCTTGTAAGTCATCAAGATCCATAAGTGGTAACATGATTGGCATTTGACCTTGAGAACCAAGCTCAACTATCTTTTGAACAAAGGGATTTGGGGTATCTGAAGATACAGGAGTTGCTCTCTCACTATCAGTATCACAAAGCCACATTAAAATAGGTTTAAAAGCAGTATTAGAAATTGCTCCTTCAGAATTTAATATCTCTTTAATGTTCGCCTCATTGAAGCTTATTTCCAATTTATCGCCTACAACCCTAAGAGAGCTTAAACTATCTATAATTTCTTCTAATTTTAAATCTACATTAGTTAAAGGATTTACAGAAAGTTTTGCTTTATTAAAAGCCTCAACCACTGCTTTATCGTAACCATCTGATAAATCTTCCTGATAAATAAGTGCTAATGAATCTTCAGTGGCCCAAACACAACTTGCTAAAGAAAGGCACAAAATTGAAGAAATAAGATTAAAACTTCTCATATGACCATCCATGTTTTAAGAATGCCTAGATTTTAGCACACAAAAACCTAAGATAAATTTGCTTACAAATTTTAAGAAAGCTAAATTTCCACTCTCTTCGATAAGTATTTACATCTTTTAATAAAATTTAACGTAAGTTTGCAAAAATTAAATATATCTTAGCGCTTATATAAGCGAATTTAATGGAACTATAGGACGAAATCTTGTAAAATTATGGGCATATTTTTTTCTGGAGACAGTCATGGCCAATTTAACCTATAAAGATGCCGGCGTAGATATTGACGCCGGAGAAGAGCTGGTCGAGCGTATTAAAGCTCCCGTAAAGCGTACTAATCGTCCGGAAGTTATCGGCGGTTTAGGAGGCTTCGGCGCTCTCACCAGAATTCCTGCAGGATATGAGCACCCTGTATTAGTAACCGGAACTGATGGTGTTGGTACAAAACTCCGTCTGGCTATTGACCTCAATCGTCATGACACTGTAGGACAAGATCTGGTTGCAATGTGCGTTAACGATTTGATTGTTCAAGGCGCAGAACCACTCTTATTCCTTGATTACTATGGCACAGGCAAGCTCAATGTTGATGTTGCTACTAAGGTAGTTACCGGTATCGCATATGGATGCGAATTAGCAGGTTGTGCTTTAGTTGGTGGTGAAACTGCTGAAATGCCTGGCATGTATGAGGTTGGAGACTACGATTTAGCCGGCTTTAGTGTTGGTGTTGTAGATGAGCCTAAAATCATAGATGGTTCTAAAGTCAAAGTTGGAGATGCTATTGTGGCTATAGGATCCTCTGGTCCTCACTCTAACGGTTATTCTTTAATCCGCAGAATTTTAAAGGAAGTTGAGGCTAAACCTCTAGTAGATAAACTTCCTTCAGGAAAGCTCTTAGCTGACGCATTATTAGAGCCTACTAAAATCTATGTTAAAAGTATTTTAAAACTCATCAAGGAAGTTGATGTTCACGCCCTAGCTCATATTACAGGTGGTGGTTTCTGGGAAAACATCCCTCGTGTTCTTCCTGAAGGTACTTGTGCAGCCTGTGACGGTAAGTCATGGAAATGGCCTGAGGTATTTGATTGGTTACAATACAACGGTGGAGTATCTCGTCACGAGATGTTCCGCACTTTCAACTGCGGTGTTGGTATGATAGCAGTTGTTCCACAAAGTGAAGTTGAGAAGACCATTGATGTTCTTAAGGCTTGTGGCGAAAATGCTTGGCTTTTAGGTGAGATTAAGCCTGTTGGCGATGATAATGCTCAGGTAACAATTTCAGAATAGAAAATAAAAATTTTCTAAAAAAGGCCGTTATACGGCCTTTTTTTTTCTTATTACAGTTTAAAACGTCAATTATTTATAAACAGACAAGCATTAAAGAAAAATAATTTATTTGACAAAATACGCTTTATAGTATAAAAATTATAAATAATATTTTATGAGTCAATAAATAATGTCCAGTACCCGTCAATACCTTGCCATAGATCTAAAATCTTTCTTCGCATCTGTAGAATGTGTAGAACGAGGACTTGATCCTTTAGATACTAACTTAGTTGTAGCTGACGCCTCCCGTACTACAAAAACTATATGTCTTGCTGTAACCCCTTCTTTAAAAAGTTATGGAATACCAGGACGTCCAAGACTTTTTGAAGTGGTTAAAGCTGTACGTGAAATTAACCGACAAAAATCTAAATCCCTAGGAGAGCCTTTTTGGGCTATGAGTGTTTCAGACCGAGAACTTAAAGCTAATCCTCGTTTTGGTCTTGATTACATTATTGCTCCTCCAAGAATGGCTCTTTACATGGACTACAGTTCTAGGATTTACCAAATTTACTTAAAATATTTTGCTAAGGAAGATATTGATATCTACTCAATAGATGAAGTTTTTATTGACGCTACGGAATACCTAAATCCTTACAATTTAAGTGCAAAAGAACTACTCATAAAAATTATTCAAGACATATTAAAAAACACAGGAATTACAGCAACTGCGGGAATAGGAACAAATCTTTATTTAGCCAAAATTGCAATGGATATCGTGGCAAAACATAAAAAGGCTGATATAAACGGTGTAAGACTCGCAAGTTTAGATGAACTAAGTTATCGAAAACTACTGTGGGATCATAAACCTCTTACTGATTTTTGGAGAGTTGGGAAAGGATATCAAAACCGACTTGAAAGTGTAAATCTTCACACAATGGGAGATATTGCAAGATGTTCTTTAGGCAAGAAAGGTGATTATTATTCACCAGAGCTCTTATATAAGTTATTTGGAATAAATGCAGAACTTTTAATTGATCACGCATGGGGATATGAATCAACTACACTTGCTGATATTCATAAACTAAAACCTGAGCGTAAAAGCCTTGGGGAAGGTCAGGTTCTGCATTATCCTTACAACTATCAAAAAAGTAAAATTATCATACGTGAGATGGCTGAAAAAATAGCCCTTAATCTAACAGCTAAAGGTTATTTTTGCAAAAAAATAGTACTGACAGTAGGCTACGATGTTGAAAACTACAAAGATCCTAAACTAAAACAATTATGTAGTAATCAAGATATGATAGTAGATAGTTATGGTCGTTTTATTCCAAAAAATGCTCATGGCACTATAAATTTAAAATACCATACTTGCTCGGTAAAAATGATTACAGATGCCTCATTAGAGCTATTCGATAAAATTATAAATCCACATCTTTTAACCAGAAGAGTAAATATTTGCGCATGCGAATTAAGCCTAGAAGGCGAATTTGATGATGAGTTTAAAGAACCAACACAATTAGATCTTTTTTCTTCTATAGATGGAACTGCAGAAATTCGTAAACTTGAAAAAGAATCTTTAAAACGAGAACATAAACTACAGCATGCTATGCTTAAAATAAAAGGTAAATATGGTAATAATGCTGTTTTAAAAGGTACTGACTTTGAGGAAGGAGCAACCACTCGTGAAAGAAATGAACAAATTGGAGGACATATTGCGTGAAGTATGATGATATTCTATATCACCCTTACCCTTTTTTAGGAATTGAGCATAAAATCAAATCTCATGAAAGGGCTGCCCAATTTATGCCTTTTGCTGCATTATCAGGATTTGATGAAGCCTGTGAGGAAGTTGCTCGCATTACAGATGAAGAGATAAGTCTTTCTGATAATAGTCTTGATGAATTAAATAGAAAAATAAATTTCTTATATGAACATTTAAGTGAAAAAGCTATTGTTACTTTTACTTGCTTTGTCAAAGATGCGCTTAAAAGTGGTGGGCATTATGACCTATATACAGGCTTTATCAAAAAAATAAATTTAGTTGAAGGCACAATCACCCTCAACAGCGGAATAAAAATTGATAAAAATCAAATTTGCGATATTGAGGGAGATATTTTTAAATTTTTAGAATAAATGTGCTTATAAATTTTTATTAATTTATCTAATCATTACTTTAATTTATGTTTATTCCATATTCTACACCTTTGAAAAATATCATCTTCTTTATTATAAAAATGAGTATTTACATCTAGAATTCCAATAAGACTGTGATAGAAATTGTCATGAGAAAAACGCTCAAAAGAGATCTTGTTTAAACAATCGAGATTAAGCCTATGATCTACCACATATGAGTCAGAAAACCAGGTCATAAAAGGAACTTCTTTCTGCTCATCAGGGGCTAGAGAATAAGGAGTTCCATGTAAATAAAGCCCCATCTCTCCTAAGGATTCTCCATGATCTGAGATATAAATAAGAGCTGTACCGAACTTATCCTCATATTGTTTTAATAGCTCAATTGATTTTGCAACTACAAAATCTGTATATGCTATGGTGTTGTCATAAGCATTGATAATTTCCTCTTGTGAGCAATTCTCTATATCACCACGATTACATGTAGGGAAGAAAATTTTCTTATCCTCAGGCACGCGAGCAAAATAAGTAGGACCATGAGATCCTATTAAATGCAAAAATATAACAGTATTTTGCACACGTTCACTTGCCTCCTTTAAACTATGCTCAAGATAAGGCAATAAAACCTCATCATAACAAGTTCCATCCTTACAGTACTTTTTATTCTGAGGATCATTTGCTTCAATTAACTTCGTTGTAAGACGATTGCAAACGCCTTTGCATCCTCCATCGTTATCAAACCATAAAACTTTGTAACCTGAAAACTTTAGAAGATCTGTAAGATTACTCGAATTTTTTGCCTTATCGTCATCATATTCATCTCGACTCTGATTTGAAAACATGCAAGGAACAGAAACAGCTGTGGCAGTACCACATGTTTTTACCGGAGCAAATTTTATTAAATTAGTAAACTTATCGGTATATGGGGTGGTATTACGTCTATAACCATTATGCTTAAAATTTTGAGCACGAGCAGTCTCCCCCACCAAAACTACAACAAGTTCTGGACGTTCTAAAGGGTTATCGATAAAAGAATCTTCTCCAAATTGATTAAACTTTACATTTGCTGGGAAATAAATCTGCTTTAAAGCCTTATAACCAAACCAAATATAATTATATGGAGATATTTCCTTACGTAAGATATTATTATTTCTTCCAATAGAGGCGTAATTTTGATAATAGAAAAAAGAAATCAATCCTAAAACAAAAAAAGCTAATGCTAAGATAAAAACTCTCTCTAGAACGCCTCTTATAAAACTCTTAGGCCAGATAATTTTAATTTTCCATAAAAGGATTACTGGGATTAAACCAAAGATTACAAAGTTAAAAACTAACTCTGTATTAAAATAAGACAAGGCCTCTTGAGTATTGGTGGAAAAAATATTTACCATCATGTCATAGTCAAAAATAATGCCATATTTATATGCAAAATAATTGACTATAGCCCCCGTCAATATAAAAAACGAAAAGGCTATCTTAAAAAGATATTTTCCTGAAAATACTAAAAATACTATGCTTAAAGCAAAAAAAAGAACAATCGGCGGGGTTAAGGAAAAAATAAATCCTACATTAGAAGAATTTTCTAAAATTTGATAAAAATGAGAGAGTAATTGCCTATTTAACGCTACAACGAAAAAGAAAGTAACAATATAAAAAACTACAAACCAAGGTGCTTTTACATTTAACAAAAAGTCTTTATATTTTTTTAAATCTATCATAAATCTTATATTTCTAATATCAAGTTTACACTTAAAAATTAATTAATCTTTATATTTATTAACAAGTTAATTTAATATAAAACTAAATTTAATTTATGTAAAATGATCTTAAGTCTATGATATTTTGGTTAAGTATATGTTAAATTAAAGCATACAAAAAAACCTAGGATGTATTTAACAACCTAGGCTCTATAAAATTTTCTTACTATTTTTTACTTAACATTTCCTCAATACCACGGATCATAATATGAATAATCATTGTATGAACCTCTTGAATGCGATCTGCAAAACCAAAATGAGGAACAATTATCGGTAAATCACAAAGATCTTTTAATTTACCTCCATCTTTACCTAAAAGCAGAATTGTCTTAACGCCTCTTTCTCGACTTACCTTGCAAGCTTCAATAATATTTTTTGAATTTCCAGAAGTTGAAATTCCTAAAAATACATCCCCACTACGACCCATGCCTTCAATAAAACGAGAAAAAACATAATCAAAACCATAATCATTAGCAACACAGGTAAGATGGCTTGGATCACAAATAGCTATAGCGGCATAAGAAGGTCTATCGCCGCGGAAGCGACCAGTTAGCTCTTCTGCAAAATGTTGGGCGTCACACATACTTCCGCCATTTCCTGCAGAAATAACCTTACCCCCTTGTTTTATTGATTGCGCCATAATTTCTATAGCAGACTCAATATTTTGTTTTGTATCAGGTTTGGCAATAAAATTACCTAAGACCTCATACTCCTCTCGCAGATCGTCTAGAACATTAAAAGAAAGCATGCTTATTCCTCATTTTTATTTTTTTTGACCCGGCCCATAACCCGATCTTCCCATTCCATATACATTTCATGATCTTTTTTTTGATAAGACTCATAAAGTTCTCTTTGGTGGTCATTTAGAAGTTTATCCATCATTTCACTCTTTTGAGCCTTTAGTCTTGCTTTGTATTCTTTTTTTCCTTCTTCCTCACCTTTTTTTAAAAATGGACAGGAATATTGTGGCCCCCAGGTTGAGCCCCCCATAGCAATACCGTCAATTTCATTTAAAGGTCTACTTTGGGATAATTCAATAAGATTAACTATGTGTACAGCCTCACGATCCTCTTCGACAGACATCAAAGGTAAATGAACCCCCGAAGGTCTTTGCCAGTATTTTTGCACTACATCAGATCCCATATCTCCGAAATTTATGGAACGCTGACCGCCTGTCATAGCAAGATAAACCTCAGCTAGAATCTGGGCGTCTAACAAAGCTCCGTGCATAGTACGAGCACTTTTGTCTACATCATATAAATTACAAAGATTATCAAGATTTACCTGATGTCCAGGACAAAGTTTCATAGCTAACGATACGGTATCCACTACTGTTACCATATCAGAAGTTCGCTCATTTAATCCCAGTAAAAGCCACTCCTTATCCATAAATCCAACGTCAAACTTAGCATTATGAATGAGAAGTTCCGAGCCCCTAATAAAATCTATAAGCTCAGAGGCCACCTGCGAAAATAACGGCTTATCTGCTAAAAATTCATTTGATATACCATGAACGTTAAATGCTTCCTCATCAACAGGACGTTCAGGATTTACATAAAGTTGTAATTGGCGTCCCGTAATTTTTCGGTCGATTATTTCAACGCAACCAACTTCAATTATTCTGTGATCGCCAGGAGTTCCGTCATCGGATTTACCGGTGGTCTCGGTATCTAATGCCACCTGTCTTTTCATGTATTTACCTTAAAAATTTAGCTGACTAAAAAGCTTTTATTTAACAGTTTAACGAAAATTATTGCGCATAGGCATAAAAAAAGAAAATTTTATAGAAAATCTATTAAATTAACAGACTAAAAATCAATATCTTAATTTAACATACTTATTTTTATAAAATTTATTTAGCTTCTTTTATGATATACTTTCGAAAATTAATAAAAAGTCTCTATGTTAAAGCATAGCAAAACTTTATATTTTGCCTAGTTTATAAATTAAGTCTTGCTCTAAATCTCAAATAAACATTGGGCACTTAACAACGATACAATAGAAAAATTCTTAATCCGACGTTTTTATTTGATAAGTTTATTCTCCTAAAATCGCCTTGGATTAAATAATAAAAAAAATAATAAAAGAAAAAATATTTAAGACTAATATAAATCCATAAACAACCTAAAAACAAAGTATAAAGTAAATAGTCATATATTGGATAAAACTTTGTAAAAGACAAATCCTCAATTATATGCAAAAGAAGACTTGCTAAAATCTTATAAAATTTAAAGCAAGAGATCCTATGACCTCTTCCTTATATAACAGTATTATTATAATTTATTTACTATGAAAGAAATTTCTTTATTCACTGATGGTTCTTGCTTAAAAAACCCCGGTAAAGGGGGATATGCCGCAATACTTCGCTATAAAGAGCATGAAAAAGAACTATCTGCTGGATATAAACTTACAACTAATAACCGTATGGAACTTATGGCAGTTATAAACGGACTTTCAGCAATTAAGGAACCATGTTCTGTAACTGTTGTAACTGACAGTCAGTATGTAAAAAACGGTATGACATCTTGGCTTTTAGCCTGGAAACGTAATGGTTGGGTCTCTAGCAAAAAACAGCCTGTTAAAAACCGAGACTTATGGCAAAAACTCGATGAACAATGCCAAAGGCATAAAGTATCATGGCATTGGGTTAAAGGCCATGCAGGACATGATGAAAACGAAAGATGCGATGTTTTAGCTAAGAATGCTGCTAATAGTTGTAATCTTTTAGATGATATTGGTTTTGAAGGATAAGAATTTAAATAAAACAGCAGGTATTATGTTTAAGAAAAATCTAATCATAAGTGTAGGTCTAATTTTACTTACATTTATAACCATATCTGGATGTAGTACTTATAATTTAACAAAAAGTGAAGAAAGCCAAAGCTCTCACAATATCTCATACGAAAAATTACGCTTAAAAGAGGAAAGACAAAAGAGTGTATGGGATAGTTCTTTAGCTCAGGAAAATAGTTTTCAGCTTGATATAAAACCTAATGCAGAGGAGATAAGGCTTGCGAAACAAAGTGCAAGAAGTGTGGTTTCTCATTTAAAAAACTCTGATATTTTTATACACTTTTTACTTACAGAGCTAAAAAACAATGATCTTCCTTTAGAGTTAGTTGCAATTCCTTTAATTGAAAGTGGCATAAATCCTAAAGTTAGATCTAATAATGGTGCTCATGGAGCTTGGCAATATATTAGGTCTACAGGAAAATCTGTTGGTTTACACAAAACCAAAAACTATGATGATGTATATGATTTTGTAAAATCAACGCAAGCTTCAGTTAAATACCTAAAGCGTATGTATAAAGATCTTGGTAACTGGGAGCTTGTAGTAGCAGCCTTTAATCAAGGTGAATACGGGGTAAAGAAAGCTATTGAGAAAGCTAAAGATAAGGGAATTGAGATAAAGTCTGCAGATGATATTAAATTAACTCGTGGCGCTAGAGCTTATATAAAGCGCTTTAGAGCTTATGCCGACATTATTAAAAACCCTCAAAAGTATAATGTAAGTCTACCTAATATAAAAAATAGACCTGCATTTAAAAAATTGAAAGTTGCAGATCATATTAACTCTTTAAATGAAATTGCAAAAATATCAGGAGCTCATCTTGATACTCTAAAGAAATTAAACGCAGGCTATCTTTCAGATAAGATAGATAACAAACATGGTCTACTAGTACCAATAGAGCATGCTGATAATTTAGAAAAACATATTCAGAAAATAAGTCAAGAAAATGCTTCAAACCTAAAACAAAATGATATTCAAAAGACTAATTAAAAGAACATATCTCCGCCAAAGATATCCTGAATTTTTTTTGTCTCAGGGCTTTTCTTTGTTTTATCGGAATGTTCTTTTATTATATTAATATCTTGTACACTGCAATCTAGAGTCTTAAATTCCTGTATCGTATGATGTGTTTGATTACCTAATCTACACTCGCTTTTATCATTTTGAAATTTAAGTAAAGCATCCACATTCTGAGGCTTTATCTCTATTTTCTCAGCTAAAACTCTTTTATCATTTATATAAGGGAAATCATCTAAAGCTATTAAAACATTACCTATTGCCAAACGCACAGCCCTCATAAAAGCAATATTATGTAAGGACATCTCTTCATTAGTATCACTTGAGGTATATGCCATACCAATTAAAGGTTTATCAAAATCCTCATGATAGACATAACATTTAACAAAACTGCTTAAAGAGTTTTTATTTAAAGGACCTTCCTCAAACTCAAAGCCTTTAATTTTTTTTGAGGAGAATAGAATAAACTGATATCCTAAAAATGTAGGTCGTGGAATAATCTTATTGTAAATATCAAGAAAAACAGGTTTTACATATTCAACTAACAAAGGGTCTAGTTTTAAATTAAGGCAGGAATTGGCATAATCTAATATATTAGTGGTATTAAGCTTATTTTGACAGGAGTTATCTAAGTTTAACTCTAAAACAAAAAGTAATTTTTTCCATAAAAGCTCACAAGGCAAGTGTATTCCATTTAACTCTTTAAATCTTTGAGCCAGAATCTCTAAACACTCTTTTTTTGGGGGCTGAATTGTTTTTAAGCCAAAAGGCCCATCACACAAACTCTCCATCATAAAATTTGCCTTAAAATCTAATAGTTAAGAAAAGTAGAGAAAAGTAAAATGAAGCTAAATATCTCACTTTGGGTTAAACGTTTATCATTATTAACTATAATTTCAGCCTCATCAATTGAGCCTTGGAAAGGAATTTTTAGCTCAATATTACTTATATAAGTAGTATCTTTAACTTTAAAATAACCTTTTTTTATGAGTTCTTGAAAAAGTTTATTTTCTCTAAAAATTTTTCCTTTTAAAGAAATTTTTACTTGCTCTTTTATTAAATCATTTGGCTTTAATGTAGCTAAATTAAAATCATTTAGAGCATCGCCTATACCATGAATTTCAACACGTCCCTCTCGGCCTTGATCATTTACTATATAAAAACTTAATTTAAAAACATCATCCTTTTCATCTAAAAGTTGTCGTGAAAGAAAAACATTTTGAAATTCAAAATTAAATCCACCTTGATGCTTTAACTTTCCAATGCTTAAATCCAAGTAACAATTAAGTAAATTTTTTTCAAAATCATCACTTAATTTTTTTAGATCCCCTTTTAACTTTAAATCTCTTAAGTCTACAAAAGAATTAGCTTCATTTACACGAATATGACTTGCTACAAAAGTATCAATACCATCTGTTAAGTTCAGTTTAACATCTGAATATATAATCTCTTTTAGACCTTCTTGAACTTTTACCTCTTGATGTGCTTTTGTTTTAATCTCCAAATTACGAGAAAATATACCGCCCCCAAAATATACAGGCTCAATTTTATAAAAATCAGCAGAATGTTTTGAAGCTTCATCTCCAGGAGTCAAAGTACCTCTAATCCCAAAAGGGAAAACTAAAGCTTCTAATCTATAAAATCCATTTATTCCATTTGGAAGTTCATAATGAAGATTTCCTTTTGCAAAAGGATTTATTGATGAGCTTTCAGCCTCATAATTAAGTCTTACACCATAAAACTCAGATAAAGCATTAAAACGACGATTAAATTGAGCTGCAGTCACAGCGCATAAAATACAAGAAAGGATAACTAAAATAGCTAACAAACATGAAGCTATGAACACAATATTCGAATGTGTGACGCGCTTAATCATAGAATTGCGGTACTAATCATCTATGACAAGAAAGAAAACGTAGCACCGACCTCCCTTCATCGGACATCTAAAATTATTAATAAATACCTAGCAAAGTACATTTAAAGAAAAATAACCTTACCATATTAGCTAAAGGTACTATTTCCAAATATATATTAGGTCAATATACACATTAAAAGTTTGTTATAGATTTAGCTTTAGGATTAAAAAAATAATACTTTTTTAAATTTTAGATAAAGTTAAAACTTTAAAAAATTTATTCTAATCCTTGCTGGATTCTTGCTCTTTTAAAGATATTAGCTTCTCTAACCTATCTATTTGTGCTCTTAAAATAGCCAATTCATCTTTAAGATCTTCTGTACCAGTTAGCTGCTTAGGTGAAGGGTCATTTTCTTTCGAAGAAACAAGATCCTTAGTCTCACTCATGCCATTAACTACAATAGCTACAAAGACATTTAAAATAACAAACGTGCTAAGCATTACAAATGGAACAAAGAACAAGAATGAGTAAGGATATACATCCATAACAGGACGAGCTACACCCATAGCCCAACTCTCTAAAGTCATAATTTGGAATAAAGTAAATAATGATTTACTAAAAGAACCAAACCATTCTGGGAACGAATGTCCAAAGAGTTGAGTTGCCATTACAGCAAAAACATAGAAGACCAAAAACAATAAAGCCACAATCCAGCCAATGCTTGGCAAAGAATTTATCAACCCCTGAACAATAATACGTAATCTTGGGACTGTAGAAATGAGGCGGAAAACTCTTAAAATTCTTAATGCACGCATTACTTTAAGTCCTGCTGTTGATGGCACATAAGAAATGCTTACTATTAAAAAGTCAAAAATGTTCCAAGGATCTTTAAAAAATTTTCCTTTTAAATAAATAATTTTAATAAAAAGTTCTACTGTAAAAATAGCTAGAGCTAAATTATCTATAAAAGTTAAAAAACTACCGCAAAAACTCATGATTTGGTGATTAGTCATAAGACCTAAAGTAATTGCGTTTACAATGATTACAGAAATAATAAAATTTTGAAATTTATTACTTAAGATAAAATCTAATTTCATAAAAAAATTTAGAGCATCTCTATGCTCTTAAATCCTCAACATACTTTAAAAACTCTTCCTCAAAAATAACTCTAACCCCAAGACTATTTGCCTTAGTAAGCTTTGAACCTGGCTGAGCCCCACAGATTAAAGCTGTAGTTTTCTTAGATACAGATCCTGAAACTTTAGCTCCAAAACTTAAAAGAAGATCTTTTGCACTGTTGCGATCCATGCTCTCAAGAGTTCCTGTTATAACAAAGGTTTGCCCACTTAGTTTAGAAGATCTTTCATCATGAACTATTTCATTTATCAAGGGTTCAATTTCTATACCACATGCGCCCTCACCAACTTTAGCTATAAGCTTATTTATAATCTCCTGATTATGTGGCTCATTGAAGAAATCTAAAATATGATTTGCTACAACAGGACCAATATCAGGGATATTTGTAAGTTTATTAAAATCAGCGGCCATTAAGGTATTTAAATCTTTAAAATTAGTTGCCAATAACCTCGCAGTTGAGGTTCCAACCTCTCGAATTCCTAAGGCATAAATAAATCTATTAAAAGGAACTTTCTTAGACGACTCAATTGCTTTACATAATTTTTTTGCTACCACATGCCCTAAAAGTCGAGGAGCCCTATCGCTTGATCCACTATCTAAAATCGTGGTTGCCAGATCGCTTTCTGTTAAAGAATATAGCTCAGAAACAGAAGAAACTTTTTTAGAGTTAACTAATTCCTCAACAATTCTGTCACCAAAGCCTTCAATATCCATTGCATCCCTTGATACAAAATGAATTACAGCTTCACGCAATTGCGCAGGACAAACTAATTCTCCCGTACAACGAATTACAGCCTCTCCTGCAACACGCTCTAAACTTGAACCACATTCAGGACAAACAGTTGGGAAAACAATATCTTTACAATCATTAGCTCTTCTATCTAACGCCACTCCTGCAATCTGAGGAATTACATCTCCAGCACGTCTTACAATTACCATATCTCCGATTTTGACGCCTAAACGCTCAATTTCATTTGCATTATGTAATGTAGCGTTTGAAACTGTAGCTCCACCTACATAAACAGGATCAAGTCTTGCAACAGGTGTTACAGCACCTGTTCTTCCGACTTGAAACTCAACATCTAAAAGCTTCGTTAAAACTTCCTCAGGTGGAAATTTGTAAGCTATGGCCCAACGCGGAGTTTTAGCAGTAAAACCTAGTTGCTCTTGAAAAAATAAGTCATTTACTTTAAGAACTACACCATCAATATCGTAATTAAGTGTAGGACGCTTCTCTAAAATATCCTTATAGAAATCACTCAATCCTTTTACACCTAAGACCTTACGTATCAATGGATTTACAGGAATTCCAAATTTCTTTAATTCAAGCAATCTATCATATTGGTTGGTGGGTAAAGAATATCCCTCGCAAGCTCCTACATAATATGCATTAAATGTTAAAGGTCTACTTGCTGTTACTTTTGGATCTAATTGTCTTAAACTTCCTGCAGCAGCATTTCTTGGATTAGCAAATACTTTGCCTCCATTAAGTCTGGCTCGATCATTCCACTTATTAAAGCCATCACGAGGCATAAATACTTCACCACGTACATCAAGATAAGAAGGAATATTCTCTCCTGTAAGGCGCAGTGGTATAGATTTAATGGTTTTTACATTTTCTGTAATATTTTCTCCAACTCGACCATCGCCTCTAGTGGCAGCCTGTGTTAAATATCCATCTTCGTAAATAATTGAAACCGCTAATCCATCTAATTTTGGTTCAGCACAGTACTCAAGATTTCCTGAACCTAATGACTCTTGCATTCGCCTATCAAAATCATGGAGTTCATCATTATCGAAAATATCCCCCATAGACATGAGAGGCACTTTATGACTTACTTGAGAAAATTCTTTTAATGCTAAACCACCAATACGTTGTGTTGGAGACTCTTTTAACATCTCATCGCTATGCAGAAGCTCGTAAGCTTCAACATCCTGATAAATACGATCATATTCTGCATCAGGGACTAATGGTTCATCATCTACGTAATAAGCCTTTGCATAACGATTTAAAAGCTCTACAGCATCTTTATATTCTTTATAATTTAAAATAGCCATAAGTTAAAGACTTTCCTCAGGATTATCATAAACTCGCAGAGCATCTTCTATTTTTTCTAAATCCTCAGAAGTTAAAGTCTTTTCATAATTGTCGCGCATTATGCCTCCTAACTGAGAGACAAAGATGTCAGCTGCCATGCACATAGCCTTAAAGTAAGGCACAGCCTTACCTCTTTGAGGCACTTTCATATATAAAGCTAATTCCTGTGTTTTATAATCAGTCATATTTTCAGGAAATTTATAAGGGCGCTCTAAAGAACATATGCGGAAAACCACAATAGGTTTTTCGGCGCTAGGATCTTCATAAACACAAAACATATTCTGAGAATTACGCAAAAAACCAAATTTGCTACAAATCTCTTCAATATCAAGTCCCTTATAAGGATGATCAGGATCTGCAAAAACATTAATCTCAAGAGATGAATTCTCTTTAATCAACGAAGGAGCATTATTTTGTGTCACAGAGGACTCAAGATTAACTTCATTTTTATTCTGATAAACTTGATTTGTATTATTAGGATTTGCTTGAGTTTGTCCCTTAACAGGTTGTCCATAAGTTTCAAGCTTTAATTCTGTATTTTCTGAAGGTTCTTTTGCAGTCACAATTCTAACCTTACCTACACCTTCTGACTTAACGATCTCTTGATCTTCCTTATTGTTTTTAGCTAATTTACGGTTGATACTGCGACCTGAAAACCATAAGCCGTGAATCACAAAAGCTAAAACAGCTAAAGCGCCTATAATTAAGATTAATGCGCTTGAATCGTTAAGTGACATCTATTCTCTCCATAGTCCAATTAAGACAATATAATTCATGGTGTATTATATAAGGGACATCATTAAAATAAGCTACCAACTTGAAAATAAAGGAGCCTTTCATGTCGCATTCTAGGTCAAACCCAATAACAATGGCTGACGCCATAAATTATTTAGTAGATGGCTTTAAAATTGCCATCTCAAAAGAATGCCGTCTTTATATAATTATTCCGGTTTTAATCAACCTCATACTAATGTCCACATTAGGATATATTCTTTATAGTTATATATCAGAGTGGATCTTTAACATGGTTGCTATGTGGCCTGAATTCCTTGCATTTTTAGCCTATATTATATCTTTTATTTTTGCAGCTTTAATTATCTTTGTTAGTTGCTATTTCTTTACAACCATAGCAACCATTATTGCATCTCCATTCTATGGAATGTTGGCTGATGCTGTAGAGTTAAAATTAAACGGAACTAAATCTGAGGACATGTCTTGGTTAGCAATTTTGAAAGATATTCCTCGTATTCTTAAACGGGAATTACAAAAACAATTATTCTTTATCCCTCTTGCACTTATCTGTCTTTTAGTAACAATTATTCCGGTTATAAATTTTATAGCCCCTATTTTATGGTTTTTATTAACTGCGTGGATGGGATGTTTACAATATGTTGACTATGCATATGATAATCACAAAATACCTTTTGCTTTTATGAAAGCTAATTTAAAAACACATCCTATACCTACTTTTACATTCGGAGCTGTAATTGCTTTCTTATTAGCTATACCAATTTTAAATCTTTTAATTCCTCCTGCAGCAGTCTGTGCAGGAACTCGTTATTATTTAGAAATGTCTAAGCGTGCATAAAGCCTAAAGGAGCAACTTATGTATACTTTATCTGGAGTTTCTATCGCATCAGGGGTGGGATTTGCCCCTGCAGTAACCATATCTCGCCCTGTAGAGGACAATATTCCTGAAAGTCTTTACACACTGGATCCCGAAGCGGAAATAGATAAATTCCAGAAAAAAAGTACCGACTTTGCCAATCGTTTAAGACAAATAGGCAATCCAAGTCAAGATCGCGAACGAGATATTTTAGGAGCGGCCGGAGGCTTCATCACAGACAAAGAAAATAGAAAAGAAATTATTGATCTCATTGCTCGTGGGTGTACAGCTATTCATGCTTGTAAAACAGTACTTTTAGGAAAGTTTGAACAATTCAAATATAGTGATGATCCAGAGCTTATTGATAATAATCGAGATCTAAAAAATATTATTCAGGAATTTATAAGCTCATTACAAAGACGCAATGATGAAACAGTAGTTTTGCCAGAACTAAAAAATGATGCCATCATCATAGCTCAAGATCTAACCCCAGCACTCTTTCTTGCTTTAAATGTAGAAAAGGTTAAAGGAGTAGTTCTTGAACTTGGACGAGATTCAGGTCATTTAGGTCTAGTACTTCGTGAGCTTGGAATTCCTGCTGTTTTCGGCGTGAATGGACTTGATAATATTAAAGATGGATGTAATCTCTTAGTTGACGGTAACAATGGAGCGGTCATTATTGATCCAGAACATCAGACAGCTCATACCTTACTTGAACAACAAGATTTTTTCCATGATGAAGTAGATGATGACTCCTTGCTCAATGTTACTATTTCAGGAGCTGTTGGTGCCATAAGACAGATAAAGAAAAATTCTATATACGCAACTCATGGCTTAGGTTTACTTCGTTCAGAATTCCTATTTCTAAGTTTTGATCATGAACCATCTGAAAATGAAATGATTGAAGCTTTTGAACGCTTATTTTCAGAAATTGATCCAAAAGCTCCTATAGCAGCAAGAACTTTTGACTTTGCTGATGATAAAACACCTCTTTTTAAGATTATTGAAGATGAAAATGGACCTTTAACAGGTTACGGAGCAAAAGTTGGATCTCGTTTATTAAAGAAAGAACTTCGAGCTTTGCTTATCTCCTCTGTTGGACGACATCTAAAAATTCTTTTCCCTTTAGTAACTCGTTTAAGCGAGGTTCGTTACATGAGGAAACTTGTTGCTGAAAGCATTGAGGAACTTGATGCCGAGGGTCGTTCTCACGGTGAATATGAGATTGGATTTATGATAGAAACCCCATCTTCAGTCTTGTGTGCCCCTGCTTTTGCAAAAGACTGCAAAATGATTATTATAGGAACAAGTTCACTTGCAGAATATGCCTCAGCCCCCCGTCCTGCTGATATTGCTTTTACTCCAGCCCTTGCAAAAATGATTGTTATGGCAGCAAAAGCAGCTTATGAGGCAGGAGTTCCAGTAGGTGTTGCTGGACGTTATGCACCTCGTATCGAACTTTTACCATTTTTTTATAAACTTGGAGTTAACTATTATGCAGTAGACGGTTATCAAATTGGTCGCATGAAAAAAGCAGTTGAACAGCTTAATATAGATGTTCAACTAAAACCTGCATTTGATATCAACCTTTATAATGAGATTATGGGAATTTTCACTGGAAAGGAACTTTCCTCAATTATAAATAAGCTCAATATTCATAGTTAAGGAGTTTTTATGGGCCTTTTGTCAATGCTTTTTGGAAAGCATGATGTAAGCAAAGTTGCACGAGAGGATGCTGATCTTGAGCTTATAGCCCCAATCTCAGGCACACTACTACCATTATCTGAAGTGCCTGATTTGGTAATTTCTGAATGTATTGTGGGAGATGGAGTAGCAATTGTCCCAGAAAGTCAGGAAATTCTAGCCCCTTGTGATGGAATTATCACTCGTATTATTTCATCAAATAATGCATTTGCAATCCGCTCGGACTGTGGCGTTGAAGTTTATGTTACTTGTGGAATTGGGACTAAACGTTTTGTAGGAGAAGGTTTTCATGCCCATGTAAAGAGTGGAGACACTGTAAAACAAGGGCAAACAATCATAAGTGTTGATTTAAACAAAGCTATGTCCAATCTACAATCATCCGTGACATCTCTTATAGTTGTAAAATCTTCTGCAGACATAGCTAAAGTTGCTACAGCCACAGGCGAAGCTAAAGCAGGAGAAACACCTTGTACATGGGTGGCTTTAAATCACCCTTAACCATAAATAAAGAATAAAAAAACTGCATTAAAATGCTAAAGCAAATCCTTAGCTAAAAACTAAGGTTTTTTTTTACTTAAAGATTGAGGTGTATAATTGTCGACTCTTTCGGGGAGTTACATATGGAACAGAACACAATTAAAGAAAATTACTTTATTATGGGAGGCCATTTGGCAAATGATCTTTGTCATGGCTCCCTACCTGCAATTCTTGCTTATATGTATCAACAAGGAAGACTTACCTCTTATCAGGAGGTGGCCTTTCTAGTTATGGCAAATACCCTTGTAAATGCAGTTGTTCAACCACTAGCAGGATATCTTGCAGATCATAAAGCACGACCTTATTTGATGCCTATGGGAATGATCATGTCTGCCTTAGGCATTATGTTTACCGGTATTTGCACTGACTTTTTAAGTATTCTTTTACTTGTCACTTTCAATGGTATAGGTCTTGCTATTTTCCATCCTGCAGCAGGAAAACTTAGCAATATATTTGCAGGTGAAAAAAAAGGCAGAGGTATGAGTATTTTTAGTGTTGGAGGTAATATTGGTTTTGCTTTAGGACCAATTTACTTTACCTTAGCCTATATATTACTAGGGCTTCAGGCAACATTATTACTTTGTCTCCCTGCTCTAGCCATGCTTATTATTTTTATAAAAAAATATCCTCTCTATCAAAAAATTTCTCTTGAGGATGAAAGAAGAGTTCGCAAAGCTAAAAGTGTCTCAGGCAATGAACAAGAAAACTATAAAGGTATGGCAATTTTATTACTTCTAATCTTTGCCCGTTCTGCCGCTTGGTTTGGTTTAGTGTCTTTCTTGCCTCTTTATTTTATACATATTTTAGGAATGCATGACAATATAGCAACCATGATGAATGGCTTAGTAGCTGTAAGTGGTGCACTTGCTACTTTATTAGGAGGATTCTTCTCCGACCGTTTTGGTTATATAAAATTAGTTCGCATAGCCTCAATTTTAAGCATTCCTTTCTTAGCTATATTCTGCTTAACTAACAGCACCTTATTTGCTATTTTAATGCTCATTCCTTTTGCCATGCTCTTCTTTGCCGGAATGTCTCCAATTGTTGTAATAGGACAAAAATATCTATGTTTACACGTAGGTATGGCTACAGGAATAACAGTAGGCCTAGGTATTAGTTTTGGTGGTTTAATTGCTCCAGCTTTAGGAAAAATTGGAGATAATTACGGACTTAATAACACTATGTTGACAGTATTAGCCTTAATAATACTAGCAAGTCTTATAAGTTTTGTAATACCAAAAATAAAAAGATAATTTTTACAATACGACTAAAATAACATTATGTTTAAACCAAAATGGCGCATAATAAACTTGCGCCATTTTTAAATAACTAAATTTAATAAAACTTTCACAAATCGCCGTACTAAGGTTCAGTTATAAATTTTCTAGGACG
>CALFLJ010000115.1 GCA_937880335.1 uncultured Succinatimonas sp.
TTAGTTGAATGCTTTTTTTTTATAAAAAAGTCTTTAACCTAATTTTGCACTAAGTAATTTTTACCATAATACAAATAAGTAAAGGTTTATAAACTTTCAAAAACCAAATAGTGATTTTGATTTCTGGAGTTTAATATGAAAAAGATATTTCTACTTCTAAGTGCATTGGCTTTGGCATTTTCAGTACACAGCTCAGAGTTTTACTTATCTACTCCTGACGGTTTTATAAATATGGGCAATTATGATGGGTATGGACCAGTAGGCCCCCGCCATTATGACCATAATTATCACAAAAGACCACCACGTTGGGGCCATTATAAGGATAGACATCACAAGTCAAAATTCCATCCTCCTATGGGCAGACCGCATGAATTTAGGCCTCGCCCTGATGGATTTAGACACTAAACGGATCTAAGCCCTTGGTTATATTAATTAAAGATCTAAGGGCAAATATCACGGTTTTATCGCGCACATCATCTCTATTGCCAGGAAAGATCTCACGTTTTGAATATATCTTTCCATCTATTGATGCCAAAGAAAACCACACTGTTCCAACTGGTTTTTCATCACTCCCACCACCAGGTCCTGCAATTCCAGTAACTGCCACAGAAAAATCGGCATGAGAATTTTTAAGCGCCCCTTTCGCCATTTGTCTTGCAACGATCTCGCTTACTGCCCCCTCTTTTTGCAGATCACTTTCACTGACATCTAGAAGCTCTATCTTAGCCTCATTTGAATATGTTATAAAGCCTCGGTCAAAATAATCAGAACTGCCGGGAGTGTTTACAATTGAAGATGCGATAAGACCTGCGGTTAGAGATTCTGCTGTAGCGTAGATCTTTTTATATTTAGGATATAATTTATTTAGTGTTAAAGAGAGTTTTGAAATTTCAGCCTGATAATCCATAAGTCCCTCCTTTTAAACTACAAAAATAATCTATCGTAATCTCTTTAAACTACGATCTTTTATGCCATAGGCATTGCGGGCTTTAAAATTTGCAATAGGAGCTTTAGTATTTACATGATCTAAAACCAGATTTTTTTCTTTTACTAAATTTTCTTCTTTTTTTGTTTCCTGCAAATTTGAAGCTCTTAAGGCATTTAACATTTGTACTTCAGTCTCAGCTAATGAAGTTTTATCTGCAACCTCTTTAATCTCAAGACCATTTTCAAGCATGGAAACAGCTTTATTTAGATTTTCGCTTTGACTATTAACCTGATTTTTTTTACTTTCAGAAACTTTATGCGCTAAAGCTCGTATATTAGATTCACATGAATCTAAACGATTTTTTATCCCTTTAAAATTATCAGTAAACTCCTGTTGATTATCTTTTAGAAACTTTACTGATTGCTCATAAGCTTTAAGAGAACTGACTGCGGACTGATAATCAGAAGAGAGCTTATTTAAACTCTGACTAGTCTCATCTATAAACTGCTTAAATGCTTTTTCCTTTTTTTCAAGAGATGACTCAAGATATGAAATCTTTTTATTATTGATTAAAAAAGAACATAAGATAAGTATGAGGAGGAGCACGGCCCCTCCTACTAAGACTAGGATCTGTAAATCAAAATATGACTGCACAATAATACTCTTTAATTAGCAGCAAGACCTGATACTTCCTGCCACTCACTTTCAGTAAAGAGTTTAGTTAAGTCTATAAGAATAAGTAGATCATCCTTACGATTGCAAACCCCACTTATAAACTGGGCGTTCTCCTCAGTACCTACGTTTGGAGTGTCATCAATATCTGCAGTATTAAGATCTGCAACCTCAGCTACAGAATCAACTAGTATACCAATCACATGCTTTTCACTTTCGATAATCATAATACGTGTATTATCAGTGACCTCAGCTGGCTGCATTCCAAAACGCAAACGAGTATCAATTACAGTTACAACATTGCCACGTAGATTGATAATACCTAAAACATAAGAAGGTGCGCCAGGAACAGGTGCTATATCTGTATAACGTAAAACCTCACGTACCTGCATAACATTTACGCCGTAAATTTCCTGACCTAACTTAAAGGTGACCCAACGCAGTAACTCACCTGTTTTGCCATTTATATTTACAGCTTCAGTCTTATTCTCTTCCATGTTGCCCATCTTTGTTACCTCAAAGTACAATAATTTCTTCTTATTTTATTAAAATTAACAAGAGATAGATCTTAAATACATCATTTTTATTCAAAATTATGAGCAAGGCCTATCTTTATTCTAAATTTAGGAGATCTTTAAATCTTCTAGGTCAATTCCGTTCTCAAACATACATATAAGTGCTTTAATATGTAAAAGAGCACACATTTCTTTTTTGACAATGCCCGCAAGCCATGGTCTATTTCCTGACTTTTCACGCCATTTAACATTATCTTTACTTAAAATGCGATTGCCCTCTAAAACATTGCATCCTACAGCCCAAGAGGAATCTCCTAAAGAAATACCGTATTGATATTCACTTTGCACTTGAACATCAGGTTTTACCCAAGATAAAGTATCAACTACGTTTATCTTGCGTCCACGAATATCTGCCAAACCTAAATACCATTTAGGCTTACCAAACAATGCTGTTAAATGCTCAATTTCAAAAATACCGCCTAAATCAACTAACGGAACTGCAAACCTTACTCCTTGCACCAGGAAAAACAAAGCCTGAAATTCGTTAGGAAGACTAATATTTTCCCAATTCAAATCATCAAAATTATCTTTATTAAATGATTTTGCACCAAGAGCATTAGCTGTATAAGATTTATCATCTACCTTATCTTTTATTTGACTTTCTGTCTCAATCTTCTTTAAGGTTTTAAGCTCTGTATTTTCTTTTTCTAAAACATTTGTATCTACAAGAGTTGTTTCTAAACTCTCAGTACTATTTTCAGTTAGAGTTTTAGTTTCAGTACTAGTTGAGGCCATAGTCGCAAGTAGCTTTTCAAGACTTACTCCTTCATGAACTTGAGTACTTACCTGACTTTGAACACTATGCTGAAACTGAGGCTGAGGATAATAGTCATTCTCAATCTTTTCTAAAGTAAGACCATAAGCTTTAGGATCGTCCTTTTCATCAATATCTTTAGACTTTACTTTAGGGTAATCCTTTTTATTATCTAAAGCCTTGCCTGAGGATACAAATTCCTCTTCATTTTGAGATAAATTAACTGTTTTTTCTTCATCTTGATAAGATAAAACATTATTATCAATTTCTTGAGTAATTTCATCTTTATCCTCAAGCATTTGACGAAAGTAATCGATCAGAGTTTCATCTTCACGGTCATGATAATTTAAACTCATGAATATATCTCTCCTTGCGAGGATAAAAGAGATTCCATAGTATTAGTTAAAACCTCTTCTGTATTCACTTTAGAGGATGTCTTTTTCTCATCTGATGCAAGAATAGCTGCAGTAGCAGGACTTACCTTTTCTTTATGAATGCAAAGCTCTTTTGAGATTAAATCGCAAAGTAAACTTCGGTAAGCTACAGATCCCCTTGAGGTATCATTCATTATAGGCAGAGGAATATTTTTAGCGCTCGAGTCACGGAATAAGGTATCTACAGGAATAAAACCCTGCCAGAGGTTCTCAGGATAATGCTCTTTTAAGTGCTCAAGAGACAGTAAAGATGCCTTAGTCCGTTTGTCAAACATGGTTGGAATAATTAGATAATTAACATCACGCTCTTTATCTGCGCTGTGCATGATTCTAAAGGTTCTAACCATTCCCTCAAGACCTTTTAAAGCTAAAAATTCGGTTTGTGTTGGAACTAAGATCATGGTACTTGCAACTAAAGCGTTAACCATCAAAGCACCTAATACAGGAGGGCAATCGACTAAGACTACATCATAACAGTCTTCAATTAAATTAAGACTTTTATTTAAAATCTTACCCACACCAACTCTACCTGAAAGAGTTCTATCTAATGTAGCAAGGGCCATTGATGATGCTATAAGATCAAGACCTAAAAAGCGTGTATGAGTAATGCATTTGAGCACATTCTCTCGACTTAAACTATCATTTGCATAAAGATCATAAAGATTATGCTCTAAATCTTGTTCATTAAAACCAAGATAACTAGTCAAAGAGGCATGGGGATCAGTATCTATAGCCAAAACCCTAAGATGCTCTTTTTGTAAAAATCCAGCTAAAGAGGCTACAGTTGTAGTTTTTCCAACTCCTCCTTTCTGACTGGCAATTGACCAAACTAGCATGCGAACTCCTTATCCTGGCTATTTACCATTAAAGTTAAGTTTTATTGAGGCATCATCTCCTCGTACGACGTTTATATTACCATCTCCGGCACGACGCCCAATACTTGTATCATCAGTTTCCTCAATATTACCCTCAGGAGCTTGTTTTAGTTCCTTAGGTTCAATCGCATCTCTGGAAATAGCAATTACCACGCAACGGTTACGAGCTCTCCCTGCTGGGGTATTATTATCATATGTAGGAGAAAACTCACCATAAGCCTCACAGGCAAGTCGCTCAGGAGCTACACCAGCTTGTACTAATTCATTTAAAACATTAACCGCACGCGCCGCTGATAGGTCCCAGGAATTTTTGAAAATACCGTTAGGCTCAAAAGTATTGTCGGTATATCCACGAACGCGAACATAATTATTTATTGGTTTTATGATATTACCAATACTTAAAATTACAGAGCGGGACGCAGCTAAAACAGAAGCACTTCCCTCAGCAAAAAGTAAACCTGAATTTATACGAATACTTAGGTAATGAGGATCCTCATCTACCTCAATATTTTCCTCAAGCCCCCTATCTGAAATTGTCTGGGAGATAGAATGCTTAATCGTATCAAATGGATGACCGTTTTTACCGTCCCCCTCATGCTTACTTTCAATTTCGGTCTTACCGCCATCTGCAATCTTACTGTCGCCATAACCTGAGGCAAAACCACCCTCTCCTGTGTTATTTCCAGCATTTGGATCTTTTGAATGTGGCTGATGTGAATTTGAGACAGTATTTTCTGCATAAAAAAGCTGTCCTAAGGCTGAGGTAGAATCTGCCTGCCCCTGACGGGAGTTAAGATCTGTTTGTGATTGTTCATCTGTTTTATTTACAGAATCTGAGGCTCCAGGTGACATGGTGAAATTCATGATCACACCACCATTATTTATGGTTTCTCTATCCTGAGACTTTTTGGAAATATTTTCCTCAACCTGATCTGAGATCTGCTTTTGCAATGAATCTGAAACTAACAATACCCCCGTACTCATACTTTGAGCACTTGGACTAATATTAAAAGCCTCAGCAATACTCTCTGCCATAGACTTAGCTTCAGACTGTTTTGCCATAGCAAAAGAATAAAGTACCACAAATAAAGCAAAGAGTAAGGTCATAAAATCAGCGTAAGAAACCATCCAACGCTCTAAATTTTCATGACTTTCTGGCCTTTTCTTCATTGTTTGACTACCTTAGACCTCTGATCTCTCACCTGTATAAACAGATAGACGACGCTTTAACATCATAGTATTTTCAGACGAAGCAATTGACATTAACCCCTCTAATGTCATGTATTTGAATAATGACTGCTCACCAATTAAGGTTTTAATACGATTAGAGGCTGGAATGGAAATTAGGTTCGCTAAAATCAGACCATAAATTGTAGCTACGAAAGCCAAAGCAATGGTCGGGCCTAAAAGATCGGGTCTGTCAAGAAGCGACATAGCGTGAATTAAGCCTAAAACAGCACCAATAATACCCATAGTAGGAGAAAAACCACCTAAACTCTCCCAGAATTTTGCACACTGAGCAAGTCTCTCCTCCTCAACTAAAATGGCATTCTCCATCATAGCTTTTAAGGAATCCTTATCTACACCGTCGACAATCATTTGAATGCCATCTCGTGTAAAGTCATCGTTAGCAGCTCCAATTGAATTTTCTAAAGCCAAAAGTCCCTGCTGACGGGCTGTGGTTGACATACTTACCAAAAGTTCTACCTGGGCTACATAATTATAACGTGGGGGAGCTATGATCCAGAAAAAACACTTAATAGCTCCTAAAATTACAGGAACTGAGAATTGCACCCAACAGGCAAAGAATGATGCACCTACTACACATAAGA
Organism: uncultured Succinatimonas sp.; assembly: GCA_937880335.1. Classification (GTDB taxonomy): domain Bacteria; phylum Pseudomonadota; class Gammaproteobacteria; order Enterobacterales; family Succinivibrionaceae; genus Succinivibrio. The sequence continues at coordinate 6,071 of CALFLJ010000115.1, forward strand.
ATGCAGGTAAGTTTAATAAAATACCAGGATGGGTACCCTCGAGCATCATACAGCCGATAATACAGCCTATGCCTAAAAAAACGCCTAAAAAGTTCATATAAAATCAGCGCTAAATCCTCTGTATTTACAGATTAGGTCTCGCCGTCCTCTTTTATTTTAGTTAAACAAGTACTTACCTTTTAAAGATAAGCATAAATTTCCGCTTATACCTTATCTCTTATTCTATATATTTAAACATCCTTATAGTCTTTAACATCAAAGATTTATCAGTTTTTTATCTATTAAAAATTAAAGCTTAAGCCTATAAGGCTTCTATAAAACAAACTCTAAATATATATTCAAGATAATTAGCTCTTTTCTGCTCTCTGCATTAACTTAGGATATTAAAACTCCTTTGCTATACACGATGCAAAATCATTTAAAGGTAAAACAAGATCTGCAAGTCTTGCATTTACAATAGCCTGAGGCATGCCGTAAACTACACAGGATTCCTCGTTCTGTGCCCATATAACAGAGCCTTTTTCCTTAAGAATTCTACACCCCTCGCACCCATCTGATCCCATTCCAGTGAGAATCATGGCTAATACTCTCCCCCCATAAATTGAGGCTAATGAGGCAAAAGATACATCAACACAAGGGTTATAGGCTACACGACCTGTATCCTTGATTATTCTAACGCGGGCTCTTGTACCTAAACGTTCAAATATCATCTGCATGCCACCTGGAGCAATATATACAGTATTAGGCTCCAGTAATTCACCATCTGAGGCCTCAACTACATGCAAAGTCGACATAGCATCTAAACGCTGTGCAAAAGTTTTAGTAAAAGATGCAGGCATGTGCTGAACTATCACAACTGGCACATTTATCTTAGGTAATTTTGGAATTAGATTTTGTAAAGCAATAGGACCTCCGGTTGATGAGCCTATTGCCAAAACAGAATGTAATTTACCAGAGCGCTTAAAGCTGGTAGTCTCATTTTTATGATCACCAAAAGTAAACTTACGAGCTGATGCAGGTAACCCTTGATCACGACTTAGCATCTCGCTTATTTTCTTGTACTGACCAAATACACCAGACTCTTTTGCGGTTACCAAAGTTCCCCCATCATGTGTAAGAGGACTTTTTGTAATCTGAGGTCTTGCTGTGGTACCTCTTAAGGTAGAGACTGAAGCTGATGAAGTCAGAGAAGATAGCCTAAGATCTTTAACCTGAGTACTTAATTTAGGAGCAGTACTAAGGCGTGAGGCTGTAGGTCGCCTAATGCTAAAGCGGGAGCGGGCTACGGCTTTTATCGATGAGCGCAAGGCGTTTAAAGCATCTTCCTTGCGATGCGCTATATCCCCAAAATTTTTGGGCATAAAATCGATAGCACCTGCCTCTAAAGCCTTAAATGTTGAATTAGCACCTTCGAATGTCAGAGAGGAGAACATTAAAATAGGCACAGGAGATTTTGCCATAATCTCTTTTACCGCAGTAATGCCATCCATAACAGGCATTTCTACATCCATAGTTACAACATCTGGATGAAGTTTTAATACCTGTTCAACGCCCTGCTTACCATCACAAGCCTCACCACAAACACTTAAGCTTGGGTCAGCCTCTATGATTTCTTTAAGGCGTTTTCTAAAGAACGAAGAATCATCAACGATTAAAACTTTTAAAGGCATATAGCTTTCCTTTAATATCTTTCTGCACTCTTATGAGCATAAGCACGAATTAGGCCAGGAATGTCTAAAATTAGCGCAATTCCACCATCTGATGTAACCGTAGCTCCTGCCATGCCTGGTGTGTGTCTTAAAACATTGTCAAGAGGCTTTATTACCACCTCTTCCTGTCCTAAAAGATCATCAACTACAAGACCTACAAGTTGTGCTGCTGATACCTGTACAAGAACAATATGAGCTTTTTGACCTAGGTACTCCTGTATCGGGGCATTTTCAAACCACTGCTTTAAGAAGAATAAAGGTATAGCCTTGTCGCGAATTACTATGGTGTTTAAGCCATCAACATTTCGCATTGAATCTAAGCTTAAATAGAAGATCTCTGAAACTGATGTTAAAGGCAGAGCAAAGGTACGCTTAGATACTGAAATCATCAAAGTAGGTAAAATAGCTAAAGTTAATGGAACCTTAATTTCAATGGTTGTACCTTTACCATAGGCAGATAATACCCGTACCGTACCATTTAGCTTTGAAATATTAGTCTTGACTACATCCATACCTACACCACGACCTGAGATATCTGTAACCTCAGTGTTTGTAGAAAATCCCGGAGCGAAGATTAAATTTAAAGCATCCTCATCAGAGATACGATCAGCTGTGCTTTGATCAATTACTCCCTTACGAACTGCAACCTGTCTTAAAATATCAGGATCCATACCCTTGCCATCATCTTTGATCTGCAAAAGTATGTGATCTCCTTGCTGTGAGGCAGATAAGGTTACAATACCAAGCTCATCCTTGCCTGAGGCAATACGCTCCTTAGGAGTTTCGATACCATGATCACAGCAATTGCGCACCATATGAACCATAGGATCAGCTAGTGCATCAACTAAATTCTTGTCAAGCTCTGTCTCCTCTCCTTCCATGCGTAATTCAATTTTCTTACCAAGTTTACGAGAGAGATCACGTACGACACGAGGGAAACGACCAAAGACTTTCTTTACCGGCTGCATGCGGGTTTTCATGACGGAGTTTTGCAGATCACCTGTTACTACGTCTAAATTAGATATAGCCTTGCTCATTTCCTGATCTGAACGGTGAGAGGCCATATTTACAAGACGATTTCTAACTAGAACAAGTTCTCCTACTAAGTTCATAATATCGTCTAGGATCTGAGTATCCACACGCACTGTAGTCTCAGCCTCAATCAAAGGCTTGTTACTTTGATTTGCTACAACATTTTCAGTCTTATTTTCCTCATGGTGTGAGGTATTCAGAGCTTTTGATAATTCAGATGGAGATGGAAGAGAAACTTTTGCTTGATCCTCTAAGGGAGAGTTAGCATCTAAATCAGACTTATCTTTTTCTTCCTTATGACTTGAATTATCTGTAATATGCTCAAGATCAATCCCCTTTAGCATCTCATCAAAGTCTGCATCGGTTGCATCAGCTGCAGGATCGCCATCCATTCCAGGTGCTCTGCCCTTGCCATGTAACTGATCTAAAAGCGCTTCAAATTCCTCTTCTGTGATATCGTCAATAGAGTTACTATCAGAATGTGCGGTATCTTTCACTTCCTCTTTAGGCTCATCTACGACAGCCTCTTTTACGGCATTATCACAAGTTTTATCTTCCTTTTTGCTTTCTTCTGTACTTTCACATGAACAATCGTCAGGAATTTCACCTTGGGCTAACTTATGCAAGCTTTCAATCAAGGAGGATGGAGCATTCTCTGGAATATCACCGTTTTTCACCACGTCAAACATGGTGGTGATCTCATCATAAGCTTTAAGCACGTAATCCATAAGTACAGGACTCATATGGATACGGCCATTACGTAACTCATCAAACAGGCTTTCTGCAGCGTGACATACATCCACGAGTGCATTTAATTGTAAAAACCCGGCACCACCCTTTACAGTATGGAAACCGCGGAAGATGGCGTTGAGCAGATCTCGATCATCCGGAGTCTTTTCAATTTGAACTAGCTGTTCGTCAAGACGCTCAATAATTTCGCCGGCTTCAACAATAAAATCTTGGAGAATTTCCTCATCCATCTTTAGGTCTCCTTAAATCAGAATCCCAAACTTGCTAAAAGATCATCCACCTCATCTTGTGAGGAGGCAACATTCTCACTTGCTTTTGCACTATCTGTTGCCGGGCCTTGAGGGGCTAATCCATTTAAAGTTTCGTTGACTTCATTATCTAAAAGCACAATTTCATCAGCATTAGTTCCGAATGTCGTAAGGAAATTTAATAACTTGTCTTCAACCTCAGATACTAGTTTGATGACCTTTTGAATCATCTGTCCAGTTAAATCCTGATAATCCTGAGCCATTAGTATGTTGTTTAATTGTTCATTAATTTTTTTAGAGTAAAGGTCGGTTTGATGTACTAGATTATCTACCTTATGACATAGGGAAACAAACTCGTATCTATCTATACGACCTCGCATCAGCTTCTCCCAGGTAGGAAGTAAGCTTGCAACAATCTCAGATAATCCATGAACAAGATTTTCTGAGACATCAACAGCATCAATAGTACGTGTAGCGGCACTATCGGTCATTGTAATTATTGAGCTTAGGCGTTCAGATGCAGTAGGCATCTCGACTTTGCAGATAATTCTAAGACGCTCATCATCGGCAAACTGCAATAAAGCAGTATGCAAATCGCGAGTAAGGTTCCCCACTTGAGCATAAATTGCATGATTATCAAGCTCAGTTCCTTTATCTTTAGTAAATTTTGAAGCTAAGGCTGTAAGCTGAGTTATAGCTTCCTCTTGCATACCGGCTTCTACTAAACTCTTGATATCATCTAGAGCTTCAATAGTCAAAACTTTGTCATTGTCCTCACCTTTTGATGAGTTATCATCACCTAATGCCTGGCTAAATTCGTCATTAAGAAGCGCATCGGTATCAAAGCTATTCACTAAATTTCTCCGCTCTATTCAAAACGTTCAAAAATCTTATCTAGTTTTTCCTTTAAGGTTGCAGCGGTAAATGGCTTAACAATATACCCATTTACACCAGCTTTTGCAGCCTCAATAATTTGCTCGCGCTTAGCCTCAGCTGTAACCATTAAAACAGGTATAGACTTAAGCTTGCTACTCTTACGAATAGCACGTAATAGATCAATTCCCTGCATAATAGGCATGTTCCAGTCTGTAACTACGAATTTAAAATCGCCAGCCTCAAGCATTGGAAGTGCGGTAGCCCCGTCATCTGCCTCATAGGTATTGTTATACCCAAGATCTCGTAACAGGTTTTTAATAATGCGTCTCATAGTCGAAAAATCATCGACTATTAATATCTTGATATTCTTATCCAAGATAAACTCCTATCCTAAGATAAAAAAGTCGTTATGCTCTACATTGAAAAAAGTAATAACGTTTATTTATGAAGCCTCGCGCCAGTCTTTTAACATGCTACGCAACCTTTGCATAGATTGTGTCATAATCTGACTTATACGGGATTCGCTTAATTCTAAGACTTTTCCTATTTCGCGTAAATTTAACTCCTCATCATAATACAAAGCCAAAACCTGCTGTTCTCGTTCTGATAATTTAGAAATAGCTTGAGCTAATGCTATTTTAAATTTTGAGGTAGCTAAACTATCAAACAGTTTATCAGTTCTGCTACTACCAGATTCTGAAATTACGTCATCAGTAATGCCTAGATCCTCAATACCTAAAATCTGCGTATTATTAGAGTCAAAAAGCATCTGCCGATATTTTTCAATATCAACATTAAGAGCCTTGGCAATTTCTGTATCATTAGGTTCTCGTCCTAATTGATGAGATAAGCTTGCAATAGTCTCTGAGATAAGACGACTATTTTGATGTACAGATCGAGGAGTCCAATCTGAATGTCTAAGCTCATCTATCATAGATCCGCGAATACGGATTACGGCATAGGTATCAAAGACAGCTCCATGACCATCTTCAAAATTATTAAGCGCATCAATTAAACCTATCATGCCAGATTGAATTAAGTCATCAAGTTCAACACAATTTGGTAAACGAGCTTTCAAATGCAATGCAACACGTTTTACAAGTGGAGCATATTTTGCCACCTGTTCTGATAAATCATTATGTTGCACTGCCTTATAAGCTTTTGCGCCGTTTAAAAACCCTGCCATATTATTATTGTTCTTTTAAAAAACTAAAGTCTTGATTATTTTTTTTATAAAACTCAATGTTAAAAGATCTTATCTCCCTAATATTCTACCATTCTATACAATAATTATGATTAAGGATGAGTTAAAAGCTTTATTTAGGCTCTTTTTCCTTTAAAACGAGATTTTCAACAAAGAATTCAAGATGTCCACAAGCTAGATCTGGAATTGGCCATGAGGCAACTCTAGTTGCTAATGTCTTAAAAGCACGGGCTGCAGGTGAGGTTGGAAATGCGTCTACCACACATGAGCGCATCCTAATTGCTTTTTTCATATTTAAATCTACTGGAATGCAACCTACTAACTCCAAGGTTACATCTAAAAAGCGATCTGTTACATTAACTAACTTTTGATACATCTTCTTACCCTCCTCAAGGGAGTGTAATTGGTTGGCGACGATCTTAAAGCGATTAACGCCATAATCTTTAGATAAAACCTTCATTTGCGCATAGGCATCGGCAACAGATGTAGGCTCGTTGCACACTACCATAAGCACATCCTGCGCAGCTCTACAAAAAGACAGAACCATATCAGAGATACCCGCTGCAGTATCAACAATTAAAACATCAGGATCTTCTTTTAATGAGGAGAAAGCTCGAATTAAGCCTGCGTGTTGTTCAACTGAAAGTTCAACCATTTCCTTAAGACCTGAAGAGGCGGGAACTATACGCAAACCAAAAGGACCATCATGAATAATGTCCTCAAGCTCGCAGCGATTATGCAACACATCGCCTAGATTCTTAGTAACTCTAAGACCTAACATCACGTCGATATTGGCAAGACCTAAGTCAGCATCAAAAAGCATGACCTTTTTGCCCATCTTACTTAAAGCTGTGGCCAAATTTAAGGAAACACTTGATTTGCCAACACCGCCTTTACCGCCGGTGACGGTAATCACCTTTACACCATGGGTCGGTTTTTCTTGCATAAAGTTTATCCTAATAATATTTTAAGCCGGCGTTTAGAGCTTAATTTGACGCACGGCATCATTTTCTATACTTGAAAGCAGGTTAGTAGTCATCTCCCGTACACTTGGAACTTTGAGATCCTCAGGTACTCTCTGACCACATGCGACATAGCTTAGACATAAATCCCGTTCAAGACACACAGATAAAGCATCTCCTAAACTTAAAGACTCATCAATCTTAGTTAAGATAAGTCCTGTAAGGGAAATATCACTAAAATGAGAGTAAACCTGTTCTAAGACTCTGCGTTGTGCAGTTGCTGGTAAAACCAGATAATGTCGCATTTTAAGCTGCGACTGCTGTTTTAATTGTGCAAGTTGTGTGCCAAAACGTTCGTCATTAAGACCTACGCCTACCGTATCTATAAGTACTAAACTTTTATCGCCTAAAGTTAGCAAAAGTTTAGGAATTTCTGCATAGGATTTGACCGCAAGTGCTGTACATCCCATGATTCGACCGTAAGTCTTAATCTGTTCAACAGCACCTATTCTGTAATGATCCGCAGTTACAATCGCCAATTGTTCAGGGCCATATTTCATAACAAATCTTGCAGCAAGCTTAGCTAAAGTTGTGGTTTTACCTACACCGGCAGGACCTACTAAGGTTACAATTCCACCTTCATTTATGATCTCGTCCTGACCTACCTGCAATTTATCTGAAATAATCTCAGATAACTGACGCCACGCAAAATTAAATGATGCATCTGCATCAATTTTTTGACTTAAGCTTTGGCTTAATTTATCACTTAAACCAGCCCCCTTTAAAAGCTCGTACGTCATAGCTCGCACCGGTTCCTTACGCGAGCGATTATCAGACAAAAGACCTGCTAACTCAAATTGCAAAAGCTTTCGAATTGAATAAAGCTCATCTTTCATGCGCTTTAATTCTAAAGTTTCATCTCCCTTATCTAAAGAGTCATCTTTATAAGAAGAAATGCCATGTTTTTTCTCGGAAATCTCTTTTATGGACTCTTTTTGCTCTTTAGATTTAAAAATTGAGGAGAAATCATCCTGACATGATAAAGGCTTTGGAGCTCTTGCCTTGCGCTCTTTAACTTGAGCCCCCTCTTTCCTCTCAGATAAGGCTTTATCTCTGAAGATCTCCTCCTCTTCCTCAAGAGATGGTTCTGGCAACTTTTTGACGACGTCTTTAACTGATGATAACGAATTTATGGTATTTTCTTTTTGCTTAAGCTTTGATTGACGCTCTAAAATTTCAATTAGGCTTTGCGCAAATCCTGAGGCTTTCTCTCCCCCAATCTTTTTTTCTGTTGTTTTATTATTAAGACTTAAACTTACCTCATCATCCTTAAGTCTATCTAAAAGATTAGGATCCTTTTGAGGCTCTTCTATACCTGCGATAATCTCTATGCCCTCTGAGGTTTTCTGATTGGACATAATTACAGCATCCGCACCTAACTCGGCTCGGATCTTGGCTAGAGCCTGTCTCATATCAGGCGCTGTAAATCGTTTAAGCTTCATAGCCTTAAAAAGTCTCTTTCTTAAAAAAAATCGTTATTTCAAAATTATAGCCAAAATTTTATAAAAAAACTTTTATATAACCCAGACTTTAATACTTTATTGTTCAATTCTTCCAGGAGCATCCTGACCATTGCCAATTACAGAAACAATTCTAACCTGTTTATCATCAGGAATTTCCTGATAAGATAAAACTCGCAAAGCTGGAATAGTATTTTTTACAAAACGGAATAATGTTTGTCTTAGCATACCTGAGGTTAAGAGTATCGCAGGTTCTCCTGCCATCTCCTGTTTAGCAGAGGCATCCTGTAAGGAACGTTGTAATCTATCAGCCATACCAGGCTCAATTCCAACACTCGCACCTTGGGCTGACTGTAATGATTGATGCAGAACTTTCTCTAAATCAGGTGCTAAGGTAATCACCGGAATTACATTCTCTCCGCCACAAATATCCTGTAAGATTAAACGCCTTAAACCTATACGACAGGCAGCAGTTAAAACCTCAGGATCTTGACTCTTAGGAGCATATTCAACTAAAGTCTCAAGCATAGTACGCATATCCCGAACTGGCACGCCTTCATTTAAAAGATTCTGCATTATCTTAGTTAAGAGGCCCAAACTTAGAACTGATGGAACTAAGCCATTTACAAGCTTAGGCTGAGATCTAGCTACAATATCTAAGATATTCTGAACCTCCTCCTGACCTAAAAGTGAGGCACAGTTATTAACTAATATCTGCGACATATGTGTTGCAATAACGGTAGCGCAGTCAACCACCGTATAGCCTAAACCTAAAGCTTTGTCATTATCGGATTTAGCAATCCAAACAGCATCAAGACCAAAGGCGGGATCTTGTGTTTTTATACCTTCAATATCACCAAAAACCTGGCCTGGGTTTATAGCTAAATCCCTATCAGGGGAGACCTCTGCCTCACCAAAGGTAACTCCCATTAAAGTAATTCGATACATATTAGGACCTAAATCCAAATTGTCACGAATATGTACTGGGGGAATGAGAAAACCAAGATCTTGTGAGAGCTTTTTTCTTACACCTTTAACACGTGTTAAAAGCTCACCGCCTTGCGTTTTATCCACAAGAGGAATTAGCCTGTATCCTACCTCAAGACCTATAACATCAACCTCAGAGACGTCATCCCAGGATAATTCCTTCTGTTCTGCCTGAGGTACAACCTCAACTTTATCCTCCTTTAAAGCCTCAAGAGCTTTAACTTTTTCTCTGTGCCTAATATATAAGCCTATGCCGGCACAGACTGAGGATAAAGTTAAAAAGGCCAAATGAGGCATTCCCGGAACAATACCCATAACAAACAGGACAAAACCTACTATGAACATTGTCTTAGGATTTGCAAATAATTCATTTACAACCTGCTCACCCATTTCTTTTTTCGATGAGCTTTGACGAGTCACAATAATGGCTGAGGCTACTGATAATAATAGAGCCGGAATTTGAGCTACTAATCCATCACCTATAGTTAAAATAGTATAGATAGTAGCTGATGTAGCCATTGAAAGGTCATGCTGAAAGACACCTACAAACATACCTCCTAAAAGGTTTATGACCATAATAAGAAGGCCTGCTACCGCATCACCTTTTACAAATTTAGAAGCACCATCCATAGCTCCGTAAAAGTCAGCCTCACGAGTAACCTCAATACGGCGAGCACGGGCCCCTTCTTGATCAATTAAACCAGCATTAAGATCAGCGTCAATCGACATTTGCTTGCCTGGCATGGCATCTAGGGTAAAGCGTGCAGAAACCTCAGCAATACGTCCTGCACCATTGGTAATTACTTTAAAATTTATGATTAGCAAAATAGAGAAAACAATAATACCTACAGCGTAATTGCCCCCCATTACCACCTGACCGAAAGCCTCAATTACCTTTCCTGCAGCTGCAGATCCCTCCTGTCCATGCAATAAAATAACGCGGGTTGAGGCCACATTTAGAGCCAAACGCAAGATTGTAGTTAAAAGCAAGACCGAAGGAAAAGAACCAAAATCCAGGGGTTTTTTAGAGTAAATGGCTACCAGAAGCACTATCATTGACAAAGATATGTTCAAAGAAAAGAGCATATCAAGCAAAAGAGGTGGCATAGGCAGTGTAATCATAGACAGACAGGCTAATACCAAAATAGGAGTGCCTATCTTAAAGACTGCCATTTTTTTATAGGCAGTAGAACCAATGGCTAAGCCTCGAGCCACTTTTGAATTGGTTCGAACCTTATTTAAAGTTCCGCTTACCTTTGCAGGTATTTTCAGTTTTTCCTTTAAAGATGAAAGATTTGCCACGTGTCAAAAATCCATAAGTTTTAGGTATTTTTAAGATCTATGCATAGTTTATACCTTAAGCTTAGGATTACAGCTAAGATCTAAGGCCCGTAAAAGTCTTACTAGATGAGCATGAGCATCTAATTTATGTCGGTAGTACTCCTGAGCATAGGTGTGTACTAAAAGATTTCCAGGAAGATCAAAACCACTATCTAGAATTTCCCTCATCTTTGGTAAAAGCACATACTCAAGCCATTGATGAAAATCCATCTTATCCATAAAAAAAGGGATTGTACTTAAAAAACATTCATCATAAGGTCGATTATTCTCTCCTCCCCATAAATTTAGTTTTTTAAGTTCAGCTTCAATCTCATCTAAAAGTTCTTTGACGTTATCTCTATTAGCACTCATTTTTTAGCTCGTTAAAATATTGTTCTAATATGGTAGCTGCTGCCGCGCAGTCAATTCTACCTTTATCTTTTTTTAAGGCCCTAAAACCGCCTTTTGAAAAAATCTCTTCTTTAGCTTCAACAGAACTTAAACGCTCGTCTACAAACTCAACTTTTACCTTGAAATTCTGCGCTATACGATTTCCAAATTTTTTAGCTTTAAAGGTTAAATCCTGAAAACTCCCATCCATGTTAAGTGGCAAACCAACTACCACTGTTGATGGTTGCCACTCTTTTATAAGCTTAGATAAGGCATCTGCGTTAGGTATACCATCTGTAGCCTTAAGTGCTTTTTGCGGACTTACAGTCCTAAGGTTTGTGTTTCCTACAGCAACACCAATATGAGATAAACCAAAATCAAAACAAATTACACTGGCCATTAGGGCATTACCACTCCATCTACTATCAAAGGCTGACGTCTACTGTTACCATATAAAGTCTCAGAAATTACAGAATATTCTTTTATAGACTCATACAAACCATCACCTATGGCCTGATGTAACTGAGTAAAACTTACAGGAGTTGTAATCATCATATCCTTAGAAGCTCTAAAACGTGAACGCAGAAGATCAACTAAAATCTTTTGATCGAAAACTGTCAACCCCTCGTTATTTGCACAAAGGCCATCAATAATCAGTAAATCTACGTTTAGGTATCGCTCCCAATCCTGCTGCTTTTCAGCTGTCACCTCTGCATTTTCGCGAGCCATAAAGAGTCTACTTTTCTTTAAGGCCTCGTAATTTACTAAGATTACATGCCTATTTGAGGTTTCCATTAAAATTCGATTAGCAACAGCATGGGCTATAGCTGTTTTACCAGTACCAGGACCTCCTGAGAGCAAATACAAAAGCGGAGCATGAGGTATTTCCAGGGATGCACAAAAACCCTGAGCTGCCATAATTGCCTTAGCATTAGCCGGGTCCGACTTTAAAGTACTGAAATTCAAATCAGCTATAATCTGACCTTGAGAGTGCATCTCATCTACATATTGCCTACGCTTTAAAGTTCGTTCCTTAGCAATTTCTACAGATGCCAAATATGCTTCCTTTTTTCTTTGCTCTTTAAGATCAAAGACCTCAGGTTTTATATTGTCAAAATCAAGCTCAACATTGCTTATAGAAGCTATGGCCTTAACTAAGGCATCAATGCCACCTATAGCCTCAGACTTTTTCTTATCTGTCATAAAAAAATCCTCAAATAACATGAAAATTGTAGCAAAAAAGACATAAGGCTGCAGAGTTAATTTAAGAGCATAACTGTCATATAGAGACAAAAAGACAAAATTAAGTTTGCAAAAAAAACATTCTTTACATTTTAATATGTAATAAATGTTTTCTCTTTTTAAACTATGAAAACAAGTCTCAACTAAAACTATCCCCTGCTAAAGCGGCCCAACATAGGGCTTGTTTACACAAGGCTTGAGGCAAAAAACTTAGATATTTAAGGACAGGAGGCCCTAAGATTGGGGATTTTAGGGCAAAACATTTAATAGGAGACCTTGTGCAGGTTGTAACGTAGACAGAGCCTAAGATGGAGGGATTATTAGGGACAAATTGTTAGGTTGGATTTTCAAAATCAGAATGGGCCACCTACGCTTGATGTCGACTGCGTTAATGGCAAAAATAGCTACTTTACTTTTTCACCTCTAAGTATCTACTTGTGATACTTAAATCATAAAATGACATGGTAGCCTTATAGTATGCGCAATTTAGGTTACATACAATTTCTACCATGTCTTTAATTTTTTCGTAAAAAGCATGGGCCGCAATTTTTCACCTAACTGAGGTTAGATTTTTCATTGCGGCGTTTCTATGAATGCTAAGCTATAAATTCTTAAAGGATGTACCATCACAGGCGTGGGTTTCAAAGATAGTAGCATCACGGCCTGATATATCCTTATATTTAGCCATAACAGCAGCCTTTACCTTTTCAACATTGCAAGGTTCAACTACAGCAACACAGCAGCCACCAAAACCACCGCCTGTCATACGGACAGCACCTTTATCCTCACCTAAGACCTCGCGTACAATTTCAACTAAACCATCAATTTCAGGAATTGTGATCTCAAAATTGTCACGCATTGAAACATGAGAGGCATACATAAGTTCAGATAATGCCTTAAGATCTCCCTTTTCAAAAGCTTCAGAGGCTGACAAGACACGCTCATCTTCTGTGATTACATGTAAGGCACGACGATAGACAACATCACTCATCTTATCTTTATTAGCCTCAAGCATCTCTAAGGTGGCATCACGTAATAATTTAACCCCTAAGATAGAGGCAGCTTTCTCACAATCGGCACGACGATCATTATACTCAGAGCCAACAAGCTGATGCTTAACATTTGAATTTAAGATTAAAATAACTAAATTCTTAGGTACTGCAACCTGAGTTAACCCGTAGCTCTTGCAGTCAATACGTAAAGCATGATCAGCTACACCACAAGCTGAAATAGTCTGATCCATAATGCCACACTTCATGCCAATATAAGCCTCAGCGGCTTGACCCATTAAGGCAATATCTTGCAAGCCTACACCTAAATTAAAGGCATTGTTTACCAAATTACCAAAGCATACCTCCAATGAGGCTGAAGATGATAAACCTGCTCCCTGAGGGATATCTCCACTTATGGTAACATCCAAGCCTAAAACCTTATCGCCACACTTCTTTACCAAAAGCTGTGTCATACCGCGCAGGTAGTTTACCCATAACTTTTCAGGATTCTTCTCAATATCAGATGAAATCTTAAATTCATCATAATCATTGCCAAGATCACACGCTACAACACGCATAGTATCAGTGCCATTTGGCTTAGCTGACATAGAGGTTCCGTATTTAATGGCACAAGGCATTACAAAACCACCGTTATAGTCAGTATGCTCACCAATTACATTTACACGACCTGGAGCATATGACTGCATGGTAGGTGATACGCCAAACTTTGCAACAAAGGCATCAAAACTTACTTTTTCAACATTTAACATGGCTTTATTCCTGGAAGTTAATTATTTATCTGTGTAGTGAGTATCACAAAGATCACGTAAACGGGCAGCGGCCTGTTCTGCAGTTAGATCACGCTGTTTTTCAGCTAAAAGCTCAAAGCCTGCAACGAACTTCTTAACAGTTGCACTACGTAAGAGTGGTGGATAATAATTAGCATGTAACTGCCACTCTGAATGTTCCTCTCCATCTACAGGAGCATTGTGCCAACCCATTGAATAAGGGAATGAACACTCAAAGAGATTGTCATAACGACAAGTTAAACGCTTAATTGCTAATGCCAGATCATCACGCTGAACATCTGTTAACTGATTTATAGTCTGAACTCTAAACTTAGGTAAAATCATGGTCTCAAAAGGCCAAAATGCCCAGAATGGAACTAAAGCTACAAAATACTCAGTCTCAAAAATAATACGTTCCTTCTTCTCAAGCTCAGCATTTACATAATCTAAAAGTAAAGGTGAGTTGTGCTTTGCGTAATACTCTTTTTGGCATTTGAGCTCTTTTAAGATCTCCTCAGGTAGAAAACCACAGGCCCAAATCTGTCCATGTGGATGAGGGTTGGAGCACCCCATTATGGCACCTTTGTTCTCAAAGAGCTGAACATACTTATAAGTTTTAGATAATTCGCTAAACTGATCGGCCCACAAATCAACTACCCCTCGAATAGCCTTAACTGGCATTACAGGTAAAGTCTTTGAGTGATCAGGTGAGAAACAAATTACACGAGCTGTACCGCGGGCAGGCTCGATCTTAAATAAGTCATTATTATTTTCAGTACCATCAAGCGGAGTGTCTGGTGTTAAAGCAGCAAAATCATTAGTAAAGACAAATGTACCCTCATATTTAGGGTTAATGTCACCGCTTACACGAGTATTACCAGGACATAAATAGCACTTAGGATCATAGGATGGACGAATCTCAGGAGGTAATTTTTCAACTTGACCTAACCATGGACGCTTAGCTCTGTGAGGGGATACTAAGATCCACTCACCTGTTAGGGCATTATAACGACGATGAGGGTGAGAGGTTACATCAAAAGCACTCATTTTTTTCTCCTTAAATTCTATTAATCTTCATATCCATTAGGGTTGTTCTTCTGCCAGTTATAAGAGTCAGCTGTCATATCATCTAAACTCTTAATTGCAACCCATCCTAATTCATTACGGGCCTTGCTAGCATCTGAATAGCATTGAACAACATCCCCAGGACGGCGTGGAGCGAATTTATAAGGTAACTCGCGACCTATAGCCTTTGAGAATGCCTTAACCATATCTAATAAGGAATAGCCTACACCTGTACCTAAATTGTAAACATGGGTACCACTTTTACCTAAACAATGTTTTAAGGCTGCAACATGACCTTGGGCTAAATCAACAACATGGATATAATCACGTACACATGTACCATCTTTAGTAGGATAATCATTGCCAAAGATGTTCAAATAAGGCAGACGGCCTACAGCAACCTGGGTTAAATAAGGCATAAGGTTATTTGGAATACCACGAGGGTCCTCTCCTATTAAACCACTTTCGTGAGCTCCTACAGGATTGAAATAACGCAATAAAACCATAGAGAATTGCGGAATAGCTTTTTGAAGCTCCTCGCACATAAACTCAATATCAACCTTAGTTTGACCATAAGGACTATTTGCACGCTTTACAGGGGAGTTTTCAGTTAACGGAACGCTATCTGGCTCACCATAAACAGTAGCAGATGAAGAGAAAATGAAGTTGTAACAGTCAAACTTACGCATAACATCTAAAAGAACGCGTGCGCCTGTCACATTATTATCATAGTATTCAAGAGGCTTCTTTGTGGACTCTCCTACAGCTTTTAAACCTGCGAAATTGATAACAGCATCAATCTTATAAGCCTCAAAAACCTGCTCTAACTGCTCACGGACGCGAATATCACCACAGACACATGGAATTGTCTTGCCACAGATCTTATTGATACGAGCTAAAACAGCCGGTTTTGAGTTACTAAAGTTATCAAAAATAACAGGCTCATAACCTGCTTTACATAACTCAATTACAGTGTGACTTCCAATATAACCAGCACCACCGGTAACTAAAATTGTTGCCATTACCATTTCCTCCGAAAAAGCCTTAAATACGCCATGTAAGCGTTTACATTTGTTTTCATTATAGTATTTTTTTTGAAAAGGTCTAATATTTTTTTTGAGCTTTATCACAGTTTTGATTAAATATTTAAAAATATTGTTTTTTGGCTTTTTTGTCTTGGACTATTACCTTGTAAACGTTTACTATATTGACTAAAAGATTCAAATGTTTAGACCTTTATTCAAATAATTTTCATTTCAACTTTCTTTTGCATTTTAAATATGAGTGAAAAGCAAACAAGTTTTAATAAAAATCCTACTATTCGCGATGTAGCTAAACTTGCTAATGTTTCAGTAGCTACAGTATCTCGTGTTCTAAATGGTACTGCCAAGGTAAGCGACAAGGCTCGAGAAGCTGTACTTAGCGCACAAAGGCAGTTAGGTTTTTATTTAAATGCAAATGCCAGAGCCTTAGCACAAAAAGACAGTGAAATTATAGGAGTACTAGTCTCAGAGGTATCCGATCCATATTTTGGAGTCATGGTAAGATCCTGTGAAGAGGTAGCCCATGAATATGGAAAATCTTTGTTAGTAGCTCAAGGATTTCATGATCCAGCTCGAGAGCAACGTGCCATAGAGCATCTTCTATCTCACCAGTGTGCAGGCCTTATCATTCACGCTTTAGCATTGCCAGATCGGGTTTTAAGCAACTATATGAGGGATTTTCCTTATATGGTAATAATAAACAGAATCCTAAGAGGATTTGAAGATCGTTGTGTGAATATCAATAACTTTCAAGGAATGTATCTGGCCGTTTCAACTTTAATAAAAAACGGACACAAGAAAATTGCCTATATAAATTCCTCTCATCATATTGTAGATGCTCAAGAACGCCTTGCCGGATATCTATGTGCCCTAAAGGACAATAATCTTGAAGTGGATGAAAGAATTATTTTAAGTGAGGTGCCATCTCTTGAGGGTGGGGCTAAAGCTGCCCAAATACTTTTACAATACAGAGGAGATTTTACCGCTGTAGCCTCCTATAATGATGCACTTGCAGCCTCTTGTATGGCTAGTTTTATAAATTCAGGCATTGAAGTTCCAAATGAAGTTTCATTTATAGGCTTTGATAACCTCTTTTTATCCTCTTGCTTAAATCCTGCTTTAACTACAGTAACAAATCCTGTTGCAGACATGGGAGCTTCAGCAACCCGCCTGTCATTATCTCTATATAAAAAAGACTACAGTTATAAACTTCCTGAATTTTTGACCATACTTATAAATCGAAAATCAGTAAAAAACCTTCTCTTAAATTAAAATTTATATATCACCAAACCTTGATTTGGTGATATATAACATACAGAAAAATTAATTATCGTACTGAAATTAAATCTAATGCTTAAAATTGTTCTAGATCTACTATAATTAACAGGATTTACAATGAATAATCTTAGGTAAGACCATGCCAAAAAAACCTATCGAACTACACCCAAATTGGAAGAAAAAAATAGCTCAAGAGAAAGAAAATAAACGCTTTACCATTTTACAAAAAGGCTGGGGTAAAGGCTTTGTTTCAAAACCTTTGTTTGTAAAACAAATGCTCCACCCTCACTTTTGGGGAGCTTGGTTTTCCATAGGGCTATTATGGTTAATTGTAAACATACTCCCCTATCCTGTACTAATGTTTATAGGTCGTAAAATAGGACGTCTTTTAGGCTCTATAAGCCCATCGCGCAAATATGTTTTAAAACGCAATATTGAACTTGCTTTTCCCTCTTTAGATGAAAATGAACGCCATAACCTATCTAAAAAAATACAGGAAAACGCAGGTCAGGCTATTTTTGAAACAGGTATTGCATGGTTTTGGCCAAACTGGCGACTTTTGCGTCATGCCACTATAGATGAAACTGAAAGAGAAAAAGCTATAGCCTTAGCCAAGTCAAACCGCCCTATATTAGTTTTAACAGCTCA
Source organism: uncultured Succinatimonas sp. (assembly GCA_937880335.1). Taxonomy (GTDB): domain Bacteria; phylum Pseudomonadota; class Gammaproteobacteria; order Enterobacterales; family Succinivibrionaceae; genus Succinivibrio. Next base: position 24,125 of record CALFLJ010000115.1, read on the forward strand.
CTTTGTACACCTTGAGATCATGGCCCGACTCTACGCCTTACTTATAACTCCAGGCATCGGTGTTTACCGTCCAACAGATCACCCAGTTTGGGAATGGGCTCAAGTGCATGGTAGATTAAGAAATAATATTGCATTAGTTGATAGACGTGATCCTAGATCCATGATCAAAGTATTAATGCGTAATTTACCTATTTGGTATGCGCCAGATCAGGACTATGGCAAAAATGCATCTATTTTTGTGCCCTTCTTTGGTGTTGAGAAAACTGCAACTGTTGTAGGAACACATAATCTGGCACGCGTAAAAAATACAGCTGTCCAACCATCCTGGACTATTCGCGAGGGAAATAAATATCATCTTTATATAAAAGATCCTTTGGAGAATTTCCCAACAGAGGATGAGGTTTTAGACACAATTAAGGTTAATAAAGAGCTTGAGAAAATGATCTCTTTGGCTCCTGAGCAATATCTATGGCTTCACCGTCGTTTTAAGACTACCCCCCAAGGTGAAGAAAGTCGTTATCCTTTGATTAAAAATTAAGGATTTTCTATGAAAAAGGGAACTATCTTAATTTTATCTTTAGCCACAATGCTTATAAGTGCCTGTTATTCAGATGCTGAAATCGCTAAAGCTTCAATTTTATTATTTTGTTCAACA
>CALFLJ010000116.1 GCA_937880335.1 uncultured Succinatimonas sp.
CATCAATTCATAGAGGTCTTGATACTCAAGATCTAAGTGAAAATGAAAATGTTAATAAAAAAGATTTTCTTGATTTGCCTTGGACATTTGAACACGGTTTAAATCGAATGCTTGATGGATATGCTTTAGGTACTGATACTAAAACAGGAGCTTATGGTGATATAGAGGGGGCTGACGGAGTTGTATTAGGAAAATTTGCTGAGTTTATCTACAGACTTAAACAGCTAAAAGATCATTTTCCTCGCGAGTTAAGCTTCTTCGATCCATCTCAATTTGAGGAATTTCCTTCGTTAAAATCATGGTTCTTTGAAGAGATATTAGATAAATTTTTTGAGGTAAGTTCAAAAAGTGATGAAAGAGATTTAAATAAGATAAGAGGTCATATTGATAAAATTTGCAGAGTTACCTCTGAATTTAAAAATGGAGCTCATAGTACCTCAGGTAAAATAAGTCTTTTAGTATTCAGGCGTATGCTTGAAAAAGCATTAGCAAATGAACACGACAGTTTAGGGTATTTAAGAGAGAAAATGAATTTCTGCTCTATGATCCCAATGCGAGCTGTACCTTTTAAACATATTTTTATCATGGGATTAAATGATGTCAGCTTCCCTAGAAAAAGTAATGTTCCTGGATTTAATCTTCTTGCCTCATCCTTATTGCGGCGCCGTGGTGACAGATCTCAAGCTGTTGATGATCGCTATATATTCCTTGAGGCTGTTTTAAGTGCAAAAGAAAGTCTTTATCTTTCATATTTAGGTCAAAATCCTATCGATCAGAGTTTAATGTATCCATCGTCTGTTGTCTTAGAGCTTTTAGATTACATTGCAGATAATTTTACCTTGGAAAATATGCAGGACTTACCTTTAACAGAACTTAGGGAAAAACTTGAAGATAGATTGATAAAAAAAGAGCATTTGAACAATTACGATATCAAAAATTATGAAAATTCAAAAAATACTTTAGCCTACCCATCGTTTGATAAAAAGAGCTTTGTTATTCCTAATACTAAAAAGGAGCAATCCCCCTATCTGGCCTTAGGTTGTAATTTTAATGTTGAACTGCCAAGATCCTTTAATTTGAACCTAGATGAGCTTTTTTCATTCTTAAGTCGACCTGCTTTTTATTTTTTAAGGAACTCTTTAAAAATGGATATAAGAAGTTTTCAGCAGGATTTACCTCAGGATGAGGAGAGTTTTAATTTAGATCTAATAAATAAGGGAAATTTAGTAAGTGATGCTTTAAAGAGCGCATTAGTTGAAAATATAGATCCGTTTTCACAAATTGAAGAGACCCTTTTAAAAGAAGCTAAAACCGGATCTTTACCATATGGTGTATTTCTTGATAAAGAGAAACATAATTTAAACGATATTATAAGTCTCATGATTGAAAAGATTGAAAGTTTAAATATGAAATTCTCTTTTGATAAGGAACCTTTTACTCTTGCACCTATAAGCACTTTAAATCATGAAGGATTAAACTTTGATATAACACTTGAAGGTGAAATTCCTCAATTTCAGGTTGTATTAAATCCTTACTCTAAACAGATATCACCCAAGCGGTTAATAAAGACTTATATTCTAGGTTTAGTTTCAAAGCTTTTGGATAAATCGGTTTCTGAATTTTATATTATTGATATTGAAAAGATTTATAGAGTTAATATTCCTTCAGATAAAAAAGAGTGTTTAAACGATTTAAAAGAATTTTTAACACTTTATTTAAGAGGTCAATTTATACCTCAAGCTTGTGGCGATGCCTTTCTAAAAAAGACTTATGCCTTTAAAAATAAAAAGGAAGAGCTTTCTTTTGAAGAGTTTTCAAGTAAGAACTTTATATTTGATTCTTATGCCAATAGAGATGAGCAATGTTTTCTCTTTTCAAAAGAGGAAAATGTTTTAAAAGATAAACTTTTATTTTCTGAGGTTTTATCCTATGCAAATTTCTATGTTGAAAAAGTTTTTAATGCCTGCGAGGAATTAAAATAATGACCTCTAAAAATCAAGATACCTTAGTAGAACTCGACATTATCAATAATTTTGTCTTAAGAAGGTCCTCAATTATTGAAGCCTCAGCAGGTACAGGCAAGACCTTTAATATAACCTATATGGTTTTAAGACTGCTTTTAGGCCCTAAGTTTAAAGGTGATGATACAGCCTTAGATGAGCCTTTAAATATTGAAAATATTTTAGTTGTGACTTTCACAAAAGCTGCTACAGCAGAACTTTCTGATCGTATTCGAGAAAAAATTCGAAAAATGCGGATTATTTTTGCAAAATTGTCTCAAGAAAGTATTGCCAATAGTTTTTTAGCAGATGAACTTAAGGAGTCTCAACTGTCATCTTTAGTGGCAAGTTATTTAGATGATAATGACGCAAATTTGTTGCAAAAAATTGTAGAAGAGCAAAGACAATCTTTAAATTTAAATGATAAAACACAGCTTTCTGAAAATGGTCGTGAAATTTGTAAATTAAAATCTCGAATTTTACTTAAGGCTGAGCGTAATATTGATATTGCAGCTATTAGAACCATTCACAGTTTTTGCAATAGCGTTATAAATCAGATTTATGCCTTTGAGGCTGGAGAACCTTTTAATACAGAGCTTACAGATGATATAAAGGAACAAATTCATAAGGCTTATAACGAGGTTATAAGACAGATTTTC
>CALFLJ010000117.1 GCA_937880335.1 uncultured Succinatimonas sp.
GGCATTAAAGTGCCTTTTTAATTGCTGTACCTAAGCTTATGAAAGATCTATGCCAATTTTTGTTTATATATTAACTTATTGATATAAAACAAATAAAAATAGTTTGTTTTATTTTTGACATTTTTTACGGCAATTTATGTCCTTTTTCTACAAGTCTATTTTTGCCGTTGAGGCTCTACGCAGTAACATTGATTTTAAAAGGATCTTTTGCGCCTTTTCTTTTTGGCCTTTTATTCTTGAGATTAATACTTTAGCTGCAGTTCTTCCCATTTCCTCAGTAGGCTGTGATATGGATGTAATAGGGGTTGGATAAAAACGACACCAGTTACTGTCTCCATAGGATAAAACAGAAAAATCATCAGGAATTTTCATTCCTTTTAAATTAAGGGCGTATAGTATACCTGACGTGATTGCGTTATTAGCTCCTATTAAAGCAGTAGGTCGACAGTTTTTGTGGTACATGGTGATATTGTTTGTTGCCTCAAAAGCGCCTATAAAAAGCTCCTCGTATGATTCAGCCTTCATTTCTATTATTTCTGCTTCAAAAGGGCAATTTCTTATACCTAAAGCTCTTTCTTTAAAAGTATAGACTTTGCGATTACCTGTAATAAATGCAATCCTTTTATGACCTAATTCGTTTAAATGGGTCATAGCCTGCATAATCCCATCCTGATTGTCCTCAACAACACAGTCATACTCAGCTAAACCTGGGGTTGATCGGTCAACAAAGACAATAGGAATGTCTTTTAAGGAGCTTTTGGCAATTTGTGTAAACTTAGCGGTGGGCATGACTATAACGCCACAGAGGTTAAGAGCTGCCAACTGTTTTAGTATTTTGGCCTCAGATGAAGATTTTTCATAATTACAAGCCACAATTGCCTGGTAATCTGTATCTTCTAAAAAGTCATGTACTGCCTTTACTATCTGATTTGAAAAAGAATTTGTAAGATCTGCAACAATCACACCAATAAGTTTGCTACTGGGGGTAACAATAGAGTTATCTCTAAGCTGTCTTAAATAGCCAAAATTTTCTGCGACAGATAAAACCTTTGTTCTGGTTTCAAGTGAAACAAGTTCAGGCTTTTTTAAAGCTCTTGAGACTGTTGATGGGGCAATATTTAAAAATTTTGCTATTTGAGTGATATTAGTACTCATAGTCTTACCTATATCTTTTATGTAATTTTCATAAATTGTAAGTTAAAAGCAGAAAAAGTTACTGAAAAAAATAAATCAAATTTGTAGTATTTTATGAAGATCTCAAATTTTTATGCAAAATTTTGCATAGATTGCAAAATATAAACTTAAAGTAAATTTAAACAGAACTTTATAAATAAGAAAAAATCTTTTCCTTATCAAAATACTTAAATTTGTTTATAACTAACTGAAAATAATAAATAAAAAAAATACCAAATCTTAATCTATTTCAGATTTTAAGAATCTTAAAATTGATCTTTTATTTAACCAAAACTTAAGTGTTTTTGTGCTTAAAAATCATGTTTGTTTCAACTTATGCAAAATTTTGCATATTAAAATGTGAAGATAGATCACATTTTTTGTAAAGACATATGGCAATATTTGCTTCCAGAAAAAAACACAAGTTTTTCTGTTTTTGATAGTAGATTTGGTACAAAGTTATGAATAAAAAACTCTTACTGTGGGCTATAACATCCGCCTTAGCTGGATTTTTATTTGGTTTTGATACAGTAGTAATTTCAGGTGCTGAAAGTAAAATTCAGCAATTGTGGTCATTAAGCGGTCAGGCTCATGGTCTGGCTATTTCAGCAGCTTTATGGGGAACTGTATTAGGATCTATTTTTGGTAGTATTCCAACTGCAAAATATGGTCGTAAGAAAACTTTAATCATAAATGGAATTCTTTTCTTAGTAGGTGCTGTAGGTTCTGCATTTGCTTATGATGTTTATTCCTTCTTCATATTCCGCTTTATAGGTGGTATAGGTATTGGTATTTCCACTATTGCCGCCCCTATGTTTATCTCAGAGATCTCTCCTGCAGGAGATCGTGGTAAATTAACCGGTTTATTCCAGTTTAATATTGTATTTGGTATTTTAATGGCCTTCTTTTCAAACTATGTCATCTTACAGTTGGCAGATGAGGAGATTGCCTGGAGATGGATGTTAGGTATTCAGGTTGTACCGTCTGTTATTTACACATTATTGTGCTTAAGTTTACCTGAATCTCCTCGCTGGTTAATTGTTGATGCAAACAGGGAGGATGATGCAAAGAAGGTTTTCTCCCAAATTAACCCTGATATGAGCGAAAAAGAGATTGATAACCTGGTCTTTTCCGTAAAGGAGAGTGCAAAAACTCCTGAGACTCAAAGTAAGGGAAAATTCTTTTGCAAGCGCTTAAGATATCCAATTTTATTTGCCTTTTTAATTGCAGCTTTCAATCAGTTATCAGGTATTAATATTATCCTATACTTTGCACCTCGCCTTTTAGGCTTAG
>CALFLJ010000118.1 GCA_937880335.1 uncultured Succinatimonas sp.
AAAGCTCGTATTTTGTTGAAATAAATCCTTCAATTTTCTCTTTTAATTCTTCTTGTAAACTCTCTTTTTTTCTAAGCTCCGTTAAATCAGGATATTTAAATTTTACTACCGGGTGATAATAACCATAAGTTCTTAAAGCTAACTTAACCTTATCTTCAATTTCCCTTTCAAAGACACGAGCACGCTTAACACTGATTTTAGGCAGACTTCCTAAATAAGCGTTTATATTGTCTAAAGCCTCCCCGTCAACCCCCTCAACAACTAAAGTTACCGGATCCTTTACCGAGTTTTGGGCTTTTATTTCTGCTATATCATGATTTGAGCATGCACAAGTGATTATGGCTAAAAAAGCACACAGCAAATAAATCTTGATTTTATTAAAAAGCCCTAACGCCACAACGTGACTCCTAAGAGTTAAGTAAATATAACTATCTGTCCTAAAAGGATTTTATAAATTATATAACATAATAAATTTTTTTATTGATAGTATAACGCAAGAAAATGCACGAACAAATGCAAAACTCTCACCTGTTATAAAGACCAAATTTGATCTTTTTAAGTGCCTAAAAAAATGCAAAGAAAAAACGAATGATTTTCTAAATACATTAGAACTAATTTTTTTAGTTTGTGACGATTTATGTGCTAATTGCAAAAAAAACGAATACGAAAAGACTACCATTTATTTAGAATCTAAGCTTAAAGAGACAACTGATACAAAGGAAAGGTAAAATCAACTTTTAAGTAAATTTCCCCATCTCGTTTAAAACCACAAAATATAAAAAAAAGACTAAACTTTCAGTTTGTTTTGTTTTTATCATTCATAAAAGAAAAAAAACAGACTAAAACGTACAATTTTCAAAGACTCTTGACGGTAATTTGTAAGCTAACTTTTAACACTAAAGCTTTTTTTCAATTTCAGTAAATAAAACTTATATTAAGACGTTTTGAAATATTGAAAAAATTTGCTTTTAGTCTAAAATATTGCAGACTGCGATCTTAAAAAAAATCTACATTACTAGATTTAAAGATCAACACGTCAAGGTCTACTCAAAATCTAAATCTGGGGGTCTTTGTGGCAGTATCCGCAATCCTGGCTCTCGCCGACGGTACAGTTTTCAGAGGAAAAGCCTTTGGCGCTGAAAATACCACCACCGTAGGTGAGGTCGTTTTTAATACATCCATGACTGGTTATCAGGAAATTCTCACCGATCCTTCATATGCCGGACAAATGGTTACATTAACTTACCCGCATATCGGCAATTATGGAACTAATGAAGAAGATGTGGAATCACGCGACGTCTTCGCAATGGGACTTATTATTCGCGATCTGTCGCTTGTCGCCTCCAACTTCCGCAATCAAAATAATTTAAGTGACTTTTTAAAAAATTACCATAAGCCTGGTATCTATGGTATTGACACCCGAATGCTTACAAGAATAATTCGTGAAAAGGGTGCTCAAAATGGTTGTCTTTCTACTGATCCTAAAGTAACTGCAGAACAGGCTGTTGAAATGGCTCGTCAGTTCCCTGGTATGAAAGGTATGGATTTAGCTCAAAAGGTTACAACCGATGAAGTTTATACTTGGACAGAGGGTACTTGGGAATTAGGTCAGGGCTACTTAAAATCCTATCGTACTAAATATAACGTTGTAGCTTATGATTTTGGAATTAAGCGTAATATTTTACGTATATTAGCTTCATTAGGTTGCCGCATCACTGTAGTACCAGCTAAAACTCCAGCATCTGATGTTATTGCAATGAATCCTGACGGAATATTCCTCTCTAACGGTCCTGGTGATCCTGAACCTTGTACTTATGCTCAAGACGCTATACGTGAATTCATTGATCATAAGATTCCTCTCTTTGGTATTTGCTTAGGTCATCAGCTTTTAGGTTTAGCCTCTGGTGCTAAAACAATGAAAATGAAGTTTGGTCACCACGGAGCTAACCATCCTGTACGTGATTTAGAATCAGGCGTTGTTTACATTACCTCACAAAACCATGGTTTTGCGGTTGATGAAGAGACATTGCCTCCATGCTTAAAGGCTACACACCGCTCTTTATTTGACGGTACCTTACAAGGTATTGAACGTACTGATGTTCCAGCCTTTAGTTTCCAAGGACACCCTGAAGCAAGTCCTGGTCCGCACGATCCGATGCCGCTGTTTGAGCACTTTATCGAATTGATGCGTAAATATCGTGAGCAAGACTAGGGGAAATAAATGCCTAAGCGTACAGATTTAAAAACAATTCTTATTTTAGGTGCCGGTCCTATTGTTATCGGACAGGCTTGTGAATTCGACTACTCAGGAACCCAAGCCTGCCGAGCTCTGCGCGAGGAAGGATATAAGGTAGTATTGGTCAACTCAAACCCTGCTACTATTATGACCGATCCTGATATCGCTGATGTTACATATATTGAACCTATCCATTGGCGTGTAGTTGAAAATATTATTGCAAAAGAACGCCCTGATGCAATTCTGCCAACAATGGGTGGACAGACTGCATTAAATTGCGCTCTTGATTTAGAAAAGCACGGTGTTTTAGCCAAGTATGGCGTTGAAATGATCGGTGCTCGCGCTGATGCAATTGATAAAGCAGAAAACCGAGAGCGTTTTGACAAGGCAATGAAGGCAATTGGCCTTGAATGCCCTCGTGCAGGAATCGCTCATTCATTGTCAGAAGCCTGGGAAGTTCAAAAGGAAGTTGGTTTCCCTTGCATTATTCGTCCATCTTTCACCATGGGTGGTACTGGTGGCGGTATTGCATATAACCCAGAGGAATTTGAAAACATCTGCACTAAAGGTTTGGAATTATCACCAACTCACGAGTTGCTCATTGATGAATCCCTAATCGGCTGGAAAGAATTTGAGATGGAAGTTGTACGTGATCGCAAGGATAACTGCATCATCGTATGCTCTATCGAAAACTTAGATCCTATGGGCATTCACACAGGCGACTCTATCACCGTTGCACCAGCCCAAACCTTAACAGACAAAGAATATCAGATCATGCGTGATGCAGCTATGGCAGTATTACGTGAGATAGGTGTTGAAACAGGCGGATCTAACGTACAATTTGGTATCAATCCAGACAATGGTCGAATGGTCATCATCGAGATGAACCCTCGTGTATCCCGTTCTTCAGCATTAGCATCTAAAGCAACAGGTTTCCCTATTGCAAAGATCGCAGCAAAGCTTGCTGTAGGTTACACTTTAGATGAGTTAGGAAATGATATTACAGGTGACAAGACTCCTGCATCTTTTGAGCCTTCACTTGACTACGTTGTCACTAAGGTACCTCGCTTTAACTTTGAGAAATTCCCTAACTCAGATGACCGTCTCACCACACAGATGAAGTCTGTAGGTGAGGTCATGGCTATTGGCCGTACCTTCGAGGAATCCTTACAAAAGGCATTACGTGGACTTGAAACTGGCAAGTCAGGATTTGATCCTCGCTTAGATATGGAAAAACCTGGTGCCCGTACCAAGCTTTTATATGAGCTTGAGAATGCTGGTGCACACCGTATCTGGTATGTAGGAGACGCATTCCGTACTGGTTTAACTGTTGATGAGGTTTTTGAATTAACCAAGATTGACCGTTGGTTCTTAGCTCAAATTAAGGAAATTATCGATATTGAATTATCCTTAGATGGAAGAACTTTAAAGTCAATTGATGCCGCAGAAATGCGTGACTTAAAGTCACGTGGCTTCTCTGATGCCCGTTTGGCAGCTTTATTACACACCACAGAAGATAAAGTCCGTGCCCGTCGTTGGTTACATGAAGTATTCCCAACCTACAAGCGTGTTGATACCTGTGCTGCAGAATTTGCTACCTCTACAGCTTATATGTATTCAACCTATGAGCAAGAGTGTGAGGCTAACCCTACAGATAAACGCAAGATTATTGTTTTAGGTGGTGGTCCTAACCGTATAGGTCAGGGTATCGAATTTGACTATTGTTGCGTTCATGCTTCTATGGTTCTTCATGAGGACGGTTATGAAACCATCATGGTTAACTGCAACCCTGAGACTGTTTCTACCGACTATGATATCTCAGATAGACTCTACTTTGAGCCTGTGACCTTAGAAGATGTACTGGAAATTGCACGAGTTGAGAAACCAGAAGGTGTAATTGTTCAGTTCGGTGGACAAACTCCACTTAAACTTGCCAAGAAATTAGAAAAAGAAGGCGTACCTATTATTGGTACATCTCCTGACGATATCGATAGAGCAGAAGATCGTAAACTCTTCCAGGAAATTGTTAACCGCTTGAAGCTAAACCAGCCTCGTAATGGTACTGCCATGTCCTTAAAGCAGGCTATTGATGCAGCTCGCGAGATTGGATATCCGTTAGTTGTTCGTCCATCCTATGTATTAGGTGGTCGAGCTATGGAAGTTGTCTATGATGAGGATGATTTAGTTCACTACTTCAAGGAAGCTGTTAAGGTTTCTAACAAATCACCTGTTCTCTTAGATAAGTTCTTAGATCACGCAATTGAAATCGACGTTGACGCTGTAGCTGATGGCGAAGACGTTATAATTGGCGGTATCATGGAACACGTTGAGGAATGTGGTGTTCACTCAGGCGATGCCTCCTGTGTATTACCTCCTTGGCATTTATCAGAAGAGATTAAAGAACGATTAACTTTAATTTCAAAGGAATTAGCTCGTGCTTTAAATGTTAAGGGTCTCATGAACGTTCAGTTAGCTGTACGTCAAAACGAGATTTACTTAATTGAAGTTAACCCTCGCGCAGCTCGTACAGTACCTTTTGTATCTAAAGCCACAGGTTTACCATTAGCTAAGATTGCAGCTCGTATCATGACCGGTAAGAGCTTAAAAGAACAAGGCATTACAAAAGAAATCATACCTCCCTACTATTCTGTAAAAGAGGTTGTTCTTCCTTTTGCTAAGTTCCCAGGATCAGATCCTCTCTTAGGACCTGAAATGAGATCTACAGGTGAGGTTATGGGTACAGCCCCTCTCTTCCCTGAGGCTTATGCAAAGGCTGAGTTAGGAGCAAAATCTCCGGTTATACGTCAGGGCACCATCCTATTGTCTGTAAAGAAATCTGATAAAGATCGCTTGCCACAGTTAGGTAAGGCTTTAGTTGAGCATGGCTTTGAGCTAGAGGCTACCTCAGGTACTTATGCTTGCCTTAAAGATGCCGGTGTAAAAGTTAAGCATGTAAATAAAGTATACGAGGGTCGTCCAAATATTCTCGACTTTATCAAGAGTGGAAAATACAGCTGGATCATAAATACAACTGAAGGACGTCAATCTGTATTAGATTCAAGAGAACTTCGTCGTAGCGCTTTACGTTACGCAGTATCTTATACCACCACCTTAAATGCAGCTTTTGCTTGCATCGAAGCATTACCTGAAGATGAGTACCGCAACGTTAACTCACTACAGGAATTACATAAGCTCATTTTAGAAAATGAAAGCAACAAAGCTTAATTAGATATCCCAAAAGGCAACCGAAATAACTCCGGTTGCCTTTTTTATATATCCCCAAATAATGCCTAAACTCTGCCTAAATTTCTCCAAACTTCTTTATTGTTTTAAAAATTTAAAAACCAGCACAACCAGCTAAAAAAATCCTATCTAACTTATATCTAAGTTAAACACTCTATACTTAAAAAAAGTATATGGAGGCTTATATGAAAAAGGTTATTTTGCTTG
>CALFLJ010000119.1 GCA_937880335.1 uncultured Succinatimonas sp.
TTTTTCAGCCAGAGCTAGACGCTATCGTTATGTCATACAAAATACATTAAACAGGCCAGGAATTCATAGCAAAGGTGTATCAGTATATAACAGACAATATGATCTTAAAAAAATGCAACAATGCGCAAGTCTTTTAATTGGTGAGCATGACTTTGCAAGCTTCTGTGGTGCAGACGAGGAGTCAAAAAGTACAAGTCGTTGTGTGCATTATTTAGAGATAAGCAGACATGGTACTTTTATTGTTTTTGATATTGCCGCCAATGCTTTTTTAAATCATATGGTTAGAAATATTGTAGGTTCCCTCCTTTTAGTTGGAGATGGTTCATGTGATTATGAATGGTTTAAAGCTGCGTTCTTATCCTGTATGAGATCAAAGGCCGGACCTACAGCTAAGCCTGATGGTTTATATTTGGTGGATGTTACATACCCATCTGAATTTAATTTGCCAAAACGTAATTATATAGGTCCATTGTGGTTGCCATAAATGATAAAATCGTTATAGTTAATCTTGCTTTAGATAAAGACTTGGAGTTATCAAATGTTTAACCTTCCTAATATTTTGACCTTATTAAGGTTAGTGCTCATACCTGTATTTGTTGCATTGTTTTATTATCCAACTCCACTTTCAAACTTCTATGCTGCATTGGTTTTTGTAATTGCAGGATTAACTGATCTCTTAGATGGCTTTTTAGCTCGCAAATTGCATATGGAAACCAAGTTTGGGGCTTTTTTAGATCCTGTTGCAGACAAAATTATTGTTTGTGTAGCCTTAGTTCTATTAGTTGAGTATTACTCATTGCACAATGATGAGTTTTTCCCTTATATGAACTTATGTATTTCTATTCCAGCTATGATTATTGTAGCCAGAGAGATTACGGTTTCAGCCTTGCGTGAATGGATGGCAGAATTAGGCAAGCGTACCATGGTGGCTGTAAGTTGGGTTGGTAAATGGAAGACCACAATTCAGTTAGTCTCAATCGGTCTTTTGATCTGGCGTTATAACGAGCCAATTATTTATATTGCATTAGGTATGCTGATTATAGCTACGGTATTAACCATATGGTCTATGGTGATGTATCTTAAGGCCGGCTTTTCGACTATGAAAGGATCTGAAAACAATAAATAGTTTATATAATAAAGAAGGTAACAAAATTTTTGTTACCTTTTTTACATCTAGAATGTATGTCCTATAGAGAAAAAGTCCTTAAGATTTAAAAAATACCTGAGATTTAAAGCTTAAAGAAGAAAAACATTTGGTTTTATAGTCCCATATCAGGGGGATTTAAAATAAAACTTGATAAACTAATACTGCTCGTATTTTCCTGTATTTTTCATTAGAGAAAAAAATTAAGCTAAGCAAATAATGAATATGAAGATTTTTTAAATCTCTTTAATTATTTGATTTATTCTTTTTAACCTTCAAAATTAAAGCTTTTTTAAGCAATTTCCATTTTTAGCTTTAACAAAGTGGTAATAAAAGCAAAGGCATAATTTAAATAAAGTAAATCCAAATACATGCTAAAAGCTTATTGCGGTACAAGATAGAATAAATAAGATATCTCAAAGAAAGAATTTATAAGACTTTTGCAGTATTTTATTTTTAGGTCAGAGCTTTGCTCTGACCTTTTGCTATGTGACAAAGGACGTATTTAAACGTTACGTATAATGTCGTTGAGGAGTGTGGAAAAGCTCTCTATTACTTAATTAAAAAAGATTTAAATACATTTTACAGGTTTGGGAAGTCCTGCATAACGAGAGGCCTGTTTAGCTGCACCATCGGGAAAAAGAATAGCTAGCTTTATTGAATTAAAATCGCTGTGACCTGTTTTTTTTAAATAAGCTATTAAATTACGAATAGGGGGCGTAGTTGCAAACTCCTTATAATAATTTTGTACAGCCTCAATTACTAGAATATGATCATCTGACAAGGTGATTCCATCCTTTTGAGCCATAAAAAACATGAGATTTTGTGACCAATCTCTCATATTTATTAAAAAACCCTGATCATCAGTTAAAATTTCTCTTCCCATATAGGTAAAACTCATATATAATACACCTCGTTCCAGCGGATGGATGGCAGAGCGGTTGAATGCAACGGTCTTGAAAACCGTCGAGGACCTGGTCCTCCGTGAGTTCGAATCTCACTCCATCCGCCACTTAAAGAAGGCTTCCTTAAAGGAAGCTTTTTTCGTTTCTAAAGCCTAAAAAAAATTAAAAGTCTCTTAAAAAAGGAGGCTTGAGCCTCCTTATTAAAAATTAATCTTGATGATGTAGTAAATGTCCCATGCGTTCAGCCTTGGTGTCTAAGTAACCTTCGTTATACTTATTGCGACCGTACTCTAAAGGCTTGCGCGAAACAACTTTAATCTTGTGCTCTTCAATTTCTGAGATCTTTTTTGGGTTGTTGGTCATCAATATAACCTCATTGAAACCCAAGCGGCGCATAATCTCAGCACAAAGATCATAATGGCGAGCATCAGATGGAAAACCTAATTGTAAGTTTGCATCTACAGTATCTAAACCATTATCTTGTAATTTGTAAGCTCTTATTTTGTTAAAAAGACCAATACCGCGACCTTCCTGACGCATATAAAGGAGGGCACCTCGGCCTTCCTTTGCAATTGCCTCAAGTGCGGCATCTAATTGGAAGCCACAGTCGCAACGTAAAGAGCCAAATACGTCTCCTGTTAAGCATTCTGAATGAATGCGACATAATACCGGCTTTCCATCATCAAGCTCACCCATAGACAGCACGGCATGATCAAGAAGCATCTGATCACGAAAAACGGTAATATTAAAAATACCGTGACGTGTGGGGAGTTTGGCAACCGGCCCTTGAATAAGTTGAATTGACACTTGTGATTCCCTACTAAGTTTAATGCAAGATGATTATACACCAAAGGGGGCTTTAATGTAAAAAAGCCTTAATTAAAGCACTTTTCCTAGGCTTTAAAAGTAGTCTTTAAGCTCTTTTTCTTAAGCTTGTTTTAGATTTTCTTCCTTAAAATATTAGAACACAGGTCCTAATAGAGCGTGCTTAAATTTTGCTAGAATTAAGATTCTAATTTATATAAAACTTTCACAAATCGCCGTACTAAGGTTCAGTTATAAATTTTCTAGGACGA
>CALFLJ010000120.1 GCA_937880335.1 uncultured Succinatimonas sp.
TATTCGAATAAGATGATATCGCTACATAATAGTAGCTAAAGGAGAAATTTATATAGGTACCTTTCATAAATTAAAAAATGCACAAAAATAACGCATTCGTTAAACTAAACTAAACACTAGTAAACTAGTATGGTAGTTTCATATGAAATAGTAAAAAAATTTAGTAGTGGCAGGGCTAATTTTGTTGTATAAATACAACATGAAAAACTCAAATAAAAGCCCTGCCACAGGCAATAATTATAGTGGTAGTTATGACCTCACTCAAGAAGGTTACGGTGATCCAATGTATTGGCTCAGAAAGTTCAACATTTTTGCTAATGAGGCTGCTCTCCCGCTAATTTTCGAAAATTGGCGTGCAATATTTAGGATATTCATTATCGCTAAACCAATGTTAGAAGCTTGGACTAAAGAACAAGATAAATATAAGCAATCTAGCGAGAGCAATCCTAAAAATGCTGGTAGACCTAGATTCGATATTAAGGTCATTTTTGCCTGTTTTATTATTAAAACAGTAATGGGTGATAGTCTTAACTCTTTTGCAAAAAAGATCTCATACGATCCAATTTATAAATCCTGTCTTTATGCTTTTCTTGGTTTTGTTTGTGAGATTCCTAAACTTGCAACTCTACATAAGTACTTTGATATTTTAAATAATGATGAGGTACTGGCCCAAGTTTGTAAGCTTCATACAAGTGATTCTCTAGAGCTGGCTCGAATGTCTATTTCACAAGACCACGTTGCAAGAGAGGTTGGTAAAACTGCTATCATCGATTCAAGTTATATGGATGTTGATATCACCAAGCGGACTGCTGCTGAGCATAAAGCAATTAAGGACGGAACCTATGTTCCTACTTATGGTGGAACTTATAGCTATTTATCTGAGTCCCAAAAAGATGATAGTGCAACTTTCTCAAAGAAGAGAAATCAGAGCCATTATGGCTATAAGTATCATGCCTTGGCTGATGCTGTTACAAAACTTATTTTTAATTTTACGTTAACCCCAGGTCATGTGCATGATTCACAAAAAACTCTTGATCTTTGTGACAGTAGCACTGTTAAGTTTGAAGAGCTTTATGCTGATTCTGGATATGCTGGAAAAAAGTATGTGAAAGTTTTAAACGAACGTGGTATTTATTTCTATGTAACATTAAGAGCTTATAGAGGACATCCTTTAACAAAGGAAAAAAGGGCCATAAATAAGGCAACTTCCTCTATTCGCTCACGAATTGAACATGCATTTCACTATTTAGATAATGTTTTGATGTTCAAGCTAAGAGCTAAAACTATGGAGCGTCATAATGGCTATTGCCAATTGTTTACTATGGTTTATAACGCATTACAGATGGAGCAAATTCTTTCAGGAAACTATACAGTTCCTAACTATTTAAAGCCTGTCGCTATGTAATGTTTTATGGCTCTTAAACAGAGTAACTAAACACTAGTATACTAGTGTTTAGTGTTGTAATTGTTCGGTTTATTTTGGTGCATTTTTTAATTTATGAAAGGTACCTGATGTATACCGCTTTTCTCGACAACATCTATTATGATACAATAATAAGTTGTCGAGGTTTTGTCGTTTCAATAGGAGCAATAAGTATATGGCTATCAGTAAAATTCCAACTATTCGCATGGTAAAGCGAATTGAAAAAAACGGTAATGTTAGTCTATATACTTGTGACCATACCTGGGAGCCTGAGCACTACAATAAAGAAGGTAAACTTGTTAAAGGGCGCAGCAGAGCAACC
>CALFLJ010000121.1 GCA_937880335.1 uncultured Succinatimonas sp.
AGATCCCTATGGCATTCAATAGGAGCCTTTGCAGTAGCTATGATTACGACTACTTCATATACATTCCAGAAATAGCTTTCTCAAACTTGGCACAATAATTTATTACCAAAACTATGCAATTTTTCTGAAAAGTATATGTACAGTTATTATACGATTAGGCGAACGAAAAATTAGTGTGACTTGCTTATCATTTTTTATAAAAAATGCAAAAAATGAACAAATAGTTCCCTACCACCTTATTGGTGACATTTAAACAATCCACAGTAGCCTAAATTTTACTAAAGCATAGTACCTGCTGGTGCCAGCTTATATGAGTAATCTAACAACTCAACTACTTCCTGAAAATACTCTACTACCCTTTTTGGTAGTTGAGCATTTTTTAATTTTTCTTTAGCCACATTAATTATTTTTAAGCGCAAGCAGTCTAACTCATGTACGCCTATATATGTCTTACGTATCAAAAATGAAGTAGCTTTACAAGCTGCCTTATAATTACACTCAAAAGCTAACTTGAAATTACTGATATGCAAATTAGCCCAACAGTCTAAATCATCAGCATTTAGAGCATATTCTTGTTTGATAATACAATCAATTTCCTTAAGTTGATTATTATCAATATTGCGCAGCTCAATCTCTTTTTTAAAGAGTTCACAAACTTTTTCGCCACTAAATCTATTAGGAGACTGAAGACTCCTTTTTATGTTTTCTTTGGAAATGCATGCTTTCTTACAAGCTTTAATATTCCTTATCAATCGTTGATTTAAAGGTAGACTTTCACATGTTTTAATGTTTGCCTTATCAAAAAATAAACATAGAAAGTCACGACAACAATGATCCTTTAACAAAAGAGACCTTGATGAGTAAGGTAGAGCCTCTAATATAATGACTTCATTTCCTTGTTGCTCATTTAACGCCTGCTGGTAATAAAAATACCGAGCCATAAGGTTTATTATATTTTCCGAAAGAATGCTATAAGCTATGACTGTAGCGGCAAGAGGAGGATCTAGTTTTGACACCTTCTCTAGAGAGGTGCACTTTTTATCGTAACCAAAAGTAATCTCTATGCCCCAACGAAAATTGTATGAGGCAATAACTGCCATGACCTTCTCTAAGAATTTAACAGGGTCATCCAAATTTAAATCAACATTAGTCGATAGCAGAGCATAGTCTCCGTCATCAGAATAAGGGTTAGGTACCTCAATCATGTAGAAATAGCCATCTGTATCGCTTGGGTGTAGAGAACCACTGCAATGGTATACCTTAATATTATTACAAGACACAGGTAATGGCCTACTTGTAGTTTTAGGGTCATACTCCGAGGAACTAATTATATGAGCATTGTGAAAAGAGGACTTTCTATAATCAAAGCTAGCATCAATTTCAACACAACTCATAATATCGGGCTGGAAATTTGTTTTTGTCCTAATAACAAATTGGACTCCTAGCAGATTTAGTTGCTTGAAAAGTTCGTATGAACCATAGCGCCTATCAGCATTTATTTGGATGTTCTTATCTTGATATTTCTCAGCTACCATTGGTAGTCGTTCCTGCTCATTTGAGGTACCATTATCAATGTCAATAAACAAAGTCATATCGTAAACTAGCGATTGTGCTTTATGCAGAGCTAAACCAAAGGCTGTAGAGCCAAAAGACTCATTACATGCCTTATTATCCCCTAAGTGATCCCCAGAGCCGTCTATCGCAACAATATCATTTACACCCAATATACTACATAGATCTTTGGCATTTTCATTTACAGGAGGAAGCTGAATAGCATGAGTATATGCGTCATGCAAACAGTCATTTATCCTATTACGACAGCTATGATATAAAGCATAACGTGGTTCTATATTGGGATCACACCATATGCTTATTTGGGGATCTGAATCTTGGTTTACGGCAGGATTAAATGAGCTTTCTTCTGGGGATGGCATGGCTTGCTTTAATAAATTCAAAACACTCTCATCAATAGACAAGATAATATTTTTGTGGTTTTCTTGTAGTTTATCGATATCCCAGTCATTTCGATAATCGCTAATAATTGCCCTAAGCAACTCTCTTGTATCATATGAACTAAAATCATAATTAGCGCAGCATAATTGATTGAAAACAGGGGCAGCTTCACATTTATTACTGGTTTTGATTAAACCACAAGAATATTGCAACAAATTTACTTGGTTGCAGACATTAAAATGCTCATAGAAACAAGACTTTGATAATCCCCTTACATTATTAGCTATACAAAACTGACTAGTAAGTTCCAATGCATCTTTAAATGAAAAAATGGAACTCTGACCACATTGCCAAATTAAAGCATTGTTTAGATGAAACAGACCTTTCTCTAAATGATCTTTCTGTTTTTGAGGCCAATTAAAACCTTCATTAGATAGGTATTCAACAACATTTTCTTGAGAGTTATAAGTGACTAATGTTTCTAATAAGTTATCTAAAGTTGAAGTAAGTTCACTCTTAGTAACTTGATATAAGTGAGGACTATCTTCTGTTAGAAAGTCATTGCAGCCAGGATAATTGTTTTTATAGTTATCTTGAGAAAAATGTTTAAGAGGATTAAAGTCTTTAAGATCACGATTAGAAGAAAGAGATGGGTTGCTTTGTAAGGTATTTGTGCTCATAATGAAATTTCCTTGTTGCTGATATGTGTGTTTGAAATAATATGTTTTCATATCAGCATATTGAGAAATATGCTGTAGCTATTACTATATCACAAAAAAATCTCTATAAAGAGCATTTATATCACGTTTTAAGAACTTATACTCTTCTTGTCGTTAGAAGTAAAATTCCCTCATTCTTTGTATATAGTTATATTTATATAACTAATATATAAATTCTTTCAGAAAAGCTTTCAAATAGAATTTTTTACCAAAAAATTTTAGCGAGGTTTATTTCTGGAATGTATATGATATAGGGCTGAGCTTTGCTTATTGATGTTTACAGGGCACTTTGAACTTTACAGGTAATAGAGCCATTAAGAGGGCTATCTATCTTGAAGGCTGAAGACTGCCCATTAGGTTGGCTTTTAGGAGTCAGGAAATTAGGGCAAGTGAGGAAAAGCGTGGATAATTGCTAAAAAGAAGGATGTTACAGCTACAGCTACAGCGACAGCTACTTATACTGATACATGAGTTAGA
>CALFLJ010000122.1 GCA_937880335.1 uncultured Succinatimonas sp.
GTCATAACAGTTACAGGGATGTTTAAGGCGTCAGCCATGATTTGCTGTCCCACCACCGGGGTCTTAAATAAACCACCATGACCCATCAGCTTGTCGATATTCACATTTTCATCTGCAAGAATATCCATACCTAAGCGAATAGCTCCTAATGAGGTATTTAGGTTAGAACGCATTAAGTTAGCAACATTGAATTTTGCCTCAGGAGTTCTTACCAGAAGTGGACGCCCCTCTTTCATATTAGTGATGAACTCACCTGAGAAATAACCGTATGTTAAAACTCCGCCACAGTCAGGATCACCCTCATTTAAAGCCTGATTGTAAAGAACCTTAAACAGGGTAGTCATGTCAATTTCAAAACCTGCAGCTTTTGCAAAATCCGAGAATAGATTTACCCAGGCGTTTAGATCCGATGTGCAGTTATTTGCGTGAACCATAGCAACCTGTTTGCCATCAGGTGTTGTAACGTTATCAATTTCACGATGTAACTTTGATAATGCCTTCTCAAGCACAATCATAGCGAAGATTGAAGTTCCGGCTGAAACATTACCTGTTCTTACTGCAACAGCATTAGTTGCTACCATACCGGTACCAGCATCACCTTCAGGAGGGCAAACCTTGCAACCTGCCTTCAAAGATCCTGTAGGGTCAAGTAATTTAGCCCCTTGCTCTGTCAGAGATCCTGCATCCTCACCGGCACTTAAAACCTCAGGTAACAGATCCTCAAGTTTCCAAGAGTAGCCTTTATCTTTTATAAGATCGTTGAAGATCTTAAGGTAGGATGTTTTATAAGTTGCAGTTTCAGAATCAATTGGGAACATTCCAGCAGCATCGCCAATACCTAGAACCTTACGACCTGTTAGCTGCCAATGAATATAACCTGCAAGAGTGGTGAAGAAATCAACATCTTTTACGTGTTCTTCATTATCTAAAATGCATTGATAAAGATGAGATATACTCCAGCGCTCAGGAATATTGAACTGGAAGGCATCAGTTAAAGCCTCAGAAGCATCGCGAGCATTGGTATTACGCCAGGTTCTAAACTCGCATAACTGTTTATCATTCTTGTCGAAAGCTAGGTATCCGTGCATCATTGCGGATACACCGAAACCACCTAATGCTGTGAGCTTTGCATCATATTTTTCTTGAACATTATTAACCAGATCTTTGTAGCAGTTTTGAATTCCGGTCCAAACCTCATCTAAATGATAGGTCCAAATACCGTTTTCAAGGCGGTTTTCCCAGGTGTGACTGCCTGAGGCTATAGGGGCATAAGTCTTAGGATTGATAAGTTCTGCTTTAATACGGGTAGATCCTAATTCGATGCCTAAAATAGCTTGGCCTTGTTCAATTAAGCTTTTGATATCGCTCATGGTTAAATCCTTTAGTAAAAAGAAAACTTGCATATATTAAATGCTGATTAAGATTATTTTACTATACAACCGTTTTCAGTAATGTTATATCCCTCACTTTTTTAATAAGTTTTTATATTTATAAATCCTTTAACTAAGCACTATTGTACAAACTTAAAGGATTTTTGTTATAGAACGCAAATTAGTTGCATAATTTGCGATTAAAACAAACAGGATTGATTGGTTTATAAGTTCGTTTTGTGTTTAGCATAATAAGCGCCAAGTATGCAGAAAACCATGCCTATAACACCGCAAAATGTTGAAATTACAAAACAACGGGAAATAGTAAAATTAAGTTCTCGAATATAAAGGGTAGTGTCAGGAGCGGCACTTAGATAAAGACTTATAACTACAGTAACTATAGCCATACAACTTGACATACCAAAGTTTCTTGCAAGAGACGTCAATCCTCCAACTAGTGAAAGTTTTGTTTTGCTTACTGATCCCATGATTATGTCTGTATTAGGTGCTGAGAACAGTCCAAAGCCTATACCTCCTAATACTTGAGCTAAGTTTATGATGATTAAGCTTGTTGTAGGTTCAAGAAGTGAATATACAAAAGTTGAAATTGAACATAAAAGGAGACCTATAAATACAAGCAGATGGCGGTTTATATTGTTGCTTAACTTTCCTGCAATTGGCGATAGCAGACATTGCATAAGCGGTTGCAGCATTAGAATTAATCCTGTCTCGCTGGCACTAAAACCTAAGATAAGCTGAAGATGCATGGATAGCAGTAGAGCTATGGCAAAGGTCGACATATAGTTGCATATGGCAGATAGAAGATTAAAGCTTAATACTTTGTTGTTTAGTAGAAGCGGTATAGGTAAGAGAGGATCTTTTGACTTATGTTCGCTATATAGGTATATGGTGAATAAAACAATTCCAAACAATAAAATATAGCTCGCTTTAGGTAATTCTTTAAAAAATGATAAACATATGAATATTAAAGTAAAACTAGAAGCACATAAAGCCATACGCTTTAAAGGATATTTTTTACTTACAGGCGGATCTTGTGGGACTTTTTTTACAAATAGATAAGACAAAAAACTTCCAAAAGCAGTTATGTAAAACATGATCTGCCAACCTATTAGATCGGTAAGAAATCCTCCAATAGACGGGGACAATGAAATTCCCAAATAAACAGAGGCTACCGTAAGTCCTATATAGTAAGCTCGTTTTTCCTTTTCAATATAATAAGACACTAAGGCTAAATTTGTGACAAATATAATTGCATTGAAAAGACCTTGAAAAATTCGACCTAGCAAAAAAAGATTAAATGTTGGGGCAAAAGGGACAACTAAAGCTGCAAGTGATGTAGAAAGAGCTCCTAAGGCAAAGGTTTTTTGAATGCCTAAGCGATTTGATAGAGCTATGGATGGAAATATAAAGGCTGTAACCGTAATAACATATGCACTTACAGCTAAAGGAACATTTTCAGGAGTGATTGAGTATGTATCTGCTATTGCCGGTATGGCTACATTTATTGCATTACTCATAAAAGCACTAAAAAATGCGGTTAAACATGCAGACCATAATAAAGCCTGATTTTTGCTCATAGTATATCCTTTTTATTTTTTTACTTGTAAAAAGCTTAAATTTAAAATATCTATAGTTAGTTTAAATGCAAAAAAGTTAAACTCAAGATTATTAGAGAATAAT
>CALFLJ010000123.1 GCA_937880335.1 uncultured Succinatimonas sp.
TTTACAAAGTACTAGACAAATCTAAAAATGCCAACTATAATGCAATCACTTTGAAAGCATACCTATTTACAGGTTAGTTTCAAAAGTAAGTCGGTGATTAGCGCAGTCTGGTAGCGCATCTGGTTTGGGACCAGAGGGTCGTAGGTTCGAATCCTACATCACCGACCATTTTTTTATCTATCCCCTCCAAAATATCAAACTTTATTTGATTTCTCCTACATTCTCTGTAAATTATTCGTAATAATACTAAAATTAACACAACACCCTGTATAAAATTCATATTTGGTTTGTTTAAGATCTTACGCAACCTAAAGATCCTATAATTTCTTCGGATATATAACAACCTTAATCTTCTTGTTAACTCTACTCTTATTTACCGCTTAAAATCTTATGAGATTTTAGACAAGCCTATCAGGCAAGATTTTGCCTAATATAATTTATCGAGCATGACTCTTACCTGTTTGCAGCATATTGTAGCTGTATACACCATTATCGTTTTAACTTGTCTGTCCGACACTTTGTATCATACTACCCCATGCTCCCGTGCTTAAATTCAAGGTGTGCTAAATGGCTTAGTCGAACTTATATGACAAACAGTTTGATCCTTAATTTCTAAAACGATGCCGCCAAACCTATTTTATAAATCAGCAAGCAGAACTAAAAAGACACATGTTTTAAAAGATCTCAGATGCAAAGCAGCACACTTAATCCTGTTCTTAAATTGGAATGTTTATAAGAATAAATTTTAATAGTATAGATAATTTTGCTTTATTCAAATTACCTTCAAGCAAAACGCCAAATTTAAACGTAAAAGCACATTAATAAAGGATGAGTCATAAAATCATCAAAAGACGAAATTTGACAGCTTAAAACGCAAATAAAAAAACTTAAGAACGATGAAGTTTATTTATTATAATAATAACATTAGAAGTAATATGCAATAAGTGTCATTTATTATTACAAAATAATAGTTTTGTAAAAACATAATAAGATAAACATAACTTTACAAATCTATATTTTTAATTATTTTTCACCTTACACATTCTTTTATGTTTCTAATCTATTAGGTCATTATTACCGTTCAAAAATTCCCATTCTTCTATTTATTTGTTATATATTGTCATTTTTGTAATTTACTAGAATTTTATCAATAAATATATATTGTATATATAAATTTATTACATAATAATTACTTAAACTTTCTTGATGTATTTCAAGCTATTACTTCGTAAGATCTTATATTAAATATCAATTTATATAAAATTACATTTTTATTTATTTTCTGTAATATTTATGTAATTTATATTTTTAAACTTTTTTTCTTAAGTACTTATAATTAACTAAATGATTCAATTTTCTAAGATAAATACTCTTTAAATTTGTTCTAAGCTTATTTATATATTTGTAAGGTCTTATTTAAAATAAGGATGGTAGTATCTGCCCTATTTGTTTTATATATACTTTCTAAAAGTAATAGAATTCGTGTAACTTATAATCAGATAATTATGAGGTTATTTAAAAATATAATAAGATTAGGCCTATAAAGCACATACAAGTAATAGATTACGAAAAGACAGTTAAATTCGTAAGAATAGTGCCCTATTTTCTTAATTTAGGATCTTACAAATTTACTATATTCAGAAAGGACTGACTGCATTGATAGTATTTACTTCATTGCAGTATTTATAAAAAAAATTCCCTCAGGGATGGAGCTTCCCTGAGGGAGAGAATGGTCTTAACTAACGTTAAGAACTACAGCAACTTAGGAGTTTAAACCGGTCCTATGCATATCTTACAGAATTCTTTTTTGCAAAAATTCTAGAAGGACATACGTATTCTGATTTAACTCTAATCATGGCTCCTAACACACACTTACGGCCTTCCTGGGCGGAAAATGTATAGCTAGGATTCAATAACATCAAGCGGACAAGATAATCACCGTCACACTCTTCTAAAACCAGGCAGTCAGCAATGCCACTTGTCTTAGAATATAAAGAAACCACGTCACCTACGCTAAATTTATAGTTAGGTATCTGCGATCTCTTAAAGTATCTGCTACAAGGAATAGCGGCTCTTACAAAACGAGCACAGGCTACTGCATTTAATCCTAGATCTAAACAAGAACTGTCATCTAGACCAATCTTAGATAATCCCTCCTGAAAACATGTTAACAGTCGAGCATCCTGAATGCAGAAGGAAGTCGATGCATCAGGTCGTTCAAATAAATCTGAGACCATATAATGGGATTCAAAAAGGTACGTCACGCCGTCATCAGCTGTTAATCTGATACATAAACGTGCTCCGTTGTAATCCCATATGCAATCGCTTTGAGGTGAAATTTTCACTTAAGCTTCCTTATTCTTTCTTTAATGTAATTCTATATCAACATAGTAAATATTTAAAGTCAACTTTTGTAAAAATTATATAACTTATTGAAGTTAAATTACAATTTTGTTTATACTATTTGCATTTTTATAAAACACAGCATTAAAAGAAATTTCTATTTGTATCCCCAATGCTTATGTGAATGCATATTTTACACATTAATTTATTATCTTAAGATCAGGAATACATTTTTTTTATCTTTAAAATTTAAAGTTTCGAGAGGATATTTATTTAATAAATTCCCTATATTTGTATTAAATTTATAAAAAATATTACCCCCTACTCCCTCTTTTTTTGATTACTTTAAGTTAAATGAAAATATTATTTTAAAAAAGGCAAAATGAAAATGTTTCTTTTCGCTAAGACTAGAACTATAGATATAGAGAAGAGCGAAATTATAAAAAAAACTG
>CALFLJ010000124.1 GCA_937880335.1 uncultured Succinatimonas sp.
ATCTCCTTCAACCTTTTTACCAGTCTTAAGATCTACGACCACCATATCAGAGGCTTTCATAGTCTCATAATCAACGCCTGATGGCTTGATTACAACTAAGCCTTTTTCACGGTCAATACCAGAAACATTACCCCAAGTAAAAGTAACTAAACCATGCTTAGGTAAATCTAGATTAGCTTTAAAAACCTGCTCTTTCAACTCTTCAAGCATAACAACCTCAAGAAAACAAAAAAACGCAAACTACCTGATGACAAGTGCAGTTTTAATCACAGTAGCTCTTGTTTGTTTATGGGTGCTTATACGCAATTTCCCTAAAAGAGCTGACCTTATAAAATTTTAAGTATTAAACTGCATATTTTGATTATAAGCCTAAGCGATAAAAAATAACGTAACCGTTTGCGTTTTTTGCGTAATATTCCGATTTACCTCACAATTTTGCCCCTAAAAACTCCCCTTACTCTCATGAAATACATGCACAAAGCACCATGCCCTTTACCAAAGGGAAGGCCAATGAGGCCACTGCCTAATAGAGCTTATAAGGTACATGACCACAGCTATAGTCGCTAATTCTTAGCATTTTGGATCAGTAACCTATTATACTTTTTGACTGATTATTTTAATGGTTAAAAACAAGCTTATTTAAAAGGAAAACAACTGAGTTTATTAAATAGTATATGGAAATAGTGTCAAAATTAATATGTAGGATATTGATCAAAGCAGATCAATATATTTTGGATCATATAATGATACTATTTAAAAAACTTTCCTTTAATCCAGCATATATATCACCTTTTAATTAAGTGGGTCAAAAATACAATAGGATAATGATCCAAAAATCAGAGAATTAGCGTATAGTAGTAGCCTATGTAGCAATACATTTAGCAAAGGTAATTGTAAAGTATAGCGGTACTATTTTTTTAAGCCTATTATCCCCTAAAATATGTAACCAATATCCAGGTATATCTGGTTCCTAAATGTAAATTTAGGGGGAAAAACAGCTTATAGCTAGCGTTTTATATAAGTAAGCTGCCCCTAAGTCGATA
>CALFLJ010000125.1 GCA_937880335.1 uncultured Succinatimonas sp.
GGAATATTTAGATATAGATCACCCTAGTTAAAAACTAGGGTGCCAAAAGTTTGGGCTCATAATTCACCAGAGATTTTTTATTTAAAATAGATTGTTATGTTTATAAATAAATTGAGTTTATAGCGACAAATATGTCAAAGTGAAATATATGGTTTGATAGCTAAATGTATTGTAATTTTTAGCCATTATATAATCGTTTTGAAGGAATAAAATTTTAATTGTTATCTCTAATATTAGTACTATTGAGATAGTATAATATTAATAATATAATGTGTTACATAAGTTTTTGTTCTTTGCAAACCTATAGTCTTAATTTTGACTTAGCCATAAAAATGGGCAAAGTTTTCTTATTTTGCTGAATAAAATGTGATAGATTTCACATAAATGGTTTATTTTTTTGTAGAATTATTCTACAAATTTTGCAAAACGGGTCTAAAGCTTATAAAAAATTTCTACTGTTGTAGATAAATAAATACTAACTTGTTAAGCTATAGTCTAAAGCTTATAAAAAATTTCTACTGTTGTAGATAATTATCATCGTTCATTACTTCTTCTAGTCTAAAGCTTATAAAAAATTTCTACTGTTGTAGATTGATCACTTAATTCCTGGCCCAGACAAGTTGCTGTGTCCACCACCTTTGGTTTCAACCTTAATTTGCACAGGTATTCTTTCATTTAGTTCTTGTACATGAGAGATAATTCCAATGAGCTTATTTTCCTGATGTAATGATGCAAGTGTATTTAAAGCAGTATTTAATGCATTTTCATCTAAAGTTCCAAATCCTTCATCTAAAAATAAAGAATCAACTCTTACTTTACCTCGAGACATTTGAGAAAGTCCTAAAGCAAGAGCTAAGCTTACAATAAAGCTCTCACCTCCTGAGAGGTTAGATGTTGTACGTATATTATTTGCCTCAAAACTATCTATAACGTTAATTGAAAGGGGATCTAGACTATCCCGAACGAGTAAATAGCGGTCATTCATTTTTGCTAGTTGTTCATTAGCGTTTTTGATCATAATTTCAAAGGTCATACCTTGAGCAAAGTTTCTAAACTTTTTACCATCAGCAGATCCTATAAGATCATTTAGGTTAGCATAACGCCTGTATTCTTTTTGTAAAAGATCTCGTTCTTTTAGCTTGTCTAAAAGTTCTTTCTTCTTTTCTTTATTGCTTAAAAGTTCCTGATTTATTGCCCCATATTCCTGATTTAAATTTCTAATCTGGTTTTTGAGTTCATTTATATGCTCAGATAGTTCCTGAATGCTTTTATCTTGATAAGATGAAACTTTCTCAGAGGATTTTTTAAGCTCTTCATTTAAGGATTCAATTTGTCCTAATGTTTCAGTTAAGGAGTTTTCTAAAACCTTTAACTGAGAGCTGATTTTTTCTCGTTTTTCATCACTTAAAATAGCGTTTAAAAAATCTTCAACTAGGGTAAAACCTTGATCTTTTAAAGATAATTTAAGCGCTTGCTCTGAATTTTCAAGTTCTTGAGCGTTATTTTTAATTTGTGCTTGTAACTTTGTATTAAGTGTTTGATTTTCTTTAAGCAAAAGTTCAAAATTTTGGGTTTCCTTTACAGCATTAGCTAAATTTTCACGGCTTTGTGCTACAGCATCCTTCATTTGATGTTCTTTTAGATCAGGATCATAATTTGAAAAAAGATCAAATCTTCTTTCTTTATTTATTTTAAGCACGCTTAGGGCATTATCTAGCGTAGCCTTATTCTCTAAAATTTCTTTTTCTAAATTTAACGCCTTATTTTTATTAACTTCCTCATCTGTTTTTATTGAGTTTATCTTCTCATCTATATTGCTTTGTTCTTTTTCTAATGCTTTAAAATCATTATATTTTTTAGTGAGATTATCAATTAGATCTGTAGTTTTAACGTTATATTCACCAAGTTCGTGTTCTGACAATCCATTATCTAAGGATTTTGCAATCCCATCATATTCAATTTGCAAATTAATAAGTTTGTTTTCTTCACTTTTGATCTGTTCAGAAAGTGAGTTTACTTTTTCTGTAAGATTGTTAAGTTTGCTTTCGATGGTTGAAAGATTAGCACATGAAACCTTAAGTTCACCTTTTGCAGTTTCTAATTTAACCCTCAGTTTATTTATATTTTCAACTTTATCTTTTACAGCCTTAAGCTTAATTTCAGTATCATTTTCCTTTGGTAAGTCCTTATCAATACAGTAAGGATGAACTTTAGAGCCACATAAAGGGCAAGGTTCATTATCTACAAGCTCAGCTCTATGCTCACTTAAGGTTTTGATCGTGTTTAAAAACTTTAAGTAATTTTGAAACTCATTTATTTCTCTTTGGTAGAATTCATAACTCTCACCGTTAAGTAAAGAGGTGATCTCATTTTCAATGTTTTTAACCTCAAGTCGAGCTTTGGCAATTTCATCCTGGGCTTTTTGCAAATTCTCCTGTTCTAAAGTTTTATTTTTAGTATTTTTCTTAAAGTCTTTTTTTAATTTAACAATTAAACTGTTTTGCGCCTCTAGACGGGGAGGGTATTTTTCGAGATTTTTAAATTGTAATTTAATGCTTTCAAGATTTAGAGCTAAATAATCCATAGCAAGCTTTTGACTTGCAATTTTATTCTGATTTGACACTTTATCTGCTAAGACTTTTTGTTTCTGTTCAAGAAGAGTTTGTGAGTTTTTGTAAATGTCATCTAGTTTTTTATTTAGATCTTTTTGTTTTTTATTGATAATACTAAAGTCGTCATTCTCTTTGGCAATAAGAGTATCAAGATTTCTTACCTCTTTTAAGAGTTTTAAAAGATCTTGTTCTTTGTTAAAAAGGTCTTGAACTTCAATTTCTTTATTTTCTTTTACTTTTATAGCATTTTGTAAAGCTAAATTAATTTTAGGAGTTTTAAGCAGAGATTTATTTAAATCAGTTTTAAGATTTTTATCCTGCTTTAAAAAGTTTTCGTATTTAACATAAATTGGACGTATTATTTGTGCCTTTTTATCTAAAGTTAAACTTAATTCATTGCTGGCAAAAAGCTCTTTTTCTTTTAAAAGTTCGTTTTTTTTAAGTTCTAGCTTAGATTTTCTCTCTATAAGTTTTTCTAAGTTTTGTTTCTCATAAAGTTTTGTTTCATAATCTTTTAAACTTAAATTAAGTTTTGTAACCTTTTCATTAAGTTCAACTAATGATTTTTCCTTAGAGTTTTCCTCATCTAAACTCAAAACTTTTTGATTATCGACAATCTCGTTTAATAGAGTTAACTTTCTCATTTTTTCTGAGGTTAACTTTTGTACTAATTTTGAGATTTCAGAGTAAATTTCAGAGCCTGTAATTTGCTCTAAAAGAGCTGATCTCTCAGAGGACTTTGCATGCAAGAATTTAGAAAATTCACCCTGAGCGATAAGAATTGATTTTGTAAAACGCTCATAATTCATACCAGAGAGATCTTCAATCTTATCTGCAATTTCGTTTATTTTTGTGGCTATGATTTCATTAGTCTGAGCGTTGGCAAGCTCCATTTCAATTTTCTGTAAAGCTCCATCCGCTTTGTTATAAGCTCGCCTTTGAGAGAATGTTGAGCGAAATACTCCCTTTAGAGTTGAAAACTCAACTGCAGATAGACATTCTGCACAGCCTTGAGTCATAACCTCATTAGTTTTTTGACTTATTGTTTTAATGCGAGGGGTATGTCCAAATAAGGCTAGGCTTAAGGCATCTAAAATAGTACTTTTACCCGATCCGGTAGGACCTGAGATTAGGAATATTCCACTTTGCTCGTATTCTTTAGCTGTAAAATCGATAGTGAAATCACCTTTAAGTGAATTTAAGTTTTTAAAATGTAATTTTAAAATTTTCATTATTGGTGATCCTTAAGAGCCATCTTATCCTGCTCGTTATAAATTCCAATGATTTCATCGAATGTTTTATGATATTCAGATCTTAAATCCTCGGGGATATTATGACTTATAAGACAACGCTCAAGTACATCTTTTGGAGTTAGATCCTCTAAATACTCATCAACACTATGTCCTTTCAAAAAGCGTTCTTTAAGATTTAGATCTTTAATTGCCAAAAGCTCAACTAAGCTATCTTCTGTAGCTTTATAAAGAACATCTGCAAGATCTGCAATTGGAATACTATCCTCATATAGAACTTCAAGATATAAAGGTTTGTTTTTTTGCACAAGCTCATTTACCTTGTCTATTATTTCATCTCTTTTCCCTTTTAAAGATACTAGTTTACAAAAGATTGGAACCTCGATTTTTGAGACACATATTTCTTTGGTGTTTGATATTTCAATTAAACTTAGGCTTTTAGGACAATTTTCAGAAAAGCTTAATTGCAAAGGAGAACCACTATAGCGGACAATGTTTTTATTAAATGGATTGTTAATAGTTTGCTGTGAATGTAGATGTCCTAAGGCTGTATATAAAAAACAGTCAGGGAAGATATTTACAGGAACATTATCTAGTGTGCCTACATAAAGCGACTGCGGTTTTTCATCACTAGAGACACTAGCTCCTGTAACAAAAAGATGACCACAACCAATAATAGGTAATGGAGGTGAAAATTCTTTGGCTGCTTTTTCACACAATAATCCTATTTCTTTATAGTGATTGGCAATACCGTTTTTAAGTTTTAAAGCCTTATCCTGTCCGTCATCATAAAAGTCTGATAAGCGTACATCTTTTTGTCTTAGATAAGGAACAGCTCCTATTACTAAATAAGGTTTATCATTTTTGTCTTTAAGAACAAGAACTTCTTCGTTTAAATCGCCATTAAAAGCGCTTACTACATGGACATTAAGACTTTTTAAAATAGGTCGACAGGCATTTAGGAAGCTAGGTGAATCATGATTTCCCCCAGTTATAACCACATCTTTTAAGCTTTCTACAGATGGTAGTGAGCTTAAAAACTTATAATAAAGCTCCTGAGATTTATGACTTGGGGTTTGAGTGTCAAAAACATCACCACAAATTAAAAGTACATCAATTTCTTCTTTTACTAAGGTATCATGCAGGAAGTTTAAAAACTTTTCATGTTCTAAAAAGCGGCTTTTATCATAAATATTTTTGCCAAGATGAATGTCTGCTGTATGCGCATAATTGAATATATATTGCAAAACAAAAAAGTATGATTGATTTATTATAGGCTAAAAAATTGAGATAAAGATTGCTATTATTAACTTGATTTTCAAAGTTTATAAAACGCTTATATTAAGGATTAAAATTGAATAACTGGCATGATCTAATAGGTCCTTTAAAAAATACTCAAGAATTTAAACACGCATACTCTTTTTCTAAAGAGCAAAGAGCTCAGGGGTTTACGGTTTATCCTCCTGAGTCTGAGGTTTTCAATGCTTTTGTCTATACTCCTTTAGACAAACTTAAAGTAGTGATCATAGGTCAGGATCCATATCATGAGCCAAATCAGGCTATGGGGCTTAGTTTTTCTGTACCTGTAGGAACTAAAACTCCGCCATCTTTAATTAATATCTACAAAGAACTGCAAAGTGATATAACTGATTTTAAAATTCCTAACCATGGTAATTTAATTCCTTGGGCAAGACAGGGGGTATTACTTTTAAATTCTGTTTTAACTGTAAGACGTGGAGAGGCCAACTCACATGCAAATTGTGGTTGGGAGGCTTTTACCGATGGGGTTATAAAGAGCATTGGGGAGAATTTATCTGGGGTTGTGTTTATGCTGTGGGGATCTCCTGCTCGAAAAAAAGCCCGTTTAATTGATACCTCAAGAAATTTAGTTTTAGAAGCAGCCCATCCAAGTCCTCTTTCTGCATATCGAGGTTTTTTCGGTTGTCATCATTTTTCAAAGGCTAACTCATATTTAATTTCTCAAGGTAAAAAGCCTATTGACTGGCAGTTGCCTTTGAATTTAGATGGTAGTGAGGAGCTTTAGTCTGTAAGATCTTTTATAATTTTAGCTATGCGTAAAAGGCCTTTACCGTCTACGATATTTTTTCCATTTTTTGCATAGCTTTCTTTATTTGCTAAAAGCTTTTCTAGTGAAGATTGGAGTTTTAATCCATCTTCAAGATCACAAAGCGCATAATTGAGGCCTAATTTATACTTTTCTATGGCAAAAGGCGCTTTGTTCTGATTATCAGCAATAACTACATTTAAAGCTACAAGACCTGAGGCAATACGCTCATAAAGCATACCTCCACAAGCACCAATAGCCCCATCACATATTGAAAAAAGCTTAGGCATATCATTGCAATATTTTAAAAGCTTAATATTGCTATGTCCTGCACACATTGTTTTTAAATTTTGATATTGAGGGTTTGCAAGACCAGATACTATGGTAAAACTAAAGTTTAAATAAAGTTTGCAGGATAAAATGCCGTTTAAAGTTTTGCCACATGCATCTACAGGATCAGATCCTCCAAAGCTTACAAGAATATGAGGCATTCCTTCTAATTTATGGGGAGAAATTTTACAGAATAATTCTTTGACTGTTGCGTATTTAGGTCCTACATAGATTTTGGCATTATCATTTAAGAGATCTTTATAGTCATCTTCTTTAGCGCATAAGCCCTGATCGATTAAAGCATGAGCACAGTGATGGCGATTGCTAAGATCATCTATAACAACAACTTTAAAATATTGTTTTATTTTAGCTTCTATTTCCTCATCTATGAAATAATGATCAATTAAAACCAAGCTTGGCGATATAGCTTTTATGGTTTTAGGTATTTCCGATAAATTTACTCTATATATAGATGAAAATTTGTTTAAAAGAGGGGCGAGATTTTCATCAAGTTCATCTGAGATTAAGACGAAATTAAAATTATCTAAATATTTTAAAATACTGAGCACACGCATTAAGTGCCCAGTACCTATTACCTTATCAGCTCTTAAGACTATCGCAATAGTTTTCATTTTATTCAAGCTTAAGCTCACGTACAGCTCGCATTAGAGCCTCAGCACAGGTAAAATCCTCTTCTGTATCTATATCAACGACACGGTATCGAGGCATGATAAAGCCACGTCTGACTTGACCTCCTTCGGCAAGTTCTCCTCTTAGGTATTGCGGGTTATAAAAATAGAGCATACCTGCATCCTGATAAGTCTTAGGTAGATCCTGAGAACGGGTATTGGCAAATTCAGGATGAACCCAGTGTGCATAACCTTTTTCATCAAGGTATTGAGCTCTTTGAATAGGAAAAGGAAATTCGCAGCAGCAAAATTGTACATCAACCTTGCTTTTATCAAATTCCTCGTAAGCTTTTTTTACCCATTCAGCAGTTAAAAGAGGGGCTGTAGCATAGATGCAGGCTACAGCTTTAGCTTTATAACCGTTTTTTTCCATGCGATAGAGAGCATCTGCTATTACAGGTTCTGTGGTTGTGTAATTATCAGCTAAGCTTTTATCTCGCATAAAAGGCACATCAGCACCATAGCTTCTTGCTATAGTGGCAATTTCGTCATCATCTGTTGAGACTATTACCTTGTCAAATATGCCACTATTTCGTGCTGCGGTAATTGAATAAGATATAAGTGGAGCCCCGCAAAACTTTCGTATATTTTTACGAGGAATACGGGTTGAACCACCTCGGGCCGGAATGACAGCTAAAATACCCATAAATGTCTCCTTAAAGCTTATCTACCAAAGAACACAATGTGGCAGCCACAAGCTGTTGATTTACCAAATTAAGCTTAGGGTAAAGGGGAATACTTAAAGTATGGGCGAAAAAATCCTCAGCTCCCTTAAGTTTTGGGTAATTACCCGTATTTTGATAATAAGGATGACTATAAATGGGGAGGTAATGAACTTGTACTCCTATGCCTCGCTTGCGCATATTAGAATAAATCTCATCCCGGTTTTCAACCCTTACCTGATAAAGATGCCAGGAGCTTATATTGTCCTCATTATCTGCAAGAGGCAGTCCTATATTATTTTCATTTGCAAACAGTTTTTTATATTCCTGAGCTTGCTTACGTCTTAATCTTAAAAATTCTTCAATTTTATTAAGTTGTGATATACCAAGGGCAGCTTGTAATTCTGTGAGACGATAGTTAAAACCTAATTCTTGCATTTCATAGTAGAACATAGGTTCATATTTATTAAATAACAGCTCTTTATTGTGTTCAATTCCATGTGAGGACAGTTTTCTAACCTTCTTAGCTAAATCATCTGTTTTACATAAACACATTCCACCTTCGGCTGTGGTGATTATTTTGACAGGATGGAAACTTAAGACTGTGATTTCAGAAATTTCACAGCTTCCAATTCTATGTCCTTTGTAAATTGCCCCTAAGGCATGAGCGGCATCCTCAATTAGCTTAAAGTTAAAACGCTCTTTTAGTGCATAAAGCCTGTCAAGATCTAAAGGTCTACCGCTTAGATGTACAGCAACTAAAGCTTTAGGTAATGAATGATTTTTTTCATCCTTACAAAGCATGCTTTCAAGGCAATCTAAATCAAGATTTCCTGTATCTTTATCTACATCGACAAATTCAACATTCCTACATAACGAGCACAGTTTGCAGATGCAACGAAGCTTATGGCACTTACATAAACCTTATCGCCCTCACCTATGCCTAAAGCTAACATAGCTAAATGCAAAGCAGAGGTACAAGAGTTTACAGCAACTGCAAATGGCGCTTTGGTGTAAGCACAAACTTCATCTTCAAATTGAGGAACTAAGTCACCGCAGGTTATTAAAGGAGATTTTAAAGCCTCACATACAGCTTTAACATCATCCTCATCAATAGTTTGTGTGCTATATGGGATCATGATTAGTAATCTTTACATAAAGCTAAAAGTTCATCATCGCTTAAGTAACGAGGATTTGTAAGTGAATTGTATTCAAAACCTTCGTCAACATCATGACCTTTTTCACCTAAACAGGTGGTCATGTAATCTTCCTTTTTTATACTTGTGAAAGTAATAGAAGGACGAATTATAAAGAACTTATCAAATTCAACTACATGCAGGGAGTCATCTCGAGGGCACATGACTTCGTGAATTTTTTCTCCAGGGCGGATTCCTACAATTTTAATTGGAATATTTGGAGCGATTACACGAGCTAAATCAACGATCTTTATAGAAGGAATTTTGGGTACAAAGGTCTCACCGCCATGCATGCGACATAAACCTTTGATTACAAATTCAACCCCCTGATCTAAAGTGATCCAAAAACGAGTCATCTTAGGATCGGTAATTGGGATAAATTCAGCGTTTTGGGCAACAAGTTTTTTAAAGAATGGTACAACTGAGCCCCGGGAGCCTGAAACATTTCCATAACGTACTACAGCAAAGCGAGTCTTTCTGTCACCTGCTAGGTTATTGGCAGCTGTAAACAGTTTATCTGAACAAAGTTTTGTTGCACCATAAAGGTTTATGGGATTGGCCGCCTTGTCAGTTGAGAGTGCGATAACTTTTTGAATATTGTTAGATAAGGCAGCTTCAATTACATTCTCAGCTCCATTTATATTAGTTTTAATACATTCCATAGGATTGTATTCGGCGGCTGGGACCTGCTTTATGGCTGCTGCATGAATCACAATATCAACGCCACGCATAGCAAGATTAAGTCTAGATAAATCTCTTACATCACCTATAAAATAGCGTAATTTAGGAGCATATTCCTGCAATCTTTGCTGCATTTCATACTGTTTAAGCTCATCTCTTGAGTAGATGATGATTTTCTTTACATCATAATTTGTAAGCAGATGTTTTACGCAACGATTACCAAATGAGCCTGTGCCACCTGTGATTAGAATAGTTTTATCTTTTAGTAAATTCTGAGCTTCGATCATCTTAAATTACCCCTGTGATGACAGGCCATATTTTTTCATTTTTTCAACTAAGGTAGTTCGTCTTAAGCCTAAAATTTCTGCAGCTTTTGTAACAATACCCCCAGTTTGTTCTATGGCTTGTTTTATCATGCTAATTTCAATATTAGCAACCATATCCTTAAGGTTCACACCATCAGTGGTAAGAGCTGGAATAAAGGCCCCTGCCATTTCTTCCTCTCCTTCAATTACCGGAAGAGGGGGAAGAGATACAGGTTGATTGTCTGCAATCTCAAGGCTTTCTTCATCTAAAAATTCGTTATCATCTAAAGTTGAGAAGCTATCTAATAATGCAGCTCTCTCATCATAGTCACTATTTTCAGTTTTTATGCCTCTGTAGTTAGGAGGTAAGTCTTCAAGATCAATTATCTCGTTTGGATGAAGAATTAAAAGGCGTTCAACTAGATTTGAAAGCTCACGAACATTTCCATGCCACTCATTTTGCATAAGTTGCATCATAGCTCTTTGAGTAAATCGTATGGAAACATGTTGTTTAGCGCTATGCCTATTTACAAGCTCTTGGATCAAAAGAGGTATATCGTCAGCACGATCTCTTAAAGGAGGTGTTGCAATGGGGAAGACATTGAGGCGATAGTATAAGTCCTCGCGGAAGGTTTTATCCTTTACCATCTGCTCTAAATTCTGGTGGGTAGCTGCAATAATACGTACGTCGGCCTCAATTTGTTTATTTGATCCTACACGTTCAAATTTACGCTCTTGTAAAACCCTTAAAAGCTTTACCTGCATAGCAAGGGGCATATCTCCGATTTCATCTAAGAATAAAGTTCCACCCTGAGCTAATTCAAAACGACCTTCATGTGCAGCAAAGGCTCCGGTAAAGGCACCTTTTTCATGACCAAAGAGTTCTGACTCTAAAAGTTCGCCTGGAATTGCTCCACAATTTACAGGTACAAAAGGTTTTTTACTGCGGTTTGATAATTCGTGAATAGCGTGTGCTACAACTTCCTTTCCAGTGCCGGATTCACCTAGGATAAGAACGTTTGCATCAGTTACTGCCACCTGTTCAATTAATCGTCTTACCGCTGTTATGGCCTTACCTTGACCTACTAACATCTTTATAAGAGATGTTGCACCTGAGCCTGAACGAGAGGCGTAGTGTTTCATTGAGATAAAGGACTGACAGTAATGTAGAAGCGTCACTATCTGATCATAATCAGGATCAGATGTAATAGTTCCCATGCAGTTATTAAGGTCACTTGTGTCAATCTTAGCCTCTTGTAGTGTTAAAAAGGCGGTATTTTTATGTTCCTCTATAATTTTTTTAGGCTTTAGATCTTTATCTAAGACACCTATTACACAGATATCGATATTGCTTGAGTCACATTCAAAATAAGATAAACAGTCGCAAGGTTCGCCTACCTGACAGCTTAAACCTAAGAAACCAAAGATAGTTTCCAAAGCTTTTCGCCTTGAGGCGTCATTATCTAAAATGAGTAGATTTCCGGAAAATTGCATAGTCTCTCGTTCTAGTAGGATTTGTTTGTTATATAAAGCTATTTACTGCTAACGCATAGGGTGAGTCAGTGTTTTGACATGTGTCAAAAAATTATTAAATCAATTGTACTGCAACAAAACAAGTTTTTTTCGAAAAATTTCCCGAACTGTGATACGTCGTTAAAAGTGCGATTAAGCTCACGAATTATTTGCTTAAGAAGAAGTAATTAAATTAGAAAAGTTTAAAACTTTAAGAAATTTTTATTATTGTGATCAGCTAAGTAATTTTATAGTTATCTCATATACTTTTCGATATTCTAAATATTATTTATGCTAATCTTATTGTTAGTTGTTAAAAATATTTTGTTTTCTGGATGATTTTATGAAAGACACAATGAAGTCTGTTGTAGCAGTTGATTTAGGATCTATATATACAGGGTGTTTAATTGCTTCTTATAAAAGTGATCCCGAAGATGCAGAAATAGATGCTTTTACTATTACAATGCCTAAGAATAATTCTTTTAAGTATCTGCAAAAAGAAAGGACTGCAATCCGCCATCATGTTAGGTCTTTAGACAGATATAAAAAGGCAAGAAGACTTCTCTATCAAATTATTTCTTATGTCATAGAAAGAGAGCTTACGATTAAAGAGGAAGAAGCTTTATCAAGCTTTATTAAGCGCCGTGGTTATAATAGACTTGAGGCTGAATTAGATTTTGATGTGCTTGAAAGTTGCTCATTAAAATATTTTGCGGATCATTTTAGTGAATTATTTAATGAAAACAGTCCTTTAGTTGATCAAGTTTCTAGAGTCATTTTAAATCCCGAATCTTCAGGGGATTTTAAGGTTAGTATTGAAAGAGCAAAACTATACAAAGAACTATATGCAAAAATTGATCTAAAAAAAATAAAAGATGAAGTAGAGTCTGACTTTTCAAGTGATACCAAAAAAGCTTTAAAGCTAATAAATAACGTTTGTGATGAAATATTAAGTGCAAGTGAGTTTGGACATAAGCACAGAAAAGAGTATTTTAAAGACATCCTTCATGATTTAAAGCGCGATTCACGTTTAAATGATCTTAAGAATTTAATTTCTGTGGAAAAATTACACAAAATTATATGTAATATTTCAAATCTACAATTAAGAGCTTTGCGTTGGTATTTTGATGATCCGGCTATGGAAGTAAACAATGAGTTTAACGCAGAGAAATTTAGGAATGTTTGGGTAAGGGCTTATCAATTCTTTCATTACAAAATAGATAAGAGTAACGAAAAGACAGAAAAAATTTCATTAGAAAAAAGACGGAACATAAATAATTTTATCTTACAGCTTCAAAAAACAGATAATGTAGTTGAGGTATTAGCTAATGTTGATCCTGAATTAACCATTCCTCCTTATGAAGACATGGATAATAGAGATCCAGTAGTCGATAGAACTTTACTACTAAATCCTGATGCGCTAGACAGACAATTCCCTCAATGGACAAGATTTGTTGATCTTTTTGTTTCAGTCTTACCTGAAATTTCATCTGATCTTGATGAAATTTTAGCTACTACTGATCGCAAGTCATTGAAAAATGCAAAAGATCAAAGAGCAAAGAAAATAAAGCTGAAGAAGTCGTATATTTTACAAAGAATATTTGACCTAAGTAAGTCTAATCACAGTATTCTTTCAAATATAAGATTGTGGTCTCAAGATCTAAAAAATACAAAAGTTCTAGAATTTAATGATTTTATTAAGAAAAAATTTGATGAAAATGATTGTTTAGGATTTTTAAATTTAGCTAAACGTTATTATGAGGAGTGCTATCAAGCTAAAGTAGGTCTTTGGAGTTTAGTTGATGACCCATTACTTGAGATGTCTAATTTACATCCTCGCAAAAAAAATAAAGTAAAAAAAGAAATTATCCAATCAATTTTAGCTATCGATAATAATTTTGATTTTAATTTATTTGAAGAGATTTGGAAAAAGCCGTTTGGAAATCTGACTTTAAATGATTTATGCAGCGAAGATGCTAAACTTTTTAAAGCACTACCTAAAAAGAGTTTAAGCAAAGGAAGCTCTGTATGTTCTATTTGTAAAAAAATCGAAAAAGTAAGAAAAGATTATGGAAATACCTTTAACTTTTATTACACGAAAGTCAAAGAGCAAATCGAAAGAGATTTTTTACTAGATGATTTTTCAGACAAATTAAAGAATTATGTTGATCAAGAGGCTGATTTCAAAGATGTCTATCTTAAATCGAGAATTCTGTCATCATATCTTGTCAAGAAATTAAATCTTAACGAACTTGATAATGATCGTTATGCTAATCCTTACATATTATCACAGCTCTATAATGTTTTAGAGACTGATACAGGTGGATTTGCAAGTAATGTATTATCTGTAATACAAGAAAATCAGTGGCGCATGGGATCTTTTGCAAGTGAGAACTGTGCTCGATGCTCTCGATTAGTAGCAGAATCTGTTAGACCTTTCGATGGTGCTTTAGAGAGATTTTTAGATAGATTGGCATATGAAATTGCAGATAAAAAAATTAAAGAGCTAAAACGATATGCCCTAAAAGATACAGAAATAGACCTTACTATACTTATTGAAGAAAATAAGTT
Source organism: uncultured Succinatimonas sp. (assembly GCA_937880335.1). Taxonomy (GTDB): domain Bacteria; phylum Pseudomonadota; class Gammaproteobacteria; order Enterobacterales; family Succinivibrionaceae; genus Succinivibrio. Next base: position 13,874 of record CALFLJ010000125.1, read on the forward strand.
TGATAGTTCTACTTCTTTTGATTTAATCAAAAAAAAATCAAATGGTGATGACAAAAAAAATTCAGATGGGGATGACAAAAAAAATTTAGATGAGGATGACAAAAAAAATTTAGATGAGGATGATAAGAAAAAGTCTGGTAGGGATGGCAAAAAAAGAAAAATCATTGAACCTTGGAAAAGTAAATATGAACGCATAAAAGACGCCGCTAAGGGAATTTGTGCGTATACAGGAAAGTACTTAGATCCAGAAGGACGTGATTGTGAGATTGACCATATTATCCCTCGAAGTGATTCAAAAAAATTAATGGGAACAATTTTTAATTCTGAAGCCAATCTTATTTATGTTAGTCAAGAAGGAAATCAAATAAAAAAAGATTATCGCTATAATTTGGGTGATTTAAAAAAAATATACTTGGAAACAATTTTTGGAACATCAAATATAAGTGAAATTAAAAATAAGATAAGAAATACTATAAATAATCTAATAGAAAATAATCGTAACTTTATATTTGATGCAATGTCAGAAGAAGAGAGACAATGTGTAAGACATGCCCTATTTATGCAGGGAGATCCTGTTTATTATGAAGTTATAAGAGCAATCTCAAAACTTAACTCTGCTCTTGTAAATGGTACTCAGGCTTTCCTTATAAAGAAAATTGCACATAAGATAAAACAGGGATTAATGAGAGATCTCATAAAGTTTAATAATACAATTAAATTTCATGCCTTTCAGCTAGACTGTAATGAAGTTCATTATATAAGGTTGAGATTTTCTCAAAAATATAGACAGTATGAAAAGCAAGAAAAACAGTCTTTATCATCCCATGCTATTGACGCTTTATGTGTTTATGCAGCGGCTTTTGATGAAAGAAGTAAGTCTCAAGTTCTTTTATGTAGAGATTGTAAATATAATCTTTCTGATCCATATAAGCTTGCAAGTGTATTAGAGAAATTGTCGTTGATTAGAAATTTCAGTGTTTCAAATAAAAATATCATAACAAAAGATTCTTTTTTGGGAACTAATAATCATAATGAAGTTTTATCAAAGTCTTTGTTTAAAGATTCAATTTACGCTGAACATTTTATTCCTGTTTTGACAAAAGGAAATCTTGTATTTATTGGTTTTAATTGGTCAAAAAAAGATAACAGAGATAAATATAGAATTGAAATAAAAAATGGAGGTGATTACTTTATTAAGATAGTTTCACCTTTCTTCACTAAAGAATATAAATATAGCGAGAATATTAGTACTTATAGAATAGATAAACATAAAGCATTTGAGTTTATGCATGATAAGGCATTTACAGCTTCTAAATCAGAAATAGAAATTCTCAAATGTTTAAATGCTCTTTACTACACGACTAAAAATAAAAATATTTTAGAATTATTTTTTGATTTAAAAAAAGGATTCTTAAAAAAAGATAAGAAAGAATTAAATGATAAAAATTTTACAATAAAAATCAACGAGTCAATTAATAAAGAATTATGCATCAAAGGTGAAATAACAATACCTGAAAAAAATCAGTGGAAACTACTTGGCAAGAAATTAGAGTCCATTTTGATAAATAATGAATTCCAAGATAACCAAAACAAAACTGATTCTGATCAAGAAATAGAAAAAGGAATATGTGAGCAGTTTGATTATTTAAAAAACAAACTTATTAATTTCGTTCAGGAAAAGAAAAATTTAATAAATAACGAAGATAATTCAGAGAAAACAGAACAGCAAAAAAAAGTAAAAAAAGGTCCTACTGATTTAGATATATTTAATAATTACTTCAAAAATAAATTAATAAATCCAAATAAGGATGTTAATAGTCATAAAAAAGTTAAAAGAAAATTTAGTTTGCCTGTTCTAGAATCTCCATCTAGCAGTATACGAATACGTAGATATGATTATAAATCAACCCCTTTATATCAATTATGTTCTATAAACGAACCTGCTTATAAGGGGAATGTTATAGAAAATGGTGATATAAATTGGAATAAGGTTGTTATTCGTGATGTTTTTGTAAATAAAAATTTAACGGTAAAAAACAAAATAGAAAAAAATGAATTAACTGTACTTAATAAAGATTTAATAGAAAAAAATAATGTTCTTGATTTAGAAAAATATGTTTGTATTTATAGTTTGCACGATATATCAATAAGTATGAAGGTTGCTTCAAAAAACAGACCTAACCTAAAGATAACTATGCCTTTTGACACCTTTAAATCTAGTTTTAAAGGTTGTTTAGAATTGAATAAAAATTTTGAAAGTTTTTATGATTTAAAATCTGAGATAAAAGTAGGTGATTTGAAACAATTTAATGAAAACCTTAATAAACTTATTGAAGTTTGTGATTTAAATATTGTTGGTCCTCGTAATTTAAGAACAAAAGCAGATATAGAAAAAGGTAGCTCCAAGAATGGCAGAGGAAAAATTTTAATCCTCGAATTAGGTAAAAATATTGTATTTTCGTATGTAGCAGATGGATTTAATAAATCTATGAAAGAGAAATTTTTAATAAATTTAAATGAAGGTTTATGTTAGGTGAGATATCTGTTTGTATCAGAGTTTGGCACTTTTCTCGGTTTATCTGGTAAGTGCCTAATTGTGAAACATAATGATCAAATAATAAGAGAAATTGCCTTATCACGGCTTAGATCTATTTGTATTGTAAAAAAAGGCATTTCTCTTTCTAGCGATTTAGTCGAAGCCTGTGCTATAAGAGGAATCAAAATTTTCTTTTTAGATTGGCGCGGGCAAACATATTCTGCACTTATAGCAAAAAATCAGCATGCTGTTGTTGCGTTAAGAAAAGCTCAATTTGCAAGTATTGATGACGCTAATTTTTGTAACACTATCTCAAAGTCTTTGATAACAGTAAAAATAAAAAATCAACGAGCTGTATTACTTTATTTTTGTAAATATTTAAACAAATTAGGAAATCATAATTCAGATTTAATCAGAAAATCAGCAGATGATTTGTCTAGTTTGATTTTGAAGTTAAAGAATATTACAGAACCTAAAGATTCAAATTTTAGAAATTATGTACTAGGTATTGAAGGAGCGAGTGCAAATTTTTATTGGAATACTTTAAAAAATGCAAACTTGCTTGCAGATGATTTTATATACCGCGAAGGACGATACGCAAATTCTATTACGAACAAAGCTTTGAACTACGGATATGCAATTCTTTTAAGTTATGTATTTTCTGCTGTCGACAATGCTGGCCTTGAAGTATATGCAGGCTTTCTCCATACAGACAGACCAGGAAAGCCTTCATTAGTATTAGATTTAATGGAGGAATATAGAGCTTGGGTTGTCGACAGAAATATAATTAAGTTAAGGGAGAAAATTGCAAATGCACGCGATTTCGATTTTAAATTAAAAAAAGATATTGCAGATGCAATTTGTAAGACTATGCAGACTAAATATTTATATAATAGAAAAAAAGTAAAATTAGAAAATATACTACAAAGACAAATTTACCGCTTTTCAGGCTCTATTTCTAAAAAGGATTTGTATAAGGGATATGTTTTTAGGTGGTAGATATAATGTCAATGTATACAAAATATTTAATCTGTTATGACGTTGATAATGATAGGAACAGAAAAAAACTTTTTAAGTTTTTAAAGGATCTAGGTTTAGTACCAATACAACTTTCTGTTTTTTATGGAGATCTTAATCAAGCTGAATTTAATTCCTTAAAAAACTATGTTTTTATGACTCTTGATAAAGATAGTGACAAAGTTATTTGGATCAAGTGTAATCTTAAATCAGAAAATATTAACGCATGTTTTGGCTATTCAAATTTCAAATATCTAGAGCCTGATGCATATGAAACAATTTAATATTGCCGTATCTATGTTAAGACAGTATTGTTTCTGTCCAAGAATTCCGCATTTTTACTTGTTCAGATCTTTAAATCCTGAAGAAAAAGTTTGGATGAAACTTGGTGGTGAAGAACATATCCGCCAAGAAATGCTACAGAAAAGACGAAATTTAAGCCGTTTTGGGATACAGTCAAATTATTCTACTATAGAAAATAATGTAGTCCTTTATAGTGAAAATTTAAAGCTGCACGGTGTGTGTGATGCAATTTTAAAAACAGATTCAGATGTTTTTATTTTGGAGTTTAAAAGTTCGGAAAATATCTCTTTAAATTTTGGTGCACAAATACAGATTGCAGCTTATTCTATGATTTATGAGGAGCAAATCAAAAGTACAATTAAAAGGGGATTTATATTATATGGAAATAAGGCCAAAACCTTTGAGGTCAATATAGATTTTGAACTTCGAAATAAAGTAATAAAAATAAGAGACGCAATATTAGAAGATTTGAATGATTGCGTTATGCCATATTCTTCTGCAGGAGAAAATAAATGTTGTCAGTGCGAATTTTTTAATTTCTGCGCTGACAGATATTAAATAAACTCCGGATGTTTTACAACAGTTGCCGGATTCAATCTTTACTTTTGGTGATTTCAGCTTGTATAAATACAACTTCAAGCAATTCTTTAACTTATGTCAACAGTATTATACTTTTTTTCGAAAAAAACAAGTCTTTTCTTACAGAATTATGATTTTCGAAAAAATCACAGATTTCTACACTTTAACAGATTGTTTTTTAAGAATAAAAATAACTGTTTCAATTATAAGTTAAAGAACAGCTTAACTGAAACATCACAAACGCGGTAGGGTCCGTAAAACCGAAATCAAGTTTCAATTATAAGTTAAAGAACAGCTTAACTGAAACATGCTGCAGTTGGGTCACCGAACATAATATGAAAAAGTTTCAATTATAAGTTAAAGAACAGCTTAACTGAAACCTAAAAATGATTTTTTGTCCCGTAGGGATAAAAGTCAGTTTCAATTATAAGTTAAAGAACAGCTTAACTGAAACCCAAAAAGAATTTCAAGCGATGGTTATGCAAGACATAGGTTTCAATTATAAGTTAAAGAACAGCTTAACTGAAACGTAGAGATTATTGCAGGCGCTAAAGCTGTTAATGTGTTTCAATTATAAGTTAAAGAACAGCTTAACTGAAACTAAGATGTATGTTTTTTCTTTATTGTCCGCACGAGTTATGTTTCAATTATAAGTTAAAGAACAGCTTAACTGAAACGAAGTTGCTTCAATTATGGCAGCTAAAGCTGTTTTAGTTTCAATTATAAGTTAAAGAACAGCTTAACTGAAACTAGCTTGAGTGTAATGGCGCGGATGGTTCACTATGTGTTTCAATTATAAGTTAAAGAACAGCTTAACTGAAACAATCTTTTAGTCGAGATTTGATAGTTAATTGACGCATGTTCCAATTATAAGTTAAAGAACAGCTTAACTGAAACTTGTTTCTGATCGCTTTACTTGTTTTATAAATATAGTTTCAATTATAAGTTAAAGAACATTCAACTTAATCTAAACTTACAAAAATAATTAGTACAAATTTTACTTCTTACTTAAATATTCTAGCAGTGCCACACATCCTCTATAAATATCCTCATAAGTTTTATCAAATCTATCTGTATACCATGGATCTGCAACATCACCTTTACTGTCAGTAAAATCCAGTAATTTAAAGAATTTATGCATAGGATCACCACCTAACATAAAATGCATATTTCTTAAATTATTCTCATTCATGCAGATTAGTAGATCATAAAAATCGTAATCACTTTGATTTATCTGTCTAGCTCTTTTACCTTTAGCGCTAAGGCCGTGTTTTTTAAGTTCATCTTGTGCAGGAGGGTACACAGGATTACCTACGCCTCTGTAAATTTCCTCTGTTGATGTAGCTGCTGAGGCAATCACAAAATTCTCTTCAAGACCTGCTTTTTTTACCAAATCTTTAAATATGAATTCAGCCATAGGACTTCTGCAAATATTGCCGTGACAAACAAATAGAATTTTATGCATATAATTAAATTTCTTTAAAACGAAATGTATAAATTTAAACCTTAAACTAAATTACCTTATTTTAGTTTAAGTATGCAACATAACTTTCCTAAATTTCTTTACCTGGCATATTCATTGCAAGAGATTGAAGAGATTTTGGAGAGAAGTTATGGATGACACTTTAGGCTCAGTACAGGTAGATAACTTAAAGCTTAATAATTCCTTAGTTGCAGATCAACGTAATTTAGATAAATTGCGTAAGTTAGGCCATGGAGATAAGCATGATCAGGCACAAGCGCTAAAAGCTGCCGCCGAGCAGTTTGATGGCTTGCTTATGAAGTACTGGGTTGATGGTATGCGTCAAAGCAATGACACTTTAAATCCAGACTCTCCCTTACATAGCAAATATTCGTCATTTTTTGATGACATGTTAACCCAGCAACATGTACAAAGTGCAGTTTCAAGTACAGGTGGTCTTAATAAAAACTCCATTACTTATATGATTGCCAAACAATTCTCCAAATCTTTAGGCGATGATGGTAAGGAGTTGTTAAAAGAGCTTACAGAGGGCAGTAGGATTAATGCCTCAGGTGGTGTCAATATTAAAGGTTCCTATGTTAAAGCTAATCAAATGGCATATAGAAAACCTAAAAATGAAGTCCACAATCTCTATGAGCTTTATAAAGATCTCCCTGATCCTAAAACTATGCGTGATTTTGTATCTCAAGAGGACTTTGTTGAACGCATGATGCCTTATGCAGTAAGAGCTACTGAGGGAACTGGCTTTAATCCATTAGTTTTAGTTACACAGGCAGCATTGGAGACTGGGTGGGGTAAGCATGTTCCATCAAATAATAACTATTACGGTATTAAAGCTAATTCTTCATGGTCAGGTGAGAGTGAGTCTTATGCGTCAGATGAGTTTATCAATGGAACATTTAGCAAAGTAGTCTCAGGTTTCCGTAAATATTCTGACGTTTTAGAGAGCATGATGGATTATATCGACTTTATTAGCACTAATCCTCGTTATGAAAAAGCTCTTGATAAAAGTTTTGATACAGACAAATATTTTGAGGAAATTCAAAGAGCTGGGTACGCAACTGATCCAAATTATGCCGATAAGCTTAAAAATATTTCACGAAAAATTGCATTTATGGCATACAAATAGCATAAGAAATAGTGAAAGCTAAAAAAGTATCGGATTTTAGGCAAAATTTGCCGGGATTAAAGGGTTTTAAATTATGGTAGACATGCTTCAGACTGGGAAAATGGGAATCTTAAATTCCCAGACTTTGCTTAATACCACCTCAAATAATATCAATAACGTAAATACCGAAGGTTTTACTCGTAAGCAGACTGTTACTTATACAAGTACCATTAACTGGGGTGTAGGTGATACTTATACAAAGCGTATTTACGATCAATATGTACAGCGTGAAATGTTTCAGGATCAAGGTCGTGTAGGTTTTAACGAGGCCTATATTTCAGGCATGGAAGCTGTTGATAAGATGTTAACTGACGAAAATATGTCAGTGTCAAATGCTGTTGGATCTTATTTTGACTCTTTATCTGATGCTGTACAAAATCCTACCTCAACTGCTGATCGAGAGGAATCTCTTGCCTCTCTTAAGACTATAGTTGAGCGTTACAATAACTTAAATTTAAGCATATCCGATAAAATCCGTGACGTTAATTCCAAAATTAATGATGACGTAGCGTTAATAAATTCATACGCTTCCTCAATTCAAAAAGCTAATGCTCAAATTAAAGCCTTAGCTGTTAGCAATACTAATGTAAATAATGAGATTTATCAGGAGTTATTAGACGAGCGTGATCGTCTTATAAACAAGTTGTCATCTTTAGTTGATGTAAATGTAGTTGAGCAGTCCGATCGCTCTTTAGCAGTTTACATGGCAAATGGTCAGCTTTTGGCAAATGGAGAAAACTTTGCCGTTTTAAACACACAGCCTAATGAGCAAGATCCAAGTAAATTAGATGTTTACTTATCTTTTAATCGTTATGCAGGCTCCCCAAACGATAATACCCATGTACGTCTGACTTCTAAAAACATAGGAGGTGAGCTTGGGGGATATTTAGATAGTACTGATGAGTTACGTCAGACAAAGCGTGATTTAGGTCAGATGGCTGTAGCTTTTGCAGATGCTTTAAATGTTCAGAATAAAGCTGGTTTTACACTAGAGAATAAGGCAGGCTCTGATCTTCTATCCTTGCCTGTATCTTATGCGCAAAGTAATAATGCAAACTTTGGTATGCAGTGTAGCTTTAATCAAGGTCAGGGTGGAAAAGTTACAAGCTTAAGTTTTAAAGTAGATTTTTCAGATGGAGCATTGAATGTTTCAGCTGTTGATGCAGAGGGCAATCTTACTGATATTACAGCATCTGTAAAAGCTAGTAATGATCCAAATGGCAATTTAGTTTTAACCTTGGATGATTATGGCATTACCTTTAAATGCAATGCCTCGGAGGCTAATTTAATTGGTAATGAGGTCGTTTTTTACTCTCAGCCTACTTTGGATGTATGTGATAACTTAAAAGTAAATATCACAAAGCCTGAGGATTTTGCTTTTGCCTCAGCCGTACGTACCAAGACTGCAACCGGTAACTATGGCAATGGTGTAATTTCTCTTGAGTCCTGTACTCAAACAGGCGCAAATATGGGTGTTTCTACCGATCCTAATACTAATATGCCCGTATTTAACGCAGGTGCGCCTACTAATGTAAAGATAGACGGTAATGGAAATTATGTTGTCTACGACAGTAAAGGAAATAAATTAGCTACAGCTCCTGCATCTTGTGGGGGTAAGAATATTTTTGCCAATGCAGTTGATGCAAATGGTCAGCCTTTAGGTAAAGGTATCGGATACCCAGGATATGAAATTAGTATTACAGGCACTGTAAAAGAAGGTGATAGTTTTTCTTTAGAAATTAATGAAAATGGTGTTGCTGATAATAGTAACGGTGTGGCATTAGCTGGTTTACGTACAAAAGATACAGTTCGTCTATCTTCAGCTCAAGGCGCCCTAAATGGGACTTTTGCGGAACGTTATGCTGATATTACTGCAACATTAGGATCACAGGTTTACAAGGCTCAGACAGATTTAGCTGCATCGCAGGCCAAATGTGAGCAAACTCAGACATTATATAATTCAAAGTCTGGAGTTAACCTTGATGAGGAGGCTGCAAACCTTTTAATGTATCAGCAGTCATATCAGGCCTGCTCAAAGATTATATCTGCGTCTCAGACCATCTTTGACTCTCTTATTGGTGCATTCTAAGTGAGGGGAGGTTAAGCTATGCGTATTTCTACAACCATGCAGTTTCAGAATAATTTAAGTTATATTCAAAAAGCTAATTCAAAAGTTGATAAAGCAGCTCAAGGTTATAACACTGGTTTAAAGTTTAATACTGCAGGCGAAGATCCCTCCGGAATGTCATCTAAGATTAAGTATGAGGCAGCTATAGGAGCTTATGATCAGTATAAAAAGAGTGCAAGTTTGGCAAATGATGCCTTATCTGAGGAAGAGACTGCCTTATCTTCAATGTGGACTACTTTAGCAAGTATTCATACCTCGGTTATTCAGGCTGTAGATGGTAGTAATGATCAGTCATCATTAGATGCAATTGCTGAGGCAATTGAGGCTCAAAGAGATCAGCTTTTTGATTTGATGAATTCACAAAATGCTGAAGGTGAGTATATCTTCTCAGGTGCTAGAAGTTCAGTTCCTTGTATGAGTTTGACTTCAACAGGTCATTATGTCTGTCAGGCAGATGGTAGTACAAGAAGTGTTCAGGTTGCTCCTAATGTAACAGTACAAACCTCAGATTCAGGCTTAAATATTTTTGAAAACTGTCCATTAGCCCATACTTTAACAGGAGCTACTAACCCTCCTAATAAAGCCTCAGCCATGATAAGTAATTATGGTAATTTTGATGCTTTATATGCAGAGTATTACACAACTCCAGGTGCTGCATCTAACACTATAACATTTGAGATTGATGGTCCTAATAATACTTTTACCGTCAAAGATTTTAATGGTAAGACTTTAGGCTCAGGAGAGATAGATAAAGATGGTCTTTTAAGTTTTAACGGAATTGATATTCAATTAAATGATCTGCAGTATGCAGGTGATATGACCGTTACATTTGATCCTCCACAAAAGGATAATATATTAAATCAGTTAAATGGACTTATCGATACTTTAAGAGATGCTAATTTAACTCCACTTGAGAGATCAAATCGTTTAGCAAACTATCAGGAGACTGTAGCAAATTCTATGACCCAATACGATCTCTATCGAGGACGTGTTGGTGCGCGCCAGGTTAATATTGATACTGTTTTGGCCTCAGATGAGTCCTTAAGTACGATAAAAAAAGAATCTAAGGCGAATATCTCCGAGAAGGATGCTTTTGAGGCTGCATCAGATCTAATCATGGCACAAAATGCCTTACAGGTTTCACAGCAGGTTTATACCATGATTAGAAGAACTAGTTTATTTGATTATCTGTAAATATTTGCATGTAAATTGCATAGAGATAAATAAGACATTTAAGTGGCAAATTTTAGCCACTTAAAAAATAAGAAGAATTTTAAGAGAGGAATAAATTATGTTAACTATCAATTCTGTAAGTAATACTGTATTTGAGCCTAAGGTAAATCAGACTTGTAACAATAATGTAAACACCGAGGACAAAGTGGCAAGTCAGAGCTCTACTTATGTAAATCTTCACAATCGCGTAAGTACAGATTGCAATGTTAAAGGTAGCTCATTGACCTCAAGCGATGCTTTAAACTTTGCAAAGAGCATTGCAGATAGTTTAGATAAAAATAGTTTTTCCGTTCAATCTAATATGAGTGCTTTTGAGGCAGCCGCACTTTTAGCCTAAGCGATAATTTTAGACGGGAGTAAAGGAGGATAAATCCACATATAAGCATAATTATGCAAAGGATTTGTCCTAATGATAAGGTTTCATTTATAAAGCGTCCTACCATCCTATCCTCCTCCCGCCAGATTTCACATGTTATCCTGCCTAGAGAATAGCCTATTAAATAAATGGCTGATCTTGAGCCTTGAACTAGACAATAGCCTTTGCTTAATGAGAACTTCTCACAGAATTTTATAAAAATATAGAGCAGAGGACCTTCGGCTAAAGCTTCATATATTTGCACAGGATGGCGTGGAAATTTATCTACATCCTCAAAAATTACAGCCCATGGTAGATAACTTATAGTTCCCCACAATTCCCCATTCAAAAAATTAGCAATGCGACCTAAAGGAATTATGATAAGTGCCACATAGACAAGTTTATCTAGAATAAAGAATAAATCCTTTTGCCTATAAAAATAAAGAGCACCTAGAAGTCCTATAAGTCCTCCGTGATAACTCATCCCGCCTTTATAGATTTCGATTATTTCTAATGGATTTTTAAGATAATAAGCAAGCTCGTAAAAAAGAACGTAACCTAAGCGTCCCCCTAAAATAGCCCCTATAGCCATGATAAGACAGAGCTTAAGTGAGGATAAGGTGTTGGATGTTTTATAAAAGAATATGAAAGATAGGATAAAACCTAAAAGATAAACAAGACCATAGATGCTCACTTTTATCCTCTAAAGTAAGGTCTTTATTTTATATTGGCATCAAACATTATCTTCGGAATAATATCGCTATCAGAACCAAACTTAGTGTGAAGTCTTTTTGAAAGTTCAATTCTGTCTTGAATATTTAAGATAGTGCCAAACTTAAATGCTGTCATAATTTTATTTACAATAGAAGCTTTTTTGCCATTATTTGCTTTTATATAAGAGCAAGGGCAATCCTTTTGTAATGGGAAATTAACCAAAACATTAGCTGCTTTTAATGCTTTTCTTATCTCTCCTAAAGAAAAATTAAGATTGTTTTCGTTTAAATGCCTGCTTATGACCTGCATGATTATGATAATTAAGATGCTTAAGATTCTTTCACCTCGGGCTTTTTTAGAGAGGGATAGGATTTCAGCTTCTATGGTCAAGTCTTTCTTATCAAGATTAAGCTCTTCTCTTGTTTTTTCATCAAGGTCAACTTTTAAAGTTTGCATAGAAGGAACTAGGAAAGATAAACCACTTTGTAAGGAGAGTTTTTTTATAATAAAACTAACCACTCTCATCTGCTCTTCATCGAGAATATCTAAGGCAATTTTTAAATTATTCTGATGTTCTAAAAGAGTGTAGTTTGTTCCTAAAAGGGCAAAGTCTTTACCAAAATCAACATCAGAGCTGTCTAGTTTTAAAATTCTATGTGAAATCTCGTTCATCAAGGTTTCAGAAAGATTAAACTTAAGCTCTTTGTGATAATGTTCTTGCAGATAGTTAAGCCTGTAGTCTAACTTTAAAACATTAAACCAGATCTCTTTTATAATAAAATTAGAGTAATTAAGTTGCGGAAGACCTTTGTCTGTGTTTATAAGATTACGTTTAGCATGGATTGAATTTATTCTATTGACGCTATCTACAGTTTGGGCAAGTTTTTGTTCAACTGAACTTTCCTTAACTTTAGCTTTAAGCTTTTCTAAAGCATTGGGATCATCCTTTATAAACTCATCTAAACGTCCGAGCTTTTTAATCGTACGGTGAGAAATAGATCCATCAGCTTTACGATAGGATTCAATTATATAAATATATTTCTTGCCGTTTGCCGATTTGATTTGAATAAACACAGTCTCTCCATTTTTAGATCTTATCTGTAAGAGAAAAATAAATCTTGACTATATTCTAACAAGATTTTTTACAAACTTTTATATTGTCTTAACTTAAGTTATTTATTTCTATAGTTATATTATTCAATTATTACTATTTATTTTGGTTATATGATCTAAAATTTTTGTTTTTGTTTTAAAGATTGTAAAAAAACTTTTCCAGGAAATGTAAAATACTTTTTATAAAGTAGAGCAAAAGAAATAAAAATGTCTGACGAAAAAACTGAACAACCCACAGATAAACGCTTACGTGATGCTCGAGAGAAAGGTGAGGTAGCTAAATCACAAGAGGTTCCCTCAGCTTTAATTGTGCTAGTTGTGTTTGGCTATTTTTTAGTCATGTCAAAGAGCATATTTGCAGAACTTGCAACCTATATTGACGCAGTATTTAAATATTCTATGAGCTTACCTTTTGATGAGGCCTTAAGGCGTTTGGGGGTATTAAGCGTAGATGTAATGTTTAAGATTTTAGCTCCATTAGTAGGTTTAGTTATTGTAACAGCTTTAGTGGCAAATCTTTGTCAGGTTGGCTTTTTAGTAGCTCCTAAAGGTGCTATGCCTAAACTTGAAAATTTAAATCCTAAAAAGTGGTTTAAGCAGGTTTTTTCGAAAAAAAATCTTTTTGAGTTTTTTAAAAATTTATTGAAAGTGGGGATTTTAACCGTATCTGTGTACATGGCTCTTTTAAATCATTTCCGAGAGATTTTTTTAATATCAAAAGGCAATTTAGGTGATTTTTGGACAATTTTAGGTTCTGTATTAAAAGATCTTGGCGCATATTCAGTAACAGCTTTTATTGCCATAGCCAGTCTTGATTTTATTTATGTCAGATTTAAATTTACAAAAGATCACATGATGTCACCTGATGAAGTTAAGCGAGAGTATAAAGAGCAAGAGGGAGATCCTTTAATTAAATCTAAGCGTAAGCAATTGCATCAGGAAATGGCCAATCAAAATACTT
>CALFLJ010000126.1 GCA_937880335.1 uncultured Succinatimonas sp.
GTCACCTGGAATGGTGACGCCTTCAATCATATGCAAAGACATTTTTTTAACCTTTTAAGTTTATTTTTGTTTGAAAGCTAAATTATTTTGAGTTAGATCCTCTAAAACCTTCTGACTGTCAGGTCTTTTAGCTCCTATAGCTCTTAGTCTCTTTGTAACCTCACGCAGATCAAGACTTGGCGTTTCATCCGCATCAAGATAGGTATTTATAATTTCTGCGTTTAAATCACCTTGTGGCAAAGCTCCTGCACCGACAAGACAGGAAGGCATAAGACAAAAGAGGTGATCTATTTTCTTCATAATCTTTACACTATGCTCCAATGGCTTATCTAAATTTGGGATAAATGTAAAAACATCATCCTCATTTAATTCTAAGCTATCAAAAGGTGTAAGCTCATCTAGATTTAAGACCTCGCCATCTTTGCCGCATAGGATAAGTTTATCCCCTATCTTAAATGCTCTTTTACCTTCATTATAGGGAAATGCGTAAGACATTAGATTTGCCACATGCGCTCTGTCTGCCTCACCATCCACTGCAATTAGGCGCCATAAATTAGTTCCTGCAACAGTAATTTTTAATAAATATTGCATTATTGTTCTACTCCAAAGACTAATACGCCCTCAGGGACTTCCATGGTTTTATTATCTTCTGCGACTATTCTAATATTATGCTCTAAGAATAAGCCATCAAAGTTCAGATTGATAAGAAACTTAGCCCAACTAATATTAGCGTTAGATGCATAACTTAGACTGTTACGGTAAGAATTATAATCAATGGGTAAAGTCCGGCTACGCAAAGCTAAAAGGGCTTTTAAAAATTCAACATGAGGGTCATCTTTTAATTTTGATTTATTTTGATTATAAATTGTCAAAACCTTAAGATAATTCTCAAACTCCTTGGAATTTATATAATCACTAAATTTAAAATCCAGATTTTTTTCATCAGAATCATAGAAGAAATCTCTTAGATAATCAGAATTTAAATAGGCGCAAACATCCGAGAACATAAAATCAGCAAATTCTAGGGAATTATCGTCTGCACTTGAAACTTTATCTTTAGATTTTAGAAATTCTGATAAATCTAAATCTAAATCATTGCTCTTTCCTAGGTGACTAAATTCAAAATTCGCAAATAATCTTCTTTCAAACTCAGTACGACCTTTTTTTAAACAATCATAGATCTCCTTATAAGCTAAATTTACAATTTCAAGATTCTTAGGATTCTTTACCCCTTCTTTTGCAAAATACTGATTATTTTCTAAAGATCTATATACAGACATAAGATTGTTCTTATCCGATCCCACAGGATAAAAAAGTTTCATCTCATGCAAGATAAGGAATTGAGCCTCTTCACAGCCTAATGACAGAGCCTTATATAAATACTCAATATGCTTAACAAAATTTACAGGGAAAATTTTATCCTGCATATAAATATCGGCTAAAAACAGACAAGCCTCAGGCGATTTGTCACTAATAGCTTCTAATCGTTCAATCTCCTCAATAAAAGGTAATGGCTTATAAAGACCTTTTTCTTTAAGAGATATAATCTCATCTTGAGCTTTTGAAAACAGATATTCCTTAGCATAACGCAGGTATGTGCAAGCAAGTGCACTATCTTTTGCAAATAAGCCTTTATACATAAGGTAATAACCCTGGCTTATCCCGCAGGATACTGCATTTTTTCCACATATAGCAGCCTCTGTAAAATCGTCAGTTAAAATCTTAGAGAGACCATAATTAAACCAGCCTATTCCATAACCTGACAGAGCACTGTCTTTCCAAAGCGCAGAGAGCTCAGCTCCCTGTACGTCACGCCTCCTTGAATCCTGTATTTTCCATTTTTTTGAGGCTAAACAAAATAAAGCTTTACCATCATTGTGCTGTGATAAAAGTTCAAAGTATTTTTTATTTTTAGGGTTTACCTCAACAAAAACTCTATCTGAAAGCGTTTTTGCAAGATAGAAGGAATTATGCTCTCTACATTTTGACAAAATGAAATCATAAGCTTCGGATAAATTATCAAAAGGCTCTTGTATAATTTCATTTTTACTAAGCTCAAAATTAAAAAAATCTAAATACTTATCATCAATATATGTAATGTAGTTTATGCATGCAGCTAAAAAAGACGGGGTATATTGATTTTCACAAAGACGCTTTACAATATAATTCTGAATTAAAAAAAGCTCGTTTTGCAAAACCTCTGCTTCATTATTGTTATAATAATGCTCTTTTAAATATAAGAGCAGTGTTGTGAAGTTATAAACCAGGTCATCATTAAAATCACACCTTATGCCATCAATATTATAATTTGATGGTATTACATCTAGTATTTTACGAACAAAAGGAAATTTGTCATAAATAAGCTTGACGTGAAAGGCCTGAGTGTAGAGCTCTAATAAAGATACATAAGGATCAATTGCCTCATCATCTAAGAAAAACAATTGACCACCAAAAGCATGCAAGGCCATTGTGGATCGGTTTTCACCACAGATAGATGCATAGTATAGGAAGGATAAAGCTTTATCTTTGTTTAAAACAAGATCCTTTCCATTTAAATATCCTAAAGCTATTTTATATGCAACACTTGGCGGTAAACCGAATTCTATATGTTCCTTAAAGTTTAAATCCCTACTATTTAAAATATTGTCTAATAATATAGGAAGCTTATAATTTGAAAAATCCGAAATATCACTGTTATTTATAACCTGAGCAATAAAGTTGTTCTTAAGATATTTCAAATAACTTTCATCAAATTTAATTTCCTTAATCCAATCTACAGAAAAACGTGTTTTATATTTTTTTTCAAATAAGCCAATTAAATATAGAACATGAGATGGAAAAAAGAAGAACTCATCTAATTCGCTTTCTTCTAAGTTTTGTTGTTGATGAACGATATAAAGTGTTGCCACAATATAAAATTGAAAAAAACAACGATCTTTTACAATTTTATTAAAATCATTGTATTTAGAATTTAAAGGCAAAATAAAGTTAAAAACTGCTTTATTATATTGATTTATAAAATCATCAAAGAGAGTTTTTGCCTCTGGCAATTCTGATTTTGCTAAATAGAGATAATAAAGAATATCCCTCTCGCTCTCACCTAATGGGAGCTTTTTGAAATCAGCGCCTTTATCTAAAAGCGCTTTTACTCGCAAAAAAGCTCCTTGAGGATCGAGAGACTCTTGAAAAGAGTTGTTACAAGATAAAAAAAGCTGCTCGACTTTATTACACTTACGAATTTGGGATGCGGTAAGAAATTTTTTAATCATATAAATTTAGATTTAAAAACCTTTTTTAAAACGATCTTTATCGTCCTGATTTTCTTTACTACCAAAAAGTTCCTCGCTTGTATAACGTGAGGTAGGTAGTTCATCCTCAACTGAGGCCTTTTTTCTTTGAGCCATAAATCCCATTACCATTGGGATCAAAAGCATAGCCAAAAGATAAATTAAAAAACCTCCGCCTAAAAGAGCTCCGCCCATAAGGAGCCAGGAGAATATCCCCATACCGGCTAAAAAGCCCCAAAAACCACTACGAGGTTTGTTAGCATTTATATTGTTTTTGCTGGCATTCTGATTATTTGCAGCATTATTCTTATTAAGATTATTATTAGCAGGAGAAGCGTTATTCTTGCCCTGTCCGCCAAAATTCATACCAAAACCACGGCTACGACTTGCTCCTCTAAAACCGCGTACGGCTTTGTCAAGATTATTAGCTCCGGCAACTACAGTCTCAATAATTTCTGTGCCTATAAATTTATGTCCACTTAAAGATGAGGCCTGTGATGATAACATTAAGGTCATAAGAGCTGAAGCTAAGATAATTTTAAAGGTCTTAATGAATTTGTGCATAAATACTCCTAAATTTTTATTCTTATAATCATATCTTACCTAAAAGACTTGAGCAAATTAAGACAATTTAGCCAATTCACCAGTAATTGCATTTCTAGCAATATTAAGAGCTTTTTTAATATCTGCTAACTCTATGTTTAAAGGAGGGTTAAAGTAGAGTACATCTCCTATAGGACGAAGTAAAAGCCCCTGAGATAAGGCACTTTGATAAATTTTATAGCCTAAACGGCATGAGGGAGAAAAAGCCTCCTTACTCTCCCGATCCTTTACAAGCTCTATAGCATTTATAAGGCCTATCTGACGCACCTCACCTACATTCTCAATATCCATAAAGGTCTCTTTAAAAAGTCTGTTTACCACAGGAGCTAAAAGTTTTGCCTTTTGTAAAATATCATCACGCTTTAAAACATCTAAAACAGCATTAGCACAGGCACAAGCTAAAGGATTACCTGCATAGGTATGAGAGTGCATAAAGGCTTTACCACTTTCATAACTACCTAAAAACGCAGCATAAATTTCCTCTGTAGTACATACAACAGACATAGGCATAAAGCCACCTGTGATAGCTTTTGATAAGACCATGATATCAGGACTTATCGAAGCTTTAGTACATGCAAACATCTCACCTGTACGTCCAAAGCCTGTTGCAATTTCATCAGCTATAAGTAAAACTTTATGCTTTACACACAATGCCTTAAGAGCCTGTAGATATTTTACAGGATAGATACGCATGCCAGCGGCTCCCTGTAAAAGAGGCTCTACAATTAAAGCTGCAAGACATTCTCCATATTTTTCGAAAGTCTCATAAGCGTCCTTAATACACGGACAATCACAATTATCGCGTTTTTTCCCATATGGACAGCGGAAACAATCAGGAGCTTTTATGTGAATATTATCCATCATCATTGGCTTATAAATTTTATTGTACAGATCCATACTGCCTACGGATAAAGCTCCAATGGTTTCCCCGTGATACCCCTCAGTTAAACAGGCAAATTTTTGTTTTTGAGTTTTTCCAATCTGTCTTTGATACTGAAAAGCAATTTTGAGCGACATTTCAACTGCAGATGATCCATTATCTGCAAAGTTAAAGCGACACAGGCCAGAAGGAAGGATCTTTACTAAACGCTCGCATAAACTTGTAGCATAAGGGTGGGTAAAATTTGCAAAAATTACATGTTCAAGCTCAGAAGCCTGATCACAAAGGCTTTTTACTATATCCTTTTGACAATGACCTAGAAGATTACACCACCAGCTACTTATGATATCAAGGATTTTTTTTCCATCAGGAGTATAAAGATAGGCGCCTTCCCCCTTTGTTACAGCAACAGGAGGAAAATCCTCATAATCACTCATCTGAGCTGCAGGATGCCAAATGTATTTTTTATCGAGATTTAAAATTTCCTCTTTACTGTAATGGCTTTGCATCTTTACTCTCCTAAATCAAAGTAAGTTTCAAGAGGTTTATCTAAAAGTGTAAATTCCTCTTCATTTTGTCCTAACAGGGCTATTACCTTAACATGACCTAATTGTTCAATCATAAATTTATTGTCTTTATGCATAGGATTTTCTTTATCATAACGATTTAAGATTACCCCTTTTACTTTTATATTTAGATCTTTTAAATAATTTAAGGTAAGTACGGTATGGTTTATAGTCCCAAGGCCAGCATCGGAGACTACCACAACCGAAAGATTTAATGCTTTAATTACATCTTCATATAATATTTTTTTCCCGTCCTCGTAAACTAGAGGACAAATAATGCCACCTGCCCCCTCACATAAGACATAATCATAATTTTTCAAAGCATTAAAGTCTTTTTTTATTTTTTCAAGTGAAGCAAAATTTTTTTCTTTTCGTGCTGCTAAATGAGGAGAGAGCGGATCCTGATAAAGGTAAGATAATAAAGAGCTTTCCTCTTGATTTAATTTGGCTACTTCTTTTACATATCCACCATCAGATGAGCTTATATCCTTCGATCCACTAGCAGCTGCTTTGTAATAGGCAATATTAAACTTATGATCATGCATATACTTTGCATAGGCAGCACTTACATAAGTTTTACCGATATCAGTACCCGTACCCGTAATAAATAGCGCACGCATATTTTTTCCTTAAATAAAAAAAGAAAAGGGGCATGTAAGCCCCTTAATCAATAAAAAAACCTTATCTACCTTTTTATGGTGTCTTCACTTAAACTCTTATAATTAGAGAATTCCTGAGCTAACGCCTCAGAAAAACCACTATAAATTCTGCTTAAGACGCTAGATGATAGAGGCATATCATCCTCATCATAGAAGGTGATAATACTCTTATCTCCATCAATACCAACACGGACATAGTACTCCCCGTCAGGTAAGGCAAAGGAATCTACCCCCTTTTCATGATAGAAATCTGCATCCTCTTCCTCAGTCTCTAACTTCAAGTAAGACTTATTGATGCTATCCTCTAAGATTTGCCACTCATAGCGAGGGAAGAGATCTCGCAACATGTTCATTGTCAAATCATAAGGGGCACTTGCAACAAAGCAGGCATGACCATTCTTATCAGTATCTAATGTTACAGTAAGTGACAGAGGATCACTTGTAACCACACGATTTTGCTCATCAATTATGTGGATAATATGATTTGAAAACCCCATTGAGAAGCGCTGTAACTCAATTTGATTTAACAAATCTGACATGAGATAGCCTGATGACAGCATGGTCATAGAACCTATAAGCTGCGTGGCAATACCAAGATCTCCTTGAGCATTTCGACCAATACGAATACGGTAAATCTGACGATAACGCGGAGCTCCGGTTGACAAATCCATGCCATTATATGGCTGACCGAATTCATTAAAGTCTGCAGCTACCGTGGTAAGTTCATAGTTATCACCATTAACTTTACCTACCTTAAGATTAAGCCCCTTGAGAACTTTATCTAATAAAGCCCAGGCCTCATCCTCAGTATATATTCCAGAGGTATTATCATCCTCAAACCAGATCACCGCCTCACCTGCAGTCCATTGTGTATGTAAACCACTTTCACTACGGTAAGGAGCTCGAGGTGCACGGATATCCATGCTCTCACCTACAGGTCCTTTTTGCGCATTTTGAGGTAAAGGAGGAACAGTAAAATCCTGATTTACAGGTGGTGCATTTAAATTTGATGGAACTCTTACCGGATCAACTCCCTGTTTTACATCAGTATGCTGATAATATCCGGTAGGCTCTCGACCACTTGAGTCAAGCTCTCCTGTATAACGCTGATAGTAATCCTTTATAGTTGTGCAACCGCCAGCTAAAAAGCTTACCACCAATGACAGCACAGCCACATGAACAATTTTTTGTGCGTTCAAGATCTTCTCCTTAACCTAATTTAAGGTAAGTTTATCCTTATCTGACTAGTCCTGACCGTCTGAGATCAATAATGGCTTACGCAGATAATTAAATAAATTATTGCTGACCATATTAAGCACTTCCTTAATTGATCCTAACTCAGGATCGTATGCGTTAATATAGCAAGGCTCTGTATTTGGCTCATAATAGCAGACGCTTGAGAATACAGCATCAACATCGGTGTCAGAGAGTGTTAATGAACAACGGAAATCAAGCATACGCTCAACACCAGCCTGAATTAGAAGAGGATCACGCATAATCTTTCTAAAATTAATAACACCCATTGAGCGGTCTTCTAAAAAGATACGATCAGGTCTTACGCCACTTTTTACCCAATGCTCAGCTTTATCATAAGCACGCTCAAGCTGAGTATCTGAATGTAAGGTAAATGCTACCTCATAATCACTGCCAGGCGGAGGGGCAAGTTTTTCGTTGTTATTTGCTACTTCGTCGTTTTCGATCTCGGACATTTAAGGCTCCTAAACTCTATACTTGAGCTTTATTGTTATCACGCAATGCAACAGTTAAATTAAATACGGGCTTTCCTTTGGTGAAGTTTTTAGTATCGACACAGAAATAGCCTTCGCGCTCAAACTGATATCTATCAGATGGATTTGCATCTTTGAGACTTGCCTCTATAGCTGCATCCTCAATAACCTCACAGGATGAAGGATTTATTGTTGATAAGAAATCCTCAGCCTGTCCTGGGTTTGGAATATTGAATAAATTACTATAAAGCTTAACGGTAGTACGCAGACAATCCTCAGCATTTACAAAGTGAATGACTCCCTTTGGTTTATGTCCCTCAACATTGGTTCCAACGCTGTTTGGAATTGCCTGAGCATGTACACAGATAACATTACCGTTTTCATCTTTCTCGCAGCTTGTAGCTTTGATGATATAAGCCTCATGATCTAACTTCAAACGCTTATACTGTTTATTTGCAGTCTCTCTGAAATCCTGTGCATCTATATAAAGCACTTTACCAAAACTTACCTTGCGACTACCCATCTCTGGTTTGTCAGGATGATTTGGAACATCAAATGAGGTGGCATCAACACCTGTCTCACCGTAGTTGTCAATGACAAGCTTAAGAGGGTGTAAAACAGCCATAGCACGTTTGGCATGAGCGTTTAAATCGTCTCTAATACAAGATTCCAAAGCTCTCATCTCAACTACGTTTTCCTGCTTTGTAACACCGATACGGCGACAGAATTCGCGTATAGACTCAGGAGTATAACCACGACGGCGTAATCCTGAGATTGTAGTAAGACGAGGATCATCCCATCCGTCTACTAAACCTTTTTCCACTAATAAATTAAGCTTGCGCTTTGAGGTTATGGAATACTCTAAATTAAGACGACTCATCTCATACTGATGAGGACGGGCTTTGATTGAAATATTATCCAATACCCAATCATAAAGACGACGATTGTCCTGGAACTCCAAAGTACAGATTGAATGGGTAATTCCTTCAATTGCATCTGAGATACAATGGGTAAAATCGTACATAGGATAGATACACCACTTATCTCCGGTGCACTCATGACAGGCAAAGCGAACACGATAAAGTACAGGATCACGCATGCAAATAAAAGGTGAGGCCATATCAATCTTTGCTCTAAGACAGGCCTTACCCTCAGCAAACTCACCTGCACGCATCTTTTCAAATAAGGCGCGGTTTTCTTCAATACTACGATCACGATAAGGACTATTGCGACCTGGCTCTTTTAAAGTGCCTCTGTATTCACGTATCTCGTCTGCAGAGAGCTCATCTACATAGGCTAACCCTTTATCAATAAGCTCTAAGGCATAGCCGTAAAGTCTATCAAAATAATCAGAGGAATGACAAATGGAGGTCCATTTAAAGCCTAACCACTGTACATCACGCTCAATTGCCTTTACGTATTCAATATCCTCTTTAACAGGATTAGTATCGTCAAAACGCAGATTACAAGTACCATTGTAATCACGAGCTAAACCAAAATTTAGACAAATTGATTTAGCATGGCCTATGTGCAAATAACCGTTAGGCTCAGGAGGGAAACGTGTAGCGACATGATCAGTCCGACCCTCTTTTAAATCCTCGTCAATAATATCAGTGATAAAATTACGCGGAATCTTCTCAACTACATCTGTATTGTCGCTCATCATATAATTTCTTGTGTCATTCTGTTTTACAGAATGCACAATTCTCCTTTATAAATAGGTTAAGAACAATCTATGTCCTAAATAAAGCTAAAATTCCAAAAAATCTTGAGCTTAAAATTTGGCTTTAGATAAAAGCTTTCTCATGGATTTTCTATAATTGTCTTATAATATCAAACCCAAATAAATCTCTCAATTTTTATTAGATATTTTAAAATTAACTTATTGAAATTTATATTTAAAGTATCGATACAAGAAATCTTATATATTTATCTTTATTTAAGTTTAATAACTATCGTACAAAAAGAGCTTAAATAAATGTTAATATATAGCGTCAAAATTAGGTCCTAATGCCTAATAACTATTTGAGGTAATAATATGAGCTTTGAGTCTGAAAAGCCGTTTAACGATTTCACACACTTTGCCCGCGGTATTCGTCGTAGCGGTGATTTCACTATTAGAGAGGCCGAACTTCTAGAGAAATGCGGTTCTGCCATGATGGATCTTTACAATGGCGTACGCGAACCTCAAGATGAGGCAGAGAAAATCTTCTTAGAACAAATTAAATCTGATGAAGTAATTACTGATCCTAAGACAAAGATTTTCAAAAAATACTTAAATGTTATTAAACCACGTCACTTACATAGACTTTGCTCTGTTGGTAATGATGAGGAATTAAACTCTCAAGGCTACAGTAGTTCAGGTGGCGATGATAACTTAGATTAAGTTTTAGATAACCCTGATATTTTATCAGGGTTATTTTTTAGAAAATAAGAATCAAATATACAGCTACAACTGTAAAGACAACGTTTAAGCTTAAAGGGGCTTTAAGCAAAGCGCATAAAATAGCTATGGCCGTACCAAAATATGCAGCATAGTCGTTGTTTTCTATACAGTAAAAAATTCCCGGAAAAACTAAAGCGGTAATAGCAGTAAAGGGCACTAAGTCTAAAAATCTCTGAAAATATGGACTTAACTTCATCTTAGATAAAAATAATGCCGGAATTGCTCTTACAGGATAAGTCACAAGAAAAGCTACCAGAATAATTAGTAAATGATTATTTGACTCAGACATCTCTATCCCCTCTGCTCTTTTGTATTTTTCTTATCATCAGGACAGTTTGCTGTTCGTTTAATAAAAAAAGCGCCGATTAAAGCACATAATACAGTTGAGATCACGATAGATTCACTTGCTGATAAGAACTTATATAAAACAGTATTTAAAACAGCTGTACCAAATATCATAAGTCCAACTTTAAAGTCAGAACGCCCGGCAGGCACGATAATGGCTATAAACAGGGCAAACAAGGCAATTCCTAAAGCCTGTGTTAATGCCACGGATAAAAAAGAATTTGCAATTACACCTAAAACAGCTCCTGTTACCCACGCAGTCCACGAAGTAAAAAATAACCCCAGAAAGTAAGGAATTCCAATAATCTCTTTTTTTGAGGTAGCAAAAATTGCAAATGTTTCGTCTGTTACAAGGTGTGAAAATAAAGCTCGATTTAAAAATGAAAGCTTTTTAAACAGGCTAAAAACACAGGTACTCATGATGAAATATCGAAAGTTCATAAGAAAAAGAGCTACTGCAAAAATAGGTAAGGCAGCACCACTTGCTGTCATACTTACGACAAGAAACTGACCTGAACCTGAATATGTTGTCAGAGAAATTAAAATAATCTCCCATGGGGCGAAGCCTGTTTGAGCTGCATAAACCGCATAAGCTGTTCCAACGGGGATATAACCTAGGGCAATTGGCACAGCCTGTTTTGCACCAAAAAGGAATAAATCTGTTTTCGTCACGACTGAAAAACCTTTTTTTTAAAATAAAAAACCTTACGAATAAAAAAAAGCTAAATTATGCACCAATTTGGACTTTTTGTTAATCTCTATTGCACTAAAGTCAAAGGCTTACTATATTTCAATACACCCTATTATTATTAACAAGTAAGAATTATTATGGAAAATTTGGATATATCAAAATTTGGCGGTACTTCTGTTGCTAACTTCGAGGCTATGACCTCAAGCTATAAGGTAGTTGTTGCCAATAAAAACACCTCTGTGGTTGTAATTAGCGCCTGCTCTGGCGTTACAAATATCTTAGTTGAATTAGCCTCAGGTGCATGCTCTAAGGAACACACCTTAGAGTTAATTGAAAAACTCCGTAAAATTCACACTGAGATCATAGACAATCTTCCTAAATATCGCGAGGATTTACTTGCAAATCTCGAGCAGCACCTAAAAGAGATTTACGATCTTACCCAAGAGGCTAATATGGGTAGCTCTGATGCTTTAACTGATCGTATTGTTTCTCACGGTGAATTGATGTCTACCTATATTTTCACCGCTTTATTTAACCACTACGGAACTAAAGCCACCTGGTTTGATATTCGCTCCATTATGCGCACTGACTCTAAATTTGGTTGCGCAACCCCTTTATTTGAAGTATTAAAAACATTGTCCGATGAGAAATTAGCACCTTTAGTCGGCAAGGACTCAATCATCATCACCCAAGGCTTTATTGCCTCTAACTCAGAAGGTCAAACCACAACCTTAGGTCGTGGTGGTTCCGATTATTCAGCAGCTCTTTTAGGTGAGGCTTTAGGTGCGTCTACAATCTCAATTTGGACAGACGTTCCAGGTGTTTATACAACCGATCCTCGATTAGTTCCTCATGCCAAGCCAATCCCTGAGCTTACCTATTTAGAAGCTGCAGAAATGGCAACCTTTGGTGCTAAGATTTTACATCCAAGTACTCTAGTTCCTGCTGTTCGTCGTGGCATTCCTGTCTACGTAGGTTCAAGTAAAGAGCCTGAGAAAGGAGGCACTTGGGTTAGACCTCAAACCGAAACCCACCCTCCGTTTAGAGCTGTTGCTTTGCGTAAGAACCAGACCTTAATTGTCCTGGCCTCCCCTAAGATGGTTGGTGCATCAGGCTTTCTGGCAAATGTGTTCTCTGTATTTGCAAAATACGGCAAATCAGTGGACTTAGTCTCAACCTCAGAGGTCTCCATTGCCGTAACCTTAGATGCAGGTACTCAGACATCAGGCAAGAGTAATGCCATTCCACAGGAGATGTTAGATGAGTTACGTCGTTTCTGCCACGTAAAGGTTGAAAACGGCTTAAGCTTAGTTGCCATTATCGGCAATGAAATGAGTTCCTTACCAGGTATTACAACTCAAGCTTTTGACTCTATAAATCGTTATGCTGTACGTATGATTTGCTATGGAGCATCAAATCACAACTTATGCTTCCTCTTGCAAGAGGATAAGGCTGTGGATGCCTTAATTGAAATTCACAAGCATCTGCTTGAGTAAAAGCTAAAAAAGAACTGCACCATCTTGATGGTGTAGTCACAGAAATTTATAACTTAAATTTCTGTCTCACATAAAAGTTCACAAGGTCTGTTTCCTAAAATTTACAGGAACAGGCCTTTTAATTTTTTATCCATATTATTTATGGTTATACCATTTAATGTATTATTTAATCGATTTTTAAAGTGCTTTACCCCATAAAAGATCTTCTTTTTTTTTAAATATTAAAATCTCATTTGTGCTCAAAATTATCTCAATCATAATATCGTTATAAGTTGTTGCCTTTATTAACTTGCTTTAGATAGGCTTAAGATCTTCAATACAGTTGCGTTAGTGTTTATGCTGATACTGCCCTATCCTATAAATGATGAACATAGATTACAATCCTCAAGCACAGTTTAAAATTTATTGATATACATATTACATTCTTAGATGATAAGTCAGGATATATCACAAGCTAAATTTGCACTCTGACACAAAAAACTGGCAATTTTTGCCGTTTTTTTTAATGATAATCTACAAATATTTTTTTAATATGACTTAAGTTTTAATTAAATAAGCCGTTACTTAAGATAAGTGGGAAGTGTATGGTCTTACTATCAGGCATATAACTTGCATCCACAAGGTCCATTATTGCGAGGAAATAATTATGGCCACATCAACAATTACTTCAGCCGGTGCTGGATCGGGATATGATTTTGAGAGCATCATATCTGCCAGTGTAGAGGCAAAAAAATCAACTCTTGAAAATAGAACTAATGTAAAACGAGGTTTAGCTGAACTTGAGGTTTCAGGAGTTAGTAAATTAAAATCAGCCCTAAGTACATTTCAGGATTCTTTAAAAGCTTTAACTGAAAAGAATTCTATGAATGCTCATAAGGTGACAACAACAGAGTCTAAAGACGTTGACATCTTTGACATTGAAACAGAAGAGGACGCCACTAACGTTAACTTCTCTTTATCTGTAACCCAACTTGCCGCAAGTGAGAAAGTGGTACAAAAATTTACTGGCAGCAATGGCCAGGAATTTAATAATAGCTTTAAGGCCGGAACTTTAGAAATCGATCTTGGCAAGGATGAAGACGGTAAGGAACGTAAATTTACCGTTAACGTTGAGGAAGGAGACAGTCTTGAGCTTATAAGAAAGCGCATCAATCAAAATGATTATGGTGTTACTGCTTCTTTGATTAAAACTAAGGAAGGATATTCTTTCTCAATTGACGGTGGTCAAACTGGTGAAAATTCGACCTCATTAACTATAACAGCAAAAGACGCTCAAGGCGCTGATGCCTCAAATAACAGTTTAAGTGCATTTGCCTTTACCCAAGGTAGTTCTGGCAGTTGGTCTCACACAAAAGGTCTTGACGCAAAAGTCTTAGTTGATGGACAAGAGGTTAGCTCGAAATCTAATACCTTCGATGACGGACAAATCGCCGGTGTAAAACTTACCGTAAAGCGTTTATCTGAAAATGAAACCATTTCCACCACAAATCCGGATGGAAGTATTAATACAGTTACAGGCCTTAAGTCATATCAGGTTGATATTGGCTCAGATGAGGATGCTGTTACCAAGAAGATGCAAACCTTCATTGACTCTTATAATACTCTTATGAGTACTATGGATAAGCTTTACGCCCATAATACCTATACTGATGGTCAGAATAACTATGACGGTGGTGATCTTGCAGGTGATAGTCAGTTATCAACTATAAAAAATCAAATTCAATCCATGGTCTCAAACTTCTCATCTAATGTTTCAGGTAAAACAATTTATGACTGCGGTATTGAATTTAAATCTGATGGCACTTTAGAGCTTGATAATACTAAATTTAAAGATGCCCTGGAAAATTCCTACAACTCAGTTGTAAACCTTTTTACCGGAGATAATGGTCTTTTAACTAAAATGCAAGACTTTGTTAAAGGCTATACAGAAACCTCAGGTCTTTTAGATCAGCGTACAGAAGAGCTCAATCTCAAACTAAAAGATATTACTGCAGAGGAAAATGACAATGCCGATTATCTGACTAAATATGAGGAATCTTTACGTCAAAGATACGCAAATCTAGATAGTTTAATCTCAGGTTATAATACCTCACTCTCTTATATAACCAATCTATTCTAATTAAAAATACCGTCACATCCTCGCTGTGACGGTATTTTATTAATCTAAAAAACCCGGGAAACCCGGGTTTTTATTATCCTATGCAAGAGAAATTATAAGGAGTTAACGCAACCTAACTCTTCCATAGCGGTGATTACACGAGCTACCATGGACTCCTCGGACTTACGTAACCATACGCGTGGATCGTAGTACTTCTTGTTAGGAGCATCAGGACCCTCTGGGTTACCTAACTGGCCTTGTAGGTAGTCCTTCTTATCCTCATAGTAGCTACGAATTCCATTCCAGGCGGCCCACTGAGTATCGGTGTCGATATTCATCTTGATTACGCCGTAAGAAACAGACTCTGAGATCTCCTCGTGAGATGAACCTGAACCACCATGGAATACTAAGTTTAAAGGCTTAGTATCAGATAAACCGAACTTCTTGGCAACATAAGCCTGGGAATCACGTAAGATAGTAGGCTTTAACTTAACGTTACCTGGCTTATAAACACCGTGAACATTACCAAATGATGCGGCAATGGTAAAGTTAGGGGAAATCTTAATTAACTGCTCGTAGGCATAAGCTACATCCTCAGGCTGGGTGTAAAGGGCAGACTCATCCTTACCGGAGTTATCAACACCATCTTCCTCACCACCTGTGCAGCCTAACTCAAGCTCTAAGGTCATACCGATCTTAGACATACGCTCTAAATACTGGCAGCAAAGCTCAACGTTATCCTTTAAGGATTCCTCTGAAAGGTCGATCATGTGAGAGGAGAATAAAGGCTCGCCATGCTCAGCGAAATACTTTTCACCTTCAGTAATTAATCCATCAACCCATGGTAAAAGCTTCTTTGGACAATGATCAGTGTGAAGAACAACTGGAACGCCCCAGTACTTGGCAACGTTACGAACGTGTAATGCACCTGAAACAGCACCTAAAATAGCATTTCCCTGAGGAATATCGAGCTTTAAGCCTTTAGAACCAATGAAAGATGCACCACCATTGGAGAACTGAATAATAACAGCAGACTTAGCCTTCTGAGCTGCTTCTAATACAGCGTTTATGGAGTTAGTACCAACACAGTTAACAGCTGGGAATGCGTAGCCGTTCTCACGAGCTACTGCGAATAATTTCTGGAGGTTCTCACCAGTTACAACACCAGGCTTGACGACATCTAAAATCTTAGTCATTTGGGAATTTCCTTGATTAAATTAAATGGAATTTCTGCTGTAAATTCCAAAAATAACCCTTTGGAAGGGAATTTTTAAATGCCTGCCTTAAGCAGGCATTAAATTTTACTTATTACTGCGGATTAGCAGCACGTTTCTCTAAAATCTCAACGGCAGGTAACTTCTTGCCCTCAACGAATTCAAGGAAAGCGCCACCACCGGTGGAGATGTAGGAGATCTGGTTTTCTACACCAAACTTCTGAATAGAAGCAATAGTGTCACCACCACCTGCTACAGAGAAGGCCTCAGAATTAGCAATAGCCTCAGCCATAGACTTGGTGCCAGCGGCAAACTGATTAAATTCGAATACGCCTACAGGGCCATTCCAAAGGATAGTCTTTGCATTCTTGATGACTTCGTTGATATTGGCCATGGACTTAGGTCCTAAGTCAAAAATCATATCATCATCAGCAATATCAGCTAAATCCTTAGTGGTAGCTGGGGTCTTCTCATCAAATTCCTTGCCAACTACTACGTCAACAAATGCAGGGATCTGAGTCTTGCTAGCTAATTCCTGAGCTGTAGGAATTAGATCAGTCTCGCATAAGGACTTACCAACCTTATTGCCAGCTGCAGCGATGAAAGTATTAGCAATACCGCCACCTACGATTAACTGGTCGGCAACCTTTAATAAACTGTTTAAAACTGGTAACTTAGTGGAAACCTTAGAGCCACCAACAATAGCAACCATCGGACGGGCTGGATTATCCATAGCCTTACCTAAAGCCTCAAGCTCTGCTGCAAGTAAAGGACCTGCACAAGCTACAGGAGCGTACTGTGCTACACCATAGGTAGTAGCCTGAGCGCGGTGAGCGGTACCGAAAGCGTCCATTACGAATACATCACAAAGACCTGCATACTTACGAGCTAAGTCCTCAGCATTCTTCTTCTCACCCTTGTTGAAGCGGCAGTTCTCAAGAACAACAACCTCACCTTCGTTTACTTCAACGCCATCGAGGTAATCTTTAACTAAACGAACAGGAACACCATCAAGCTTAGTAGCCATGTACTCAGCAACAGGCTTTAAGGAGAACTCTTCGGCGTACTCACCCTCAGTTGGACGACCTAAGTGAGAGATAACCATGACCTTAGCACCCTTATCTAAGGCTAATTTAACGGTCGGCAGGGTTGCCATGATACGGGCATCAGAAGTAACTTTACCGTCAGAGAGCGGTACGTTGAGATCAGCACGAATTAATACACGCTTGCCTTTTAAGTCAAGGTCGGCCATCTTGATAATTGCTGCCATATATGATATTCCTCAAAAAACTTGTTAAGTATTTTCAAAATCTACAAACTTTCAATTTAATTACTCAAAGCATGATTTTGATACTTTGTAATTTTACCACAAGCATAAAAGATTACAATTTTTAAGGCGTAAATTCTCAAAAATTTGAAAATTGTTTTCATGAGTTTTTTAACTATAAAAACAAACCCCTAAAAAAACTCAAATACGATGCTCATATAGAAAAAAATTTTTACAAAAAACAGCTTCTATGTATCTAATGATACTAATTGCATCATCCTAAATAAAAGGCTTAGCCCTTATCTTCTTTCATCCTATTTTCTTACAATCCGTAAGACTATAAGGTTAAGAGCAGGTGCGTCGTGTTTATACAAAAAAATATAAACATAGACTAATTATAAAATTTTAAACTTAAAATTTTTATTAAATAAAGGTAAAAAAAAGCCCCGGTTTTATCCGAGGCTTAAAACTAAATCATAAGGCCACGTCTACGTTTTACCTGACCTGCAAAAGAAGGTTCTGATAGAGATGCAGGATGATCCTGCTCATACTGTAATCTTCTCTTTTTTCCTTCAGCCTCAGCCTGTTCTTTTGCTAAAGAAAGTAAACGCTCAACCTCGCTTTCATCAACATTAGAGGTATCAAAATCTGCAGGCATATTATCTTTTGCTTTAGCATACTTAGCATCGATAGCCTCAAGCTCCTCTTGTAGACGGCTAATTTCATCGATGCTCTCTTGTAATTCCTGTGCTGTAAAAGCCATAAAAACTCCTACCTATAAAATCTCAGAATGAATATTTAAATTTTTTATCTTCCAGTTGCCACGGACTTTAACATATCATTAGCCTCTGATACAGCTGTTGAGGCTCCAGATGAATATGAGTTGTACTGACCTATATAATCTTGTACATAAACCATTTTTTGCTGAATATCAGTACCAATGGTATCTTGCTTTGACTTTAAATTTGCAATCACAGTCTCAAGCTCATCTGCAGTTACTTTATTATCCTTAGTGTAACTTGAGATGTCGACACCTAAATTCTTAAGAGTATCCTGATTGTTTTTTAGCGCAGTACAGCGAGAGCTATCACTTGCACCATCCGCAGATTTTGCCGTACGCATGGCATTTATCATATTTGCATAATCCTTAGCTAAGGCCTGAGACTCTTTAATTTCATTAATAATACCTTCAGCCTTACTTCTATTAAATGATGCTAACTCCATTTGCAATTTAGCAAACATAATCTGAATGCTAGTTGATGAGGATCCTAAATCACTGCTAAAGCTAACTTTGTTTGCATCACCAACTCCGCCTGTTGAAAATGTCATAAAACTCTCCTTTTTCTAGATTAAACTAGCGTCCTGTTGCTACAGACTTAAGCAAATCATTAGCCTCAGATATCGCTGTTGAGGCTCCGGATGAATAAGAATTATATTGACCAATATAGTCCTGAACATAGACCATTTTCTGCTGAATATCAGTACCGATTGTGTCTTGCTTAGATTTTAAATTAGCAATAATGGTCTCAAGTTCATCTGAGGTAAAACCTCCATCTGTAAAACTTGAAATATCGATACCATTATCCATACAAAATAGAGCAGCATTTAAAAGCTCAAGTCTCTGTTCAAAAGCCTTTGCACCACCTTCTAATTCATATTTATAGTGGAGATTATCAGGGGTTGCCTCTTTTTTTCCGTTATTATTTGAACCTCCTGTTCTAAACATATCCACAAAATCCTCAGAATTTTCCTGTTTGTATATATCTAAAACATAGTTGTAAGCATCTTGTGGCAACGCAACACAGAAACTATTTGATGATGAGTCAATGGTTTTATTGATTGCATTTAAGGTATTCTGACAAAGAGTGATCTCGTTTTCCAAAGACTCTTTTGAAGAAGGAATCTCTCCTAATTTAAAACTACCTTCACTTTTTAATGTTCTAAACATATTAAGCGTGTTGGCATATTGTGTAGCTAAATCTTGGGAAGCTTTTATTTCTTTTATAATGCTCTCTGCTTTATCACGATTAGACTTAGCTAATGACATTTGCAATTTTGCAAATTCAAGTTGGATACTTGTGTTTTGCGAGCTTTCAAAATCACTATCAAATTTAATATTATCTAAAGAGGAATCTGAAATTCTATCTAGCATACGCCACCTTTAATCTTTTGCTTATGTTAAGTATTACCTCTTAATATTTTCTAAATTATAGTATAATTTTTTCTATTTTTGTAACTACGTTTATAAAATATATTCTATAATTTTGAATAATCTCACAAAGAACCTATATAGCTTTGTTTAAAATTATAAATACAAAACTCAATCTAAAATTTTTGTATAAAAGATATAATATTGTGATCTTTTGATGATTTTTTCATATGCTTATTAAAAGGAAAATCGCTAATATAAAGATGATTTATTTTGTTTAAGGATCATAAATGCAAATAACACAATCTTCACAGGATAATGTAATTACACTTGCAATAAGTGGACGTATGGATGCTTTGACATGCGCAAGCTTTGAAGAACATTCTCTATCGTTACCTTTAGATGATAAAACCAAAGCTATTATCTTAGACTTTAAAGAGCTTGAATATATAAGCTCAGCAGGTCTAAGAGGAGTTTTAAAACTTGCAAAAGCCTGTAAAGAAAATAAGAAGAAATTAGCTTGCTGCAATTTATCTAGTAATGTTTTTGAGGTATTTAAAATCTCAGGATTTGCAATGATTTTAAAAATTGTAAATACAAAAGATGAGGCCTTAAAAGCTGTAAGCTAAGAGTTTTAATCCTTTATGTAATAAACAAATGGAGGAAAGCGCTATTTTTTACAAAAAAATTTCTGCGCTTTGTTTAAATGAATAAAATCCGCCTACCTGCATCTTTAGAACAACTAAATTTTGTAAATGAAAAACTCAAAGAGATAATGCAAGGTGAGTTAAAACCTCTATTATCTAAAACTCAGCTTATTGTTGAGGAACTTTTAGCTAATGTGTGCAATTACGCATATGAAGGCAAAAATGGTAGTGCCGATTTTATTTGTGGTAAGGTTTCTTTTGACGGAATGCCTTACGTCATGATAAGCATTACTGATAAAGGCATACCTTTTGATCCTTTTGTTGAGGCTGATGCCCCAGATCTTGATGCTGATATTGAGGAACGACAGATTGGAGGTCTTGGAATATTCTTTGTCAAGGAAATTGCCAGCCATTACACTTATGCCAGGATAGAAGATAGCAATGTTGTTACCATTTATATTGCCATCAATCAAAACTAGCTTTATAGTTTTTATTCTTATTTTAGGTAATTGTCACGCTCAGGTAGGCGTAAGTTATCTTAATGTAGAAAGTAATGAAATTAAAGCAGTTCCCTACGATAAAGCTCCTGATATAGAGAGAAGAATAAAAAAAATGGATATCTACTCTCTATCTAAGTATGCCCGTCTTTTGCGTATGACACATATAGTTACTCCATATATAGCACCTAAAAACGGCAGAGTTAAACAGGCAATAAAGGATTGGGAAGTTTTCATTCTTGAGGCATCAAAAAAATATAATATTCCCTCAAACCTTATAAAAGCTGTAATTGAGGTTGAATCCGGGGCAATGAATAAGGCTGTATCGGAAAAAGGAGCTCAAGG
This sequence comes from uncultured Succinatimonas sp., assembly GCA_937880335.1. Lineage (GTDB taxonomy): Bacteria > Pseudomonadota > Gammaproteobacteria > Enterobacterales > Succinivibrionaceae > Succinivibrio. Next base: position 20,918 of record CALFLJ010000126.1, read on the forward strand.
TCTGATGCAACTTATGCCTAAAACAGCTCTTGATTTAGGAGTAAAAGATCCTTTTAATCCCAAAGAGAATATCCATGCCGGAACCTTATACCTAAAAAAACAAATCGATCGCTTTGAGGGAAATTTATCTCTTGCGCTTGCAGCTTATAACGCAGGTCCCTATAACGTCATAACCTACAAAGGCGTTCCCCCGTTTAAAGAAACAATTAGCTTTGTAAATAAGGTTCTAAACTACTATCAAAATTTAAATCAAAACTAATTTTAGGAATATTATGAAAAGAAATTTTTTTACCATCAAAACTAAAATCATGCTCTTAGTTTTAGTTTTGATTGTAATGCCCCTAGGAGTTTATAGCACCTATATTGTAAACTCGCAGTCTAAGATTTATCTGCAAAGAGAGGATAGCTTTCATAATACTGTAAACTCTCTTATCCTAGATAGCGTTAATGCTAATTTCTATGGTTATGTCAATCAACAGCTAAGCTCAGTTGTAGCCTTGCGCCGTCAACTTTTTACCGTAAGCACCATCTTAAAAAACGCTAAGATTGATAGTCAAACTTCCAGCGAAAGACTTAACCGCCTAATTCAAAAAGCCCAATTACTAAGTTGGAATAAAGTAGGAATTTCAGGATTTATCTACAATACGAAAAATCCAAACCAAAGCTTAATGCTTACTGATGAAAACAAAAAACTTTTAAACTATTACGACATTAGAGGTGAAAGCTTAGAAAAAATTATACATAACAAAGTGTTAAGCTCAGGAAACTTTTATTATGTATATAAAGAAGATAAAGATGATGCTTATTTGTGCTTACTTCAGCCTACTTTAAAAAATCCTGACGAAATCATTGTCACAACATGTCAAATAAACGACTTAAAAGAGCGTTATGAGAGTAGCTACGATGATGTTTTAAATGGCGTTAGTATGCTCTTTGACGCTATAAATACTGAAATTTTCAATGATATTTTAATCTTAGATAATAAAGCTAAGATTTTGCTTTCTCAAAAGAACAATCAAAGCCTTTCAGGAAAAATTCCTCAGAATATATTAAATGAGGCAAAAAAACTATCTAGTACCTCATTTTTCATAAAAGATAACAATATAAACTTACGCATAAGACTTAGCTACTTTAAACCATTGAACTGGTATATAGCATCTGTAAGCAATCTTGATAAAACCTATGCCCCTCTTTATGAGATGATAACAAGACTTATCTTTATTGCTATTGCGATAATTTTGTTCTCTTTAATTTTAGCCTTAGCGATTACAACAAAGGCATTAAATCCTTTAAAGATCATTGCAAATAAAGCAAATCTTTTTTCAAATGCCAATTTAGACGATCCTGATGCAATCACTAAAGTAGCACAAAGCCTTCCTGAGTGTAAGGGAGATGAAATAGGACAGCTTTCCTTAGCCCTAAGGACTATGGCCCACTCTCTGTCAGATAAGATTCAAAACCTTGTTAAATCGACTTCAATTCAAAAACGCCTTGAAGGTGAGCTTGATGCTGCGTCATTAATTCAAAAAGGCATGCTACCTCAGGACTTAGATAATCTTCCCTGCGCACCTTATGCAATATCATCTTTATTAATTCCTGCAAAAGAGGTTGGAGGAGATCTCTATGATGTAATTTACCTTGAGGACAATAAAGTAGCTCTCATAATTGGCGACGTATCTGATAAAGGGGTTCCGGCATCTTTATTTATGACTATGACTGTAACCTTAGTTCGACAGGCTATTGCTTTAAAAATGAGCCCAGGTCAAATTTTAACTGAGACTAATAAAGCCCTAAGTGCTCATAACCCTAATATGATGTTCGTTACCCTTTTTGTGGCAATTTTTGATTTAAGTACAGAAGAAATAACTTATGCAAACGGCGGACACTGCCTCCCTATTTTAATTAACAACAAAAAAGAAATCCGTTACTTAAAAAACAGCAGTGGGCCTGTGGTTGGTGCCTTAGAAGATCTTATATACGAGGAATTTACAGATCGTATTTTAAAGGACGAGACTCTACTTTTATATACAGACGGTGTAACTGAGGCTCAAAATGAACAACTAAATCTTTTTGGCGATGAAAGACTAGAAGAATTCTTAAAAAACAATTCTCTTGATACACCTAAGTCTATACTTGACGACTTACACAAAACCCTTGTTACCTATAGAGACAAGGCACCGCAATCTGATGATATTACGGCCTTATGTATTAAACGACTTTAAGATTTTTAGAGGGAATTTTATATGTTGAATCTGGAATTATTGAATAATGAGATCATAAGTAAAAACTTAAATGTGTCTAAATTTGATGCTGACGGCTTTGCCTGTACACTCTTAGACAATAGCCCCTTTTATACCTATGTACATAATGATGGCCTAATGCTTTATTACCTTGTATCTCGATTAAAGGAAGAAAAGTTAAAAGATCCTAATTTACTTCTGGAGATTTTAAATTTATCCACTCCATCTGCAAAATATCCCAATATAAAATTAGGTATAGATAAAACGAATGGAATCTTATGGCTTAGCGTTTTTAAAAATGACTATGAGGTCAATAACTTAGGCCTTGAGGGAATATTTAAAGACACAAAGAACCAAATGATAATGTTTAAAAATGAAATTTTAGAGGTCTTAAGTTCAAAACACGATGAAATAATGGTAGAAAATAAAAGTTTTGAAAACAATACAAAATCATCTAACTGGGAAGATCTGTCTATGTCAGAGAAGTTTAACCTGCTCTCAATTTAATTTTAATTTTTTATCAGTGTATAATTTTTTGAGCTACAATATAAATAATATTAATGTTTAACCGGGGGCATTATGTCTGATGTAAGTTTTGTTTCTACAAGAGTAAATACCCAAAGCGTAGATGATATTTCAAATGAAGGAAAAACTATATCAAAAGGCGATATTGATATAGGGAAAAATATTGCCGAGAAAAGTAGTACAACACCACAAGCCCCATCAATTGACGCTCAAAAAATTTCTGAAAACTCAACTCCTATTGATGGAGCTAAAGCAAATGAATTAGTAGACAGTGCCTTAGACTGTGAGATATCAGTACAGGAACATGTAAAAACTTTAATGAAAGAGGATGCTCCACTTGAGAGCTATTTAAGTCTTTATGATAATTACACAGACAATGCATCTCAATCTTTCCTTGATCTTGCGCTTTTCTCACGCCTTAATCTTGAAGCTGAAAATATAAAAAATCCTCTTGATATAAAGGCCTATCAGGGAGCTATGGTTGATTTTCTCTCACTACTTGAGGAAAAAAATACCGATAAAATTATTAATCTACAAAGCAAAATAATATCATCTATAAGTGACTTAAAAATTGACAAAAATCTTTCAGAGAATATAAATAATCTGGTAAATAAAATTGCTCAAAATAAAGTAGATTTACTTATAGATTATAAAAATAATGAAAATATTCTAAAAGAGGCCAGTCATTCAAGCACTAACAGTCCAAGAGGCCTTGTAGGGGCAAACGGTGAAACTTATAAAAATGCCCCTGGCTTAAGCGTGATAAAGGAACTAATAGATAGCCAAATTTCATATGTCAAAAATAACGACTTAGCTGAAAATAAGCGTGTTTTTGCTCATCTTGACAAACTTTTAGATTCCTTGAGTATAGATAGTGAAAATCTCAATGACTTAAGTGCAAGAATTAGTCAAAGTTCGCTTTCAGATGAGGATAAAACAGCTCTTTTAGATAAACTTAAGACAATTTCTGACAGAAATATTGAAAGCATCAATACGGAGCTTGACGGGATTGTCAATAATACTAATCTCGATAGTACAGACAAACTTTTTAAGATTAGAACAAGCCTAAAAAATATTGAGCAAAATGTTTTAAAATCTCAGCTTACCCAAATAGGAAATTCCATATTAGATAAAGCTAATTCACTTTTAGACAGTAAAAATCTTGATCCTTCATGTCTTGAGGTTGCAAGAAACAATAATCTTAGTGTCAATCAAACATTAGATCTTATATATATTGCAGATAAGAGTGAATTAGTTAACAACTCAAATTTAAATCCCCTAGCAAAAACTATTGCAAGTGACGATGGAAAAGAGCTTTTAAGTTTTATAAAAGGATTTTCTCAGCTAGAAAATACAACAGAAAAATCTCTAAAAGATCTAAGCTTTCTTGTCACATCTCTGAGTGATTGTAATGTTTCAGGTGCTGATAAACTAGCAACTACTTTGGCAAATCTAAGCCCTATTGCCTCAATCTTAGGCAGTGATTTTGCCTTAGATTCAAAAAGCCTGACCAATCTGGCAGTAAAAGCCTTTAATGATAATAAAAATCCTGATCTCAAAAACCTAAGTCCAGTTCTTTTAAATTGCGCTCATAAGCTTTATCAAATCGAAAACAATCAGAGCACAGAAAGCATAAAAAAAGATGAGGCTTTTTTAAACAGTATCCCTAATGCAGGGGAAAAACTTAAAGATTATGCAATAAAAAATCCAGATCTCCTACCTATCAATTTAAGCCTTGGAACTAAGGGTACTACTGTTTTGGCAAAGCTTTTACTTGCAGGAAGTAAAAGCCGTACCACGGTATTATCTCAAGATAAGAATTATGTAAAGAAACTTAATGATGAAAAGGTTGTTCAACTTTTATGTAATTCAATAGGTATCAATACCGAATCAATCACCAAAGATAGTTTGATGGAGGTTTTTAGTAATAGCATAGCTCAAAGTAAATTTGGTAATAAGGAAAAATACTCTCTTCAAGAAAGTAAGGATTATATTGCTTCATCATTTAATGATTTTGCAGAAAAATTAAATCAAACCTCTTATGTAAAATCAATTTCTGATAAAAATTTAGAAAATATTGATGGCGATAATATTGTAAACATTGGCAAAAAAATCAGAGGTGAAGGTGCATCCTTTAGCTTAATGGCATTTGCCTCTGAGCTTATAGACAGTACCTCTAATATGTCAGATGACATGCTATCTCAATTAGGACTGCAAAAAGGAGCTATCACAAAAGATAACCTTGCCAATGCCATTTACAGTCTTTTACAAAAGCCTCTTTCAATTATTGAAACAAAAGCTTTAATCAAAGACTATATAAAACTTTCAAATGACTCTCCTCTTGAGGCTATAACAAATTTACAAGCTGAAATTTCACAGAAAATATCCGCAGAGACAAAAGAGCCTTCTCTTTATATCGAATTAGACAAATTGCCATCTTTAATTAAAGAGAATAGTTCAGCTTTTAGTACCTTAGCTAATATTCTTTTACAAAATCCTAATGCTTTAAATGAAAAATTACTAAATAATTTGCTAGGTGAATCTGTAGTTAAAACTTTAAAGCAAAGCTCAAAGCTATATCAAACTGATCTTAATTTAAGTCAGAAAGAGTTTATTAGAACAAATACAGAAAATTTCCTAAATAAATTATCTGAAAATGAATGTCAGACCCTATGCAAGCTTTCTTTATTAAATGAAATCAAAACCGACAGTAGTATGTATAAACATCTAGGTCTTAAAGATTCAAACTTTAGTGAAGAAAATATAAATAAATTTTTAAGTTCAGTAGAAAATCTTAAAAAAGCAAACAATCTTAATAAGATAAACGAAAGCTTTAAAGTAATTCAAAATCTTATGGATGAAAATCTATTAGATAGAGCTAAATTTACCATAGCATCTAAAACTCACGGAGATGATCTTAAAGGTATAGATTCATTTGAAAATGGAATTGCTAAAGTAAGTAAGGATAAAATGACCTTACAGAACATAAGAGATAAGCTTTTAGGTACATTTAGCTCTCAGATGAACTTACTGCCTAAATTAAGAAGTATAAATGCAACCTTAATCGATGAGCAAAAGAAGCTTTTAAAAGATTTTAAGAAAATAGAAGATAACTTAGGCAAAACAGCATTAGATGTAGCCGTTTTTGACACTATGTCAAAAATGAACTTCACAAAGACAAGCGATATTTCAAAAGCTTTAAAAAATCCTGAACTTAAAGATAAAACTATGCTTTATTTAAGGGATTCTTTAACCAAATTAGGAGTTTCGCAAAACAATGCTCAAGATATTGTTTCAAGTTTAAATTCCCAAAAAACCTTAGGCTTATCGCTACTTACCTCAGACTTAAAACAGTCACTTACTGATCTCAAACTTAATCTTGATACCCTTAAGAAACAGGAAAATTTAAGTGAACTTAAAGCCTTAACTTTAATTGCTCAAGAAAAGTTTAGACAAGATGCCAAAAACGTCATTGAAGGTCTTGAGGTAGGAGAAGGCTTTGAAATTAACAAAGAATTTAATCTTATTAACTTAAAAAAGAAAGCTAATGCCAGTGTTAAAGTCGAAGGAAAATTAGGGCTTGGCGCTGCTCTAAACTTTCAAAAAACCAATGAAGGTTTTGATTTAACCGTTTCAGGAAAACTTTTATCTTCACTTTCTGTAAGTCTTGGTATTGATATTCATGACTTTGTAGGAGGAAATGTAACTGTTGGAGCTCAAGGCAATATTGATAATGATGTACACTTGAATTTTACATCATCAGATCAAGCATCAGACTTTATTGCTGCCTTATTAAGCACAAATCTATCCATACCCTCATATAAAGATGCTGCTAATATAAGTAAAGGCAAAACTGTCGAAATTGGTTTGAATGCTATGGCAGGCTTTAATATTAAAGCCGAGGTTAAAAGTATAAACACTGAATTTGCAGGATTTGAAGCTTCAGCTCAAGTAAGTGGATCTGTTTCATATGGTGTTGAGGACTCCATTTCAGAAAGCTATGAACATTATACCTTCAGCCGCCAAGGTTCAATTGGAGCTAAGGTAGGTTTAATGGTGGATGTTGATAAAGAAAAAAATTCTAAAGCGATAAAGGAAAAACTTTCATCTAATAAAATAGCTAAAGTTATAGCAAACAAAGCTTCTGAAACTGTATCTGATAAAGTTATGAGCTTAACTGATGAACATCTTAAAAAAGAATGGACGCTTGGATTTAATACAAAGGATAAATTAAGCGTCTGTTATGACAAATTTAATGAGGGCAAGATTAAAAACATCACTTTAGAAAGTACAGTAAACAAAGAACTTGATGATGAACCTAAGATCTTTATCTCTTTATGTGCTTTAGGTTTAAATGAAGGTCAGGCAAATAAGGTCATAAATAAAATTATGGCCTATGGAGATGGGGTCAAGTCAATAACCTTAAACAAGGAGGCTATTTTGACACCTCAAGAAAAAGACGATAAAAATAATGCATCCTTAGAAAAGCTTAATTCTTATCATTATGATCCTGTATCTGTAACTGTTAATTACATATTAAAAGAAAGTTCAGATGGTGCTTTGAATACAAGAACCTTTAAGGTAATTTAAAACAATATCGGCCTTAAATTAAGGCCGTTTTATTTTTAAGCTATGAAACTAGCTTGATTAGTGACTCAAGAGTTTCATTAAAGCTAGACTTTTCCAAAAGCCCCTGCTTTAGGAAGGCTTTTACCGCATCAATTTTTTCTAATGCAAAATCAGCCTCTTTATCAGCTCCTTTCTTATATTCTCCAATCTGTACTAAAAGTTCAATCTCCTGGTATTTAGCTATGATTTTTCTTAACTTAGAAGCCGCCGCCTTATGCTCTTTTGAGACTATATTGTTCATAACACGACTTACAGAGGCTAATACATCAATTGCCGGATAATGATTTTGAGAGGCTAGTTTACGCGATAGAATAATATGACCATCTAAGATAGAGCGAGTCTCATCTGCTATAGGCTCAGTCATATCATCACCTTCAACTAATACAGTATATAACGCTGTGATTGATCCCTTATCTGAGTTACCAGCTCGCTCCATGAGCTTAGGTAAGGTAGAGAAAACTGAGGGAGGAAAACCTCGTCTAGTTGGAGGTTCTCCTGCAGCAAGTCCTATTTCACGTTGAGCTCGACCAAAACGTGTCACAGAATCCATCATCAAAAGCACGCTTTTTCCCTCATCGCGGAAATACTCGGCGACTGCTGTAGCCGTATATGCAGCTTTAAGACGTTCCATTGATGATCTATCCGAGGTTGATATAACTAAGACGGTTTTACGCATTCCCTCAGGACCTAGATCATGTTCGATAAATTCACGAACCTCACGGCCACGTTCACCAATTAATGCTAAAACGCAGACCTCAGCAGAGCAACCCTTGATAATTGAGGAGAGTAATGTAGATTTACCGCCACCTGCAGCAGCAAAAATCCCCATTCGCTGTCCCTCACCACAGGTAAGCACACCATCTAATACTCTAAGGCCTAAACTTATAGGTTTTGTAATAAGCTTTCGTGTCATAGCCTTAGGAGGATCAGCATACACAGGATAAAATTTATGTGTATTTAAGGGAGATCCTCCATCAGCAACCTCACCTATACCATTGATAACTCGACCTAATAATTCCTCACCTACAGGAACAGATAAAACATGCCCTGTAGGTATTACCTCAGTATGAAAGGAAATTCCTTCAAGATCCCCAAGTGGAGTTAAAAGTGCCGTATTTTTTGAAAATCCTACAACTTCTGCTTTAAGAGACCATTTCTCACCTGGATTTCTTAAAATACACAATTCGCCTACTTTTACATCAGGCACTACAGCATGAATAATTGTCCCTACTACCTGCTCAACGCGACCTCTAACTTCAACTGTTACAGCTGAGTCGACTGCGTTTTTTAGAAGTTGTCCTATATATTCAAGAGCCACTTAAGACTTCCTTACTACATGATCATTTAAAACTTTTTGTAAGATTTTCAGTTGAGATTGCAAACTTGAGTCAACCACGCCTTGTTCTGTTTCTAAAATACAATCCCCACTTCTTAAATTAGGATCACTTACCAAAGTTATATAACCTTTTGAACCATCTGAATTTAAAAGATAAGATGATAGATTTGTGCGTAAAAGTTTTTCATCCTGAGCACATACTTTTAAGGTAATTGATTTTGAGCCCCGTACACTATTTAAAGCCTGTTTTACCACACGCAGAACTCTATCTTTAGGATCAAATTCTCCAATTATCTTAGTAACAGCGTCAATGACTACTCCTACAAGCTGAGATTCTAAAGCTTCGATAGATTCAACCTGACTTAAAACCATGTCCATGATTTTTTCAGCATACTCTTCCTTACCTTCAGCTCTTCCTTCTAATACACCTTTTTCAAAACTATCTTTATAAATTTCCTCAGCTTTGTCTTTTATATCCAAGGACTGTTTTTTTACTTGCTCTAAAAGTTCTGAAACCTGGCATAGTTTAGAAAAATCAGAGGCTTTAACCACATTCTGCGTAGGCTTAATCTGCCAGTTGTCACTATTTCTTACAAGAAAATTTCCTGACATAATGCGCAAACCTCCAATCTAAGCATTTTAATCACACTAAAAAGCAAAATTTGATACTGATCGCTACTTATTTTTGTTGTCAGTGAATATTTTTCTATATTTTCCACCTGAAAATAAGGCTTTAGATCAGCATCAACATTGTGATAAATTTGAAAAATAACTTCCAAACCACTTTGTTTTACATTTTTAAAAATTATCTCATCATCTTTTGAGAATAAAGATGTGATCTTGGAATTTAAATAAAACTGTCCCCGACCTGTAGCAAAAGAGTAATAGTCCAAACCTAAATCTTCTTTAATAAGCTTAAGCTTTGACGCTTTGACTGTGTGTAGTATTTTTTTAGAATAAATTGCGCAACCTAAAAGAATGGACAATTTATTTAAATCATCACCACTTAGAAGACAAAAACGGTTTTCTATTTTTTCAAAATTAAATAAGTTTAAATTCTCTCGCTTTAAAAGCCTTAAACTTTGAGGATTTTGCTTAAGATTTTCATAAAAATTTGTACCCTTTAAAGTCCTTAGAGATATAGGATCATCTAAAAGATGATTGAACTCTAAAACACGTTTTAAAAGACCTTGCTTTTCTGTTAAAAGCTTTAGGGCAAATTCTCTATTCATTAGCTTTGATCTGCTGTATTTCTTTCAAACTTTAAGAATTTTTTCTT
>CALFLJ010000127.1 GCA_937880335.1 uncultured Succinatimonas sp.
TTGCGTATAATTTTAGGCTTTTATCTGAATGGACATAAAGCAAGAGCATCCCGCAGTATCATCTGTGGTATGCAGTATCTGACTATGCTTGTACTTTTCTGCGTGCTTTTATTTTTACACCTTAAGATTGGAATGTCTCTGTATAGCTTTTTGTTAGCTTAAAAGATTAGCTCCGTTATTAAATTAGATACAGATATAACGGAGCTTTATATTTAACTATCCTTTTTATAATTTTTACAATAAAGTCTAATTACACATTCATTACATTTAGGATTCCTTGCTGTACAAACATGCCTTCCATGTAATAACAATAGATGATGGCAGGGGAGCTTAAACTCATCACAAACTAAAGGGGGAATACGCTTTTGAACTACCTCGGCACTTTTGCCTAAACAAAAACCAGTGCGATTACAAACTCTAAAAATATGTGTATCCACAGCAATTGTAGGCTTATTGAAAGCAACGTTTAAAACAACATTTGCAGTTTTTGCTCCAACACCTGGTAATTTGATTAGATCGTCAAAGTTTTGAGGAACATCTCCATTAAAATCATTTAAAAGCATAAGAGCTAATGCTTTAAGATTTTTAGATTTGTTCTGCCATAAACCTAACTTTTTAATATAAGAGGCAATCTCATCTTCACTTAATTTAGCTAATGTCTGTGGAGTAGGCGCAACTTTAAACAGTTTTTCAGTTACAGTATTTACCGCTTTATCGGTAGTTTGGGCAGATAGGACAACTGCACAAAGTAGTTCAAAAGGAGAACTAAAATTCAAAGCACTCTTAGGATTTGGATTATATAAATGCAAAATTCTTAGTAAATCATGACGATCTTTTTCACTTAGCAATGATATCTGATCCTTTTGGGGTATCATGTTGACCTCAGTTAATTGTTAAATTAAGTGTAAACATAAATAATAATAAAAATGCTTCATCTTCTTATTCTGTTTTTTAGTGCGGCTATTGTCAACAACTTCGTATTGGTACGATTTTTAGGCTTATGTCCTTTCTTAGGGGTTTCAAACCGTTTGAAAGCAGCCGGTGGCATGGGGCTTGCTACCACGTTTGTTCTTATGTTAGCAGCCATTTGTTGTTGGTGTGTTCTCTATCCATATGGACTTAACTCACTCGATCTCATCATAGATATTAGTATCATTGCAATTGCTGTCCAGTTAGTTGAAATAGTTATCCGATTTATATCCTATGAGCTTTATAACGCCCTGGGAATATACCTCCCTCTTATTACCACAAATTGCATTGTTTTAGGACTGGTACTTTTAAACGGTTCGTTGCAACATTCTTTGCTTGAGGCTACTGTTTTTGCTGCAGGTGCAGGATGTGGTTTTACCTTGGTTCTTTTACTTTTTGCAGCAATCCGTGAACGGCTTGCCATAGCGGATGTTCCAGCCCCATTTAAAAATACCGCCATTGCCCTTATCACTACCGGACTTATGTCTTTAGCCTTTATGGGTTTTGCAGGTTTTGCCGGGAGTGCAGGTTAATGAGTTCAACAGCCCTAGGCTTTCTGGTCATAATGGCCAGTGCCCTTTTAGTTATTGGTTTTCTTTTATCAATAGTTTCAAACTACGTAACATCCCACCGCAATCAGGGATCTGATATGCGTATTGAAAAACTCCTGCCAGGAATTAACTGTGGGCAATGTGGTTACCCAGGTTGTCATGCCTATGCTGAGGCTTTAGCTAAAGGAGAGGCTTCACCTAATTTGTGTAAACCTGCAGGACCTGAGGTTGCAAACCAGCTTGCAACTATAACTGGCAAGGGCTCCTCCCAAAGTGACTTTGAGGAAGAACTCTTTATGCCTCGTCAGGTTGCATTCATACATCAAAATTCCTGCACAGGTTGCGGACGCTGTGTTAGAGTCTGCAGGCTTGATGCAATTGAAGGCAAGGTAAGACAAAGTCACAAAGTTATAAACGAAGAATGCATAGGCTGTGGAGACTGCATATCAAAATGCCCAGAAAAATGCATTGAAATGATTAGACTTGAACAGACGTTAAACTCCTATAACTGGAGAATCTCTGTCAGTACCAATGGCAACAAAAATAAATAATTATGAATATTAAAGCTCAGATTGAAAAAATAAAAAAAGGAAAGATCTGGAAATTTTTTGGTGGAATTCATCCAAAAGAGATGAAGGATACTGCATCTATAGCTATTGCTGAGACTAAAATTCCTGCATTAATAACCCTGCCTTTAGATCGCCATTTAGGTACGAATGGAGAGATTATTGTCTCTGTTGGAGAGTACGTAAAAAAAGGTCAAAGTCTAACAATACCAGGTGGTAATCGTTTAGTTCCATTACATGCGTCAACCTCAGGCACTATTACAGCTATTGCCCCTGAGGTTCTACCACATCCCTCTGGTTTCTCAGGTACTTGTATCACTATAAAACCTGATGGTTTAGATGAAGAAATTCCTCCATCACCGTGGACTGACTATAAAAGCCATAGCTCAGATGAATTACTTGAAAGAATTCGCTCCTTCGGTGTTGAGGGCCTAGGTGGCGCACAATTTCAGACTGCAACTAAATTAAAATCCGGTCGTGATGATTGCATCTATGGTTGTCGTTTCTTTATTGTAAACGGTTGTGAATGTGAGCCTGTAATTACCTGCAATGACAGACTTATGCAAGAGATGGCTTCTGAAATTGTTGAGGGAATTAAAGTTGTTCAGCACATACTAAAACCAGAACTTACCATAATTGCAATTGAAAACAATAAAGAGAACGCCATAGCTGCCATGAAAAAGGCAATTGAAGGGCTTGATAATGTTCAGGTTCGTGTATTGCCTGTAGTCTATCCATCAGGTGCTGCACGCAACCTAATTCGCATCGTGACAGGACAGGAGGTGCCTTACGATGTTCATACCTCAGATATTGGTATTGTTGTAAACAATGTTGAAACGGTTTTAGCTATAAAACAGGCGGTGATTGATGGACGACCTCTTACAAGCCGTGTAGTTACGGTTGCAGGAGGAAGACTAAAAAACCCTAAAAATTTAAGGGTACGCCTAGGAACATCTGTACGTTTTCTTTTAAATGCCTGCAACCTTGAGCCAGAATATCAGCAACGCATTATTCTAGGCGGACCTATGATGGGCTTTACTATTAATAATATTGACGTACCTGTAACTAAGAGCATAGGCTGTATTATGGCTCCTAGCAAAGACGAGATTCCTCTACCTACAGAAGAGCTTAACTGTCTTCGCTGTGGTCGTTGCGCCAGAGTTTGCCCCTCTCGCCTAGTTCCATATCAAA
>CALFLJ010000128.1 GCA_937880335.1 uncultured Succinatimonas sp.
CATGGTGCCGGATAAAATCTCCATTATGACACTTAAAAACTCTGGTAGAACAACTATAAAGACTCTTAAAATACCAAGTTCGATTACTTTCTCATTCTCTGAAAATAAACTTATAAGCTCTCTGCAGTAAATTAAAATAAATGCACCACATATCATTGAGACGATTAAATCTAAAAGGAAACTTACCCTAACTACCTTCTTACAGCGTTCTATATTGTTTGCTCCGTAATTCTGACTTACAAAAGTTGTTGCTGCCAAACCAAAGGCATTTATGAAGCAGTAAACATTGATTTCAATTGTAAATGCTGCAGCTGATGCGGCCATTACATCTGTGCCTAAGCTATTTATGGCTGACTGGATTAAAAGATTTGATAAAGCAAAGACCATTCCCTGAATACCTGCAGGAAGGCCTATACTTACTATAGCTTTTGATTTTCTAAAACTTGGTCTTAAAATCTCTGTAATATTTACGTGTAAAAAACCTTTTTCAAGGCGTAGCTTTATAAACAAGATAAGTGCACACAAGGCATTACTCATGCTTGTAGCTAAAGCAACTCCTGCAATTCCAGCGTCAAAATATTTTACTGCTAAAATATTACCTACTATGTTAAAAACACTTGCAATAGCCAAAGCTAAAAGCGGTGTATTAGTATCGCCCTTACTTCTAAGTAAAGCCGCCTCAAAATTATAGATTGCCATAAACGGCATACCCATAAAATAAATCCTAAGATATGTACTTGCACCTTCAAATACACTATCAGGAACCTTTAATAGCCCCACAAAATAATCTGTAAGTGGTACTCCTATACAGGCTATTACAATTCCCATCACCAAGGCTAAAAAGAAAGCCGTATGTACTGACTGATTGGCATTTCCCTCATCTCTCATACCAAGATAACGGGCTACTACCACATTAGCTCCAAGACTTATACCAACAAATAAATTTACTACAAGTCCAATTATCGGAATATTATTTCCAACTGCAGCTACCGCATCCTCTCCTACATAATTTCCTAATACAGCAACGTCTGCTGCATTAAACAATTGCTGCAATATGCTTGTTAAAGCTAGAGGTAAGGAAAAAACAACAATCTTATCCCATAAGGATCCGTGCAACATATCCATGTTGCGGTATTTAGCTAAAATTGAACTCATAAATCCTAGCTTTCACCCAGAAGAAAATAAATATAAAAATCCAATTTAAAATCTTAATTGCTAAATGCAAAATAAACTCTATGGTTTAAATTTATTCACCATAGAGTCTATATAAACTTGATTATATATATAAATATAACAAGTTTTGTAAAATAAAGCTTTACACTACAACATTTTAATGGTTATAGCGAGGAGGCTCTTTACCTACCTGCTTAAATTTCAGTGCACTTTCGATTACTGCACCAGTACTTAACTGAGATACTGTATTACGATAAATTTCCTGCCAAGGTGTCTTTGACTCAACAATTTCAATCTTCAGATTTTTACGACGAGATGCAAGCTCCTCGTCAGATAAAAGAACATTGCAACTGTTCTTATTAAGATTTACCTCAATAATATCCCCATCTTTAAGCAAGGCAAGTCCACCACCTACAGCACTTTCAGGTGATGCATGTAATATAGACGGACTATCAGAGGTACCTGACTGTCTACCATCACCTAAGGTAGGTAAACTCTCAATGCCCTTCTTAATTAAATAAGCAGGTGGTTGCATGTTTACTACCTCGGCTGCACCAGGCCAGCCTACAGGACCTGCGCCTCGTAAAACTAAGATGCAGTTTTCGTCTATGTTTAAAGCAGGATCTTCAATTCTGTTATGATAATCCTCAGAGCCCTCAATGGTTTATCATAGGAGTAAATGACATCTCGATCTGTTGCAACACAGTCTTTAATATTCTCCTCAACACTCTTACCTGTCACAGTAAGCTCGTCTTTAAAGAGTTTTCCGTGTTCTAAAAGTTCATGCATTACAGCAGGAACACCACCTGCTCTAAAGAAAGATTCGCACAAATATTTGCCAGAAGGCTGAACGTTGGCCAAAAGTGGAATATGATACGAGTTATCAATCCAATCCTGAGAAGTAAGTTCAATACCAGCATGACGTGCCATAGCTGTTAAATGAGGTTGTGCATTAGTAGAACCGCCTAAGGCTGAATTAACACGAATAGCGTTTAAGAATGACTTTTTAGTTAAAATCTTTGAAGGACAAAGATCTTCTTTTACCATATCAACAATTCTTCTGCCAGTATAGTAAGCCATCTGAGAGCGTTCTCTATAAGCTGCAGGAATAATGGCACTTCCAGGTAATGATAAGCCTAAAACCTCAGCCATGCAGTTCATAGTTGAAGCTGTACCCATAGTATTACAGTGACCTACAGATGGGGCTGAACTCATAGCTCTATCAAAGAATTGATCCTTTGTTATCTCACCTTTAGCGTATTTACGGCGAGATTGCCAAATAACAGTACCAGATCCTACAAGCTGATTTTCCCAATGCCCATCTAACA
Source organism: uncultured Succinatimonas sp. (assembly GCA_937880335.1). Classification (GTDB taxonomy): domain Bacteria; phylum Pseudomonadota; class Gammaproteobacteria; order Enterobacterales; family Succinivibrionaceae; genus Succinivibrio. The sequence continues at coordinate 2,502 of CALFLJ010000128.1, forward strand.
TAGGTCCGCCATTTATTGAAATAGCAGGAATATCCATAGTAATGGCAGCCATTAAAGCAGATGGAGTGGTTTTATCACAACCTGTTGTTAAAACTACACCATCAATTGGATAACCATACAAAATCTCAACTAAGGATAAATATGCTAAATTTCTATCTAAAGCTGCAGTAGGTCTTTTACAGTTTTCAAAAAGAGGATGGGTTGGAAATTCTAAAGGAATACCTCCTGCATCTCTAATACCGTCACGAATTCTCTTAGCAAGCTCTAAATGAACACGATTGCAGGGATTTAAATCACTACCACTTTGAGCTATACCGATAATAGGTCGGCCACTTCTTAGCTCATCGGCAGTAATGCCATAGTTCATAAATCTTTCAAGATACAGGGCGGTTAGGTCAATACGCTCATTATTATCAAACCATTCTTGTGATCTTAATTTTTTCATAATGACTACTGCTCCATAACTTTATATGAGAAATCAGAGAAATCGGCATGACAGCCATCTGAACTTATGTCCTCACAGTGCAAGCACACAAAAGCACCTGTAAAGAAGCCACGACCTGTAATGAAATCATCTGATATCTTTGTAGAATCAAATGTTTCAGGTAGAGTTGTAAATTTAATACCATCATAAGAGTAAGAATAACGATATTTATGCGCTTTAACTTCAACTCTTAAATAAAGCTCAGTTACAGACTCATCTAAATAAATATGAGAATCCTCAACGTGATATGAGCTATAAACACCAGCCTCAACACACCAAATGGCTAATTTCTTCTTATTACTATCTAAATCTCGTGAAATATTTAAATACGTAAAGTTATTGGTATTATAGAAACAAGCAATACCCGCTGATTGCTGAAAATGTTTAGGATCAAAATCAATCTTTACGGTTGATGTAAAGTTGAAATGACGCCATCTTGTAGCTACTGTACCTTGCTCAAAAGTAGAAACAAGACTGTCCTTTCCATATAAGCGAACATGATTTTTGCGTTCACTTAAGGATCCAACTTTTGAGAATGGAACTCTTAAAGTTTGCCAATGGTAAGATAAAGTATCCTTATCAAACTTATCTTCAAATGAGCCATTTATGTCATCATTAAACTTATGCTCACAAATACCTTTTGGCATAGGAATTGAAGCTTTAGGATGATTTCCATTTACAACCTTAGGCCAACCATTAACCCACTCAATTCTGTCAATAGAAGTTTCACGTCCTAAAGGACAAGATCCTCTTCCGCCACGAGCTAAAATAGGTCTTGTAGATTTAAGAGGACGTGACATTAAATAGGCAATAAACCACTCATCAAACTTTGTTTTAACAAATGAGGCATGTCCTGCTTTTTGAATTGGGTTTAAAGGATCATCCCAGCTTGTTATAAGCGGATT
>CALFLJ010000129.1 GCA_937880335.1 uncultured Succinatimonas sp.
CGATACCACTATTAGCTGGTTCTTAAGCCAATGCCATATCCACAAATTCAACGCAAAAAGTACAATTATTCGCGCTGATGATAAGGCAGAAACTCTTTATTACATCGCAAAAGGATCAGTAGTGGTTTATATTAAAGATCCTGAAGGTCATGAAATGATTTTGACCTACCTAAACCAGGGAGATTTCATCGGTGAAGTAGGCTTATTTGATGAAACTGAAAACCCAAAGCGTACAGCTAATGTCAAGGCTAAAACTGCCTGTGAAATTGCTGAGGTTTCATATAGTAAGTTTAAACAACTAGTTCAAGTAAATCCTGAGATTTTAATGCGTCTTACTGCACAAATATCTCAACGTTTAGCAGTCACATCAGCAAAAGTTGGAAATCTGGCATTCCTTGACGTTACAGGACGAATTGCCAACACACTTATCAATCTAGCTAAGCAGCCTGAGGCTATGACTCACCCTAACGGCATGCAAATTAAGATCACCCGTCAGGAAATAGGTCAGATTGTAGGCTGTTCTCGTGAAACCGTAGGTCGTATTCTTAAAATGATGGAAGAGGAACATCTAATTACAGCTCACGGCAAAACTATTGTAGTCTTTAATACCCGTTAGTATTATTTAATTATATAATAGCTTATCAATTTGCTTTAAAGCATAGGGCCTATATAATATAGGCTCTAATTAATATTTAATATACCTTGAGGAGCTTCCATGCCATCATTGCTCGAACGCGGAGTTCATTCCTTCAATAAAGAAGATCTATTAGCATGTAGCCGCGGTGAATTATTTGGACCTGGTAATAGTCAATTACCTGCCCCGAATATGTTGATGTTTGATCGCATTACTGATATTCAAGCCACAGGTGGTGAACACGGTTTAGGCTATGTCACCGCTGAATTAGACGTAAATCCTAATTTATGGTTCTTTGAATGCCATTTCCCAGGTGATCCTGTAATGCCAGGTTGCTTAGGCCTTGACGCTATGTGGCAGCTAGTTGGCTTTTTCCTAGGCTGGCGTGGCGGTCCCGGTAAAGGACGTGCGTTAGGTGTTAATAAGGTTAAATTCAAGGGTGAGGTTTTAGAAAACTGCAAACTTGTAACCTATCAAATTGACTTTAAGCGCATTATAGAGCGTGGTCAGCTTATTATGGGTATTGCTGATGGAAAGGTTTTTGTTGACGGCAAACATATTTATACAGCAGAAGATCTACAAGTAGGTCTTATCCCTCCTGAGAATAAATAAGTATTCCCCCCCCTACTTATATAAGTAGGGGCTTCCTGTTTTATAGATCTTATGTCCAAAGCCCTGAATTTTTGCCTTATAACAATATAAACTCAATATCCGCCATTTTTTTATCTGATTTACTAAAACCTATTGCTTTTAATATACTTACACCGCCTACGCTTGTGTTTCACAATGAAGGCTTTTCTCTCCTTTATGAGGCAATTTCTGCTTTTCAATTCATATTCACACAAAGCTAGCATATAAAATTCTTTTTTACTAAAGCTACAACTTTACCCCCGTGGCAATCATTTACCACTAAAACATATGCTAAAAGTATTTTGAGTTTAATCTTATCCCCTAATAATATTATCCTGATAATTAAAAAACGCCTATCATCACAATCAATCTGTTTAACTAATCTTGTTTTATAACCGTGAAGTAGTACTCAAGATATATTAAATAAACTTTTTATTTTTCTTAAAGCTTCAGGCTTTGGCACTATTTTTGGAAAAATTTGGCCTTGCGTCACTATATTAAAATAATTTTGTGGTAGTATAAGCATTGACTTTATTGTCAGCCACAATTTCCGATGGTCGTTCTAAAATCAGGAGATTGTGGCTCTTTTTTGTGAATATTACCCTCTGCAAATACCTACCTAAAATACAAGTAAGCATATACAGCCCTTAAAAATAAGCATACAGAGATGTGTTTATAAGTTCTATGATCAGTGCGTCAGATCTAATGATAAAAAGTGAATGCTCCTAATGAGAAAAAGTGATTGTATGGTATGCGAAAATTGCCTCTTGTCTATGATATTTTCCTGTGGAGATATTTCTTGTTTTTTGGCTTTAATTAGTTAAGTATTAAAGCAAAAGTTTGTCTTAAGTTTTCCTTTTATACAATGAAGTATTTGTCATAAATTCTTTTTAAAGATTAGAGATTCCAAAGTAGATGATCCTACTTAAAAAAAATTTTTATTAAAAATTATATACTTGTTGAGTGATCTTATTTTTTCTTCTTTATGACAATATTTTTTTAATATCTCTAAATTTTCTAAGCATTAAAAAAAGTAAAAAACTCCAATATTTTTTCTTTACCTTATTTTAAATAATCATATTTTGCATTTAATGAAATATTTTTTATTAAATTAAACTAATTGGGTAAAAATATTCAACAAATTTTAAAGAAAATAATTTTCATTCATTCAAATCTAAATATATATATTATTATTTATAATTTTATTTTGCATATATTATATATATACAATTTTCAAATTACATCGTACGCAAACTGTTTTAGCACATTTTACTTGAGAAATTTAAATAAATAATTTTATTTATTTAATTTAGATAAGATTTATTAAAAAAATTATTATTCAATATCAATGTATTATTATTCATTTATTTCTTCAGATCTTACACAAGAACAATGTCCACAAATGTTTGTTGTTATCGATAACAAATACAGATATTGATAAAAATTATCAGTTATTTTAAGAAAAAATATCACACTCTCTATAATTCAGCCCATCCTTTTTTTACCCCAAAAGGTTGGATTTATCAGTTTTTTCTTAATTTTGTTACTTATTTTCAGCTTATGGTTTTAAATAAAGCAAGTTCATCTAATAAAACATCATATAGTGATTTCTATGTCTACACGCATAAAACAAATCGCAAAGTATCCCCCTGTTCAAAATTGAGTTCTAGGATCTTTGAGAATTTAAAAGAGATGCATATACGTCAAGAAAACACATCTCGTTATACTGCAAATATTCATCTTGAGGAAATTCAAAATTTAAGTAAACTTTATTACATTATTTCTTCACTTATACCTGAAATACTGTCTTTCCATATTGGCCTTTCCCAAAGATTAGAAATAGAAAATTCCCGTAAAGATCTAAAACTTGATGATGCTATAGATAATAAGATACGTCCTCTGATATTTAGCAGTTTATCAGCCTTTGCTTTTGAAAATAACATTGACGAATGTATTTGTATAAATCAGTTTAGGATTATGGCATCTAAACCACAGTCACTCCTAAGCAACCTTATAAACATTAAACAAACGCTTATCTATAAATCAATTTTACAAAGTACGATTTTATGTCACCAAAATAGAGTTAACTTTTATTTTCCATTAAGAGATGACGATCTCAAAAGGAGGTTGTGTGAGGAAATGATGCTGTTAGGTTGCTCGGTACGGTTAAACTCAAAGCTTTCTGGCATGCACCATACAACAGTATCTCAAGCTTATGTGAATAACAAGGTAGAAGTTCCGGTGCAGAGAATTCACCACCTTGACTCATGTCAGGTCATGCATGATAACTTTAAAAGCCAATTTACTATGTTTATGATTGAGCTTTATATGCTTTGTTTTAACATTGCAATGAATAAAGCAGAGCAAAAAAATCCACTTGAAAGTTCTCTTGTGAATTCAAAACTTCTCCCTTCTTTAGCCGTAGGATCATATACAGCAGCAAAGGAATTTGTATGTAATTGGCGCACCTATTTATGGAGTAAACATAATTATCAGGATTTTCTTCCTAACTTCGATGAGTATATCTATATTTTAAAAGAAATCATTGAGGGTGTTGCAGTACCTGTAGCCTGTGCACGCTGTCATACCCCCTATCTCTTTTTCAAAAAGAGTGCCCAGGAAAACAGCTTCATTTTTAAGGAATGTAAAAAAATCAACTGTCCGCAGTGCTTGTCGCATTGTGAATACATTATTGATAACCAGTACTCTTAAGTTTTTGTAATACCTCTCCGGCAAAAGCTAATGAAGCTAAAGATGCCGCTGAGGATTTATCATAAAAAATTAAAGGCCTTCCTGAGGCTTGAGATTCACTGTTTTTGTGGTTAAAAGGTATTATAGTTGAAAAAAGAGCTGAACCAAATTGTACTGTAAGCTCATGACTTATAAGCCTTGATAGCCTAATATCCTCATCAAACATGGTGCGCAATATTCCTAAAAGCTCTATTCTACATAAAGACTGTTCTTTTAGCCCCTGTGCAAGATCTAAAAGTGATTTCATACTATCTAATGAGAAATATTCAGCACTTACAGGAATAATCAGTTTATCTGATGAACATAAGGCATTTATAGTTAAAAGATTTAAGGATGCTGGAGTATCTATAATAACAAGATCATAATCATCTTTTATCTCATCTAGAGCCTGCCTAAGTTTTAAAGCGCTATCTTTATCATTATATATAGCCACAGGAACTGCTGTAAGATCTTCATTAGCCACAGCTATATCAAAATTGGCAATATCACATTTTTTTATACAATCTTTCACGCTATTACCTGCAATCAGAACACCTGCTAGTGATTGCTCATGTACATTACGAGCAAAGCCTAAGGATGTGGTTGCACTGCATTGAGGATCTAAATCCAACAACAAAATCCTACGTCTTGTAGCTGATAGTGCTGCACATAAATTAACTACGGTAGTAGTTTTTGCTGTTCCACCTTTAGGGTTTGCGATTGTAATTACTGTAGCCATAATCTGTTTTATTAACTTTAGTGTATATATTAACTTTACATCCAACGTAGCCTAAAGACCAAGGGTTCTTATGCTAAAAAATATTTATTCTGTTGTAAGCTTAGGCTATTTCATTAGCTTTT
>CALFLJ010000130.1 GCA_937880335.1 uncultured Succinatimonas sp.
GCTAAGACTATAATAAGCTGGCATTAAATTCTTATTTTTTTAAAGACTATACTGTTTTTTTACCTGCAAAACTGCATTTATATATTACTCTTAGATCACAGGAACCATAATATTCACCTAAGAGCTACTTTTTTAATTTCAAATACCCACGTTAAATTAAAACATCTACCTACTAAATGGCCTCTCTTATAGCCAATCCTTGACATTCCCCCTGTTCTTTCTTGATTTCTATATACACATATTCTATTTAAAAAATTTGGCTTTAGTACTTTCAACCTTAGATCACGGTGAATAGCTCAGGTATTATTTAATTCCTCCTTGCTAAAAAAATAACAAAACGCATATTGCTACCAGCATCAAATAAAGATAATAAGATAAAACGACTTGTAAATTTCGGTTCTTATTGTTGCTAAAATTGCTTTAGCAAAAAAGTCTAAGAAAGGATTGCAGAATGCAATCTAGGTGAGGATCAAAAGAAGTTTCCTGAGATATTTTAGGCAAAAAAAGCCTCGAATAAGTTTTATATTACAAATTCGAGGCCTATTTTATAGTTAAAGGTTATCTACAATATCCTTTACAACAACAGGTCCTTTATAAACTAAGGACGAATACAATTGAACTAGTGAGGCTCCGGCTGCAATCTTTTCTCGAGCTGCAATTGGGCCGTCAACTCCACCAATACCAATTAAAGGCATAGAGCCTTGCACTAATTCGTTAACCTTAGCTAAAACCTTGGTACTTAAAGCTAATAAAGGTTCTCCTGACAATCCACCTCTTTCACCTGCATGCGTCATGCCATGGATAATATCACGAGTTACAGTTGTATTAGTGCAACTTAAAGCATCTACATGTAATTCCATACAGGCCTTACATAAACTCTCAAGCTCGTTTGAGTAAAGATCAGGGGATAACTTAACCACTAATGGCACATAATTGCCAAACTTATCTGCTAAAATAGCCTGCTCATCTTTAAGAGGTTTCAATAAGGCATATAAATAGTCCTCTTGCTGAAGAGAGGTAAGATCTGGCGTATTAGGGCATGAAATATTTACCGCAATATAATCTGTAAACGGATATACCTTACGCATACATGTTAGGTAATCGTCCACAGCGCCCTCAAGAGGGGTAGTCTCATTCTTACCAATACTTACACCTAAAATACCTTTATAAGTACGGCGTTTAATATTGTTAACAAGATAGTCAACCCCTTTATTGTTAAACCCCATGCGGTTAATGATACCGTTTGCCGGGTAAACTCGGAACATGCGTGGCTGAGGATTACCATCCTGAGGCTTAGGGGTAACAGTACCTACCTCAATATGACCAAAACCTAAAGCTCCAAAAAAATCTACACCTTCAGCATTTTTATCAAGCCCCGCTGCAAGTCCCACTGGATTTGCAAACCTAAGCCCCATAACATCAACAGGCTTAAATTCCACTTTCTGACTGAAAATAGTCTTAAGTGGCTCATGAGACAAAATTCTTGCAACATTGATTGTTAAATCATGAGCTGTTTCGGCATTAGCTAAAAACAAAAACGGCTTAATCAAAGATGGATACAGGCCGTAAGGAATAAATCCCATTGCTTTTCTCCTGTCAACGTAACTTAATCAAATCTATAAAACTATGCGATGAGGATGTTATAAGTTTGAAAAAACCATGAATACCATCCTCTGCAGTAAAGCGCTTTAAGTGCTCACAATCAAGTTCTATAACAACGCCCTCTGTTGAGACAATACGCACTTTACGATAAGCTCCCTTGTATATATTAAGGAGCTCATCTGAGCTTATATCCAAAAAAAATTTATATTCAAGGTTACCGTACACGGTTTCTCCTACTAAGAATCCAAAGCAGCACTTACTTTCTCATAAATAGAACGAGATAATTTAGGTAATGCCCTTAATTTCTTAAGACCTTCTATAATAAGTTTCTGTCGCTCACTATCAAAACGCTTGTAGCTTAAAAGCGGTGTTAGTATTCTTGCAGCTACATGAGGATTTGACTCATTTAATGAAGATACTACATCTAAAAGTAAATTATATCCTGCTCCATCTTTACGATGTAAGGCCACAGGATTACTTAAAGCCAAAGCCCCCGGCAGCGCACGAATTCGATTTGGATTAGTCTCATCATAACGCTCGTGGGATAAAAGCTTTCTTACTCTAAATACAGTTTCCTCATTTGGTGCTGTAGCCTGCACTCTAAAGAAATTGTCAAATACTAATGGATCACTGCCATAACGTTTTTCAAACTGAGATAAAAGATTATGTGCACAGTCAAGATTTAAGTGTACCGCCTCGGTTAAAGCAGCTAAACGATTAGTCATATTACGAGCACTATCATAATGCTTTAAGACCAAATCTGAGGCTAAATTAGATTGAGATTTAGCAACTAAAGCTACACAAATCATATGCAAAGCAGTATTGTTTAATGAGCGCAATGCCATATTTTCTACAGAATATTTAGAGCTTGGAGCCTTAAAACTGGCATATACATTCTGGTAAAGAGTCAAACACTCAACTGCTATAGAGGATTCAAGACTGTTACGTGCTTTATTTATAGAATCAAGATTAATCTCGTCAAAAGTCTCCATCATATTAACTAAAGGAGAAATTTTTAAAGATTCATTTAAAAGATTAAGATCTGTTTTCTCGTTTATATTAGTTAAAAGACTCTTGTGAACTTCAACTAAATAATCTAAAGATGATTTTGAACTTTCTTGCGGATTTATTTCTAAATTATCAGTAAAATCTTTTCTTAATTGATTCTTAAATTCCTCTACAATCAAATTTCCTAACAAGACTTTGTTAGCCTTTTCTACCTTTTCATGTATATAATCATTTTGCAAGGATATTGCACTATTTACCTTAATAAAAGGATCATCGCAATACTTTAAAAGTCGTGCATAATCTTCATTTGTATAGTCAGTTTCTAATTTAACTGGAGCTGAAAAATCGCGTAAGATTACAGGCAATGTATCCTTATCTAAGGTAAATGTATATTCCTGCTCTTCCTTGTCTAATATAACGAAGCCTTTTTCCGACAATTCTGATGGATGTACGCTCTGCCCTTGCGCATTTATAAAGCTTAAGTTAATAGGCATATAGAAAGGTTCTTTCTGACTTTGACCACGGGTTGCCGGAGTATTTTGGGATAAAGTAAGCTTGAGAGCTTTTTCATTATCATCATAATGCCATTTTGCTGTAACTTTTGGTGTACCCGCCTGAGTATACCAGCGCATAAATTGTGTTAAATCAATACCGCCAGCATCTTCCATGCACTTGATAAAATCATCGATAGTAACAGCTTTGCCATCATGAATTGTCAGATAGTCATGCAAGCCCTTCTTAAATTTGATTTCACCTATCAAGGTATGAATCATACGAATAACCTCAGCACCTTTATCATATATTGTGACTGTATAGAAGTTATTCATCTCTACAACTTCCTCAGGACGTACAGAATGAGCCATAGGACTTGCATCCTCTGCAAACTGAGGTCCTCTTATCACATTGATGGCATGCAGACGGGTTAACGTACGGGAGGCAACATCAGAACTAAATTCCTGATCACGGAAAACAGTTAAGCTTTCTTTTAATGATAACTGGAACCAATCACGCAAAGTTACACGATCACCTGTGTAATTATGGAAGTACTCGTGTCCTATAACACTTTCAACATTATAAAAAGCAGTGTCAGTGGCAGTATTAGGGTCAACCATGACGTAAATGGAGTTGAAGATATTTAAACCTTTATTTTCCATAGCTCCTTGATTGAAGAAATCAACGGCTACTACTTTGAAATTATCTAAGTCATACTCCAAAGAGAAACGGTTTTCATCCCATTTCATTGAGTTCTTGATGCACTCCATTGCCCACAGGCCACGATCATAAGCTCCTCTGTCGACATAAAGCTCCAAGCTTACATTGCGACCACTCTTGGTTTTGAAGCTATCCTTGATAATATCAAAAGTGCCTGCAACCAGAGCAAAAAGGTACGATGGCTTTGGAAATGGATCCTCCCATACAGCGTATTGTCGACCGTTGCGTTCTCCACTATCAATTAAATTACCATTTGATAATAAAACTCCACAACCGTATTCAGGTCCAATAATGGTAACCTTATAGCGGGCTAATACATCAGGTCTGTCTAAAAAGAAGGTAATACGTCTAAAACCTTGAGGTTCACACTGAGTGCAATATGTACCATTAGATTTATATAAACCCATAAGTTCAGAATTTGCGGCAGGATCAATAATATTTTCAATCTGCAGATCAAATTCATCAGGTACATTACTTATAACTAAGCTGCTATTCTCTAAACGGTATTTGCAAGGACTTCCGTTTATATCTACAGACTTTAATTCCAAATCCTCTCCGTCTAAAACCAAAGGAGCCTTTTTATCCTCTGTTAAACGCTTATAGCGCACTATGCTTTTAACTTTAGTGCTTGTATCAGCAAGTGTGAAAGTTAAATCAACGTTTAAAGCAGTAAAGTCTGGAGACTTATAATCTAAACGGCGTTGTGACTTAAAGGATTTATTTTCCATGATTAACTCGCTTAATTCAAAAAACTACAAAAAACCCGACTCAAAAAGGCCGGGTTTTAAGATATATCTATTTTGAGGCCGATTCTTTTGCTTGCGGAGGGCTAAAGCGCATGAAGAAAGGCTCATTTAAAGCATTTGGAGATACAACCTCAGGAGACATTTTGGCAAAATCAGAGGCTATATTCACAGTCTCATTCAAAATAGGATCATCAAATTCAAAATCCTCAGGAAGATCTTTTAATTTAGCTATAGGCTTTTGCCCCATAATTCCAAGACGGACATTAATTTCTTTAAGCTTTATATCATCTTCCTTATTTGAAATTTCTCGTCTTTTCTCAAGATTTACAGTAATAAACTTCTGATTCTTAAGTTTCAGATAACGATCCATTTCATCTTTTAAGATCTTAAACTCTACATTATCCTTAATTCGCAACTTATAAAGCTCATTTAATCTCTTTATGTAATTATCAAGATTTAAATAAGTTTCATATTCTGCAGGATTTATCTTATCCCATGGCAATGCATTAGGTTCTGTACGCTCACCAAACTCAGAATCATCTACTAATGCAGGCATTTGCAGATCGGGACTTACTCCGCGCAGCTGAGTTGAACCACCATTGATACGATAAAATTTGGCTATGGTATAGTGAACTGAACCCATATTATCAGAAGCTAAATCATAAAGTCGGTTTAAAGGTCTATTTTGTTGAACAGTTCCTTTACCAAATGATGTGTCACCAACTAAGATAGCACGGCCGTAGTCACGCAGAGCAGCTGCCATAATCTCAGAGCTTGAAGCTGAAAGACGATTTATAAGGACCACTAAAGGACCACTGTAAGAAATGCTTTCATCCTGATCATCATAAGGTGATTCATTTCCTAATACGTCTCGCACTAATACTACAGGTCCCTGATTTATAAATAAGCCTGTAGTGTTTACCGCCTCAGGCAAAAGACCGCCTCCATTATTGCGCAGATCAATTACAATAGCCTTAACATTCTCTTTTTTAAGCTTATTTAATTCTCGCTTTACGTCTTTATGCAAATCTGTATAGAAGCTACTTATGGTTAAAACACCAATTTTGCTTCCATCAAGACTATTTTTAACCTCACCTTTAGCTTCACGATCTTGTAATCTTATTTTGTCGCGCACCAAGGTAACATTAAAACTCTTAGCATTTACCCCTTCACCACGCTCAATATCCAAGGTAACAGATGACCCTTTTGGTCCCTTAATCTTCTTTACTACCTCATTTAAGCGCCAGCCGGTAATATCGTCAAAAGAACCGTCCTCCTGACGAACCCCTACAATACGGTCACCTGCCTTAAGCTTTTTAGATAGCTCTGCAGGAGATCCAGGTAAAATTGAATTTATCTTGGTATATTCGTCCTCTTGGGTCAAAACCGCACCAATACCTTCTAATGACAGATTCATATCGTCATTAAAGCTTTCAGAAGCCTCAGGACCTAGGTAATTAGTATGAGGATCAATAGCAGTAGCAAATGCATTTTCAAAGGTAGAAAAAGCATCTTCGGATTCTGTTTGTCCAAGTCTTGCTAAAGCAGCCCTATAACGACGAATAAGACGTTCTTTTGCCTCATCTAAAGTCTTATCACTTAAAAGCTGGTTTATAAGTTCATTTTTTATCTCAACAGTCCAAAGCTTGTGCAAGGACCGAAGATCTTCTGCAAAAGGACTTTTACTCCGATCAAAACTTACGGTTTCATCAGTATTAAGATCGACGTCTTTCTTTAAAGCTTCTAAAAAATATGAATATTTAAGATAACGCTTTCGCATTACCGAATTAAACAATTCATAAGGATAGCTAAGCTCACAATATTTTACAGCGTCCAGGATGTTATTTCGATTTTTATAAATCTCATCAACTTCGCTTTTAGTAAAAAGACTGCGACCATAGTCTAGATAAGACAAATATCTCTCTATAACCTTGTCTGCAAAGTTATCGTCGACGCTTACAACCTTATAATGCTGTCTTGTGAAATATCCGCTTATCCTTGAACAAGCCGGATGATGTCTATTCTCAGGAGTGAGAACAGGCAGATCTTCATAAGCTGGTACATTAAATTTTGTTTTTGCAACAGAACTTCCCGTACCAGCAATAAGGCAACAAGCTACGGCTAATGCTAAAAATTTACGCACCGTACGCTGTACTCCTAAATTAAATTATTTCTGATCTACCGGTAAAAGAATACGGTCAAGCTGGCAGGTAATAGTCATGCCACTTAATAAAGTGACAGAAATGGCATTTTCTTTTTGTGCATCATCTGCAATAGTGCCACGAACATAATGACGTGAACTACTTAAAACTAAGACCTGACGTCCTGAGGTTAAATCACCTAAGGTAGCTTTAGTTCCAGGAATCTTTGGTGCCGGACGTTCTTTTTTAAAGTTGGCCTTTTTCTTGAAAGCTGGTTTTTCAGCCTTGGCAGGACCATTTTTAGCACGAGTATTAACTTTACGCTTTGAGTTAATCTCTTTAAAACGATCTAAGGCAAACTGAGCGTGCTCAGCTGATACAACCTCAACCTCATTACCTTCAAGATCGATGCGAGCTGCACCTTCTTTTAAACAGTAAAGATATCTTAAGCGAGTTGTATAAAGTCTTAAGGCAGCACGAACTTTTGAAATGGACAAGCCCTCATATGAAGGTACCGCAGCTTTTAAATCATCAAAGATACCAATCTTTAAAGGACGACAATTGCCTTCCTTGATAAAGGCTTTAGGGAAATACTTATATAATAAATCTAAGGTTTCTTTGACGTGTTCAAAGTGAGAGCCATCTTGTGACTCTTTTGCTACTGCATTCTTTACTTCAGCGGTATTTTCTACCGTTTCTGCGGTTTTGGCGATGTCCTGGGTTTCCACATGAAACTCCTTTCATAAAAAACTATATAAAATATGACAATATATGATGTTCAAATTTAGGGTAAGAATATATCTTGCTTATTGTCACGTAAATATAAAAAATCTAATGGCTATAAATCAAACTTTAAACTTTAGATAAAAGTAACTAATATAAATGTTTTCTTTTATCAAAGCCTAAAACTCTCTTTATCTTACGATAGATATTCATTATATATATTCTGTTTTTTTTAACAACAAAATAAAGCATCTAGAGCCAAAAAAAGCTTTTCTAAAGAATCTTATATCAGAACATTTCCAAAATTAGGACAAAAGAAAGGAAATTTATCTTCCTGCTCTTTTATTCTCTCTACCAAATTAGCTCCAAGAGATAGTCTCAAGCTGGCGGTAGAATGACCGAATATGGTAAAATGTCACAGTTTTTTTATAAATTTTAGACACAAATTAAAATAAAAAAGGAGTTATTAGCCATGCCTATGCCTGAACGCTATCATCCTGAATGTCCACCTGATGCTCACAAGGTCATTCGTCCCCCAGAGAATGAGGTATTTGCAACATTAGCTGTATTTGTTCCTGATACCGAAGAGAAAAACGGCATGGACAATGTCTGTGATATGTTAGCTTTAATGAGCAAAAAGCCTGTTGTCTACTGCTCCGAAAAAATTAAGAACCTAATTTTAGAAAATGCAAAAGAAGCTGAAATTGAGCCTAGTTTTATAACTGTAACAGAGGATAATAAGGCTTATATATCCTATACAGATGGTTCACAAGGCTCAGTTACATCTTGGTATAACTGGTCATTCACTGCCAATGCATTTCTTCCAAAATTACAAGAGAAGTGCTTAATCTGTCTTGATATGCCTTCAATGTTTATTCTGCGCTCAATCTCTACTGTTTATCCTTGGGATAAATTATTAGCTCAGCAATTCTTAAATCAGTACTTAGATGCATCCGCCCTTTTAGGTGATGAGGAACGTCATTTACTTGAGGATGTACGCTACGGTCGCTTCGATGCCTTAAAGGTTGAGGAGACAAATCTTAAAGCTTATAAATTCTTACGTCTTGAACGTAAGCTCTTCCTTTCCTACCCAACTGAAGATTAGGCTTTAGAAAATCCCCCCCCCACTATATTTTACAGCCTTAGGTGACCTCAATAAATTTGTTCAACTTACCGGGGTCATCCTATATTGGGGGGATGGATTAGTTTTATATTAAAAATTTCTCCAGAATATAGTGCTCTGCATCTAATGCAGCCTTACATCCCTGACCTGCTGATGTAATGGCCTGACGATATACTCTATCAGCGCAATCTCCTGCAGCAAAGATTCCTGGTTTTGAACACGCAGTCTCGCTACCGAAACCGGTCTTAATTACACCATCATCATCCATTTCTATAAGACCTTTAAAGACGGATGTAGCAGGCTCATGTCCTATAGCAACAAAAACCCCTGATAGAGGGACATGCCGTATAGCCCCACCGACTCTTAAAGATAGTCCTGTAACTGAGGTATCATCCCCCTCAACCTCTGTAACATTAGCACCTAAGATAAACTCAACCTTTCCACTTTCTGCCAATGCCTGTAATTTGTCTACTAAAACCTGTTCAGCTCTGAAGGTATCTCTTCTATGAATTAAGTAGACCTTATTGCACATATTAGCAAGGAATATAGCCTCAACAAAGGCAGCCGATCCTCCTCCTACAACGGCAACATCCTTGCCTCTAAAGAAGAAACCATCACAGGTGGCACAGGCTGACACGCCATGACCTTTATATTTTTCCTCACTCTTAAGACCTAAATAACGAGCTTTTGCGCCTGTTGAAATAATAATGGTCTTAGTATCTAAAACCTGACCGTCAGAAAGGTAGATTTTTTTTATATCACCTTTATCCTCAACTTTCTCAACTAATGCTGAGATAAATTGTGTTCCTAACTGTTTGGCATGCTCCATCAGTGACTGCATCAAGGTAAAACCGGCAGGATTTTGCGAAGCTCCAGGCCAATTGCCAATTTCAGGTGTAGTTGTAAGCTGACCGCCTGGAACATCACCTGAAACAATCACAGGTTTTAAGTTAGCCCTTGATGCATAAATTGCGGCAGTACAACCGGCAGGACCAGATCCAATAATGACTGTGTTTAAAACTTCACTCATAACCATCTCCTTTTCTAATAGTTTAAGTTTAGCCTTTATTAGATCTTTTGACTTTATTTTTTAATTTAAAATTAAGAAA
>CALFLJ010000131.1 GCA_937880335.1 uncultured Succinatimonas sp.
CTCTCATCTTATCCTACCTGGGGTTGGAACAGCTGGCGCTGTCATGGATGGCGTTTTAAAATTTGGCTTAAAGGATTTTATTTTAAATACCAGAAAGCCTCTTTTAGGTATTTGTTTAGGTATGCAGGTTCTAGCTACAGACTCATCTGAGGTCAAACTTAACTCAGAGGATAAGGTTGTAAAAGCTTTAGGAATTATAGACTCTCATGTCAAAAAGCTTGAAGCTCATGGTGAACGCTTACCTCATATGGGCTGGAATACTGTAGAGCATAATAATCACCCTTTATTTGAGGGAATTAAAAACAATGCCTATTTCTACTTTGATCATTCATTTGCTATGGAAGTAAATAAAGATTCCATAGGTATTACCGAATATGGTCAAAAATTTACCGCTGCCTGTGCTCACAATAATTTTATGGGAGTTCAATTCCACCCTGAAAAATCATCAGAAGCAGGCGAAAAACTTTTATTAAACTTTATTCATAATTTCTAGGAGAGAGCGGTGATTATTCCTGCACTTGATCTATTAAACGGTCATGTGGTGCGTTTAAAACAAGGCGATTATGCACAACGCACGGACTTTAACGTCGATCCTGTACAAAGAATTAGAGTTGCAGCCCATCAGGGTGCAAAGCTTATTCATATTGTTGATCTGCAGGGTGCTCGTGATCCACTTAGACGTCAGCGAGCTCTTATAAAACGTATTGTGCAATGCTCACCAATTCCTGTTCAAACAGGCGGTGGAATTCGCAGTGCTTTTGATATAGAAAACCTCTTAAAATCAGGCGTTGAGCGTGTTGTTGTAGGCTCTGTGGCTGTAAAAGATCCGCAAATGGTTAGAAGCTGGTTAAAACGCTTTGGACCTGAGCATTTTACCTTAGCCTTGGATGTACGAATTGAAAACGGCATTCCCTATGTTGCAACTCACGGTTGGCTTAAGACCTCAAATCAAAGCTTAGATAGCGTATTACGACATTATCTGCCATATAAATTAAAACATTTATTAGTTACAGATATAAGTCGCGATGGTATGATGCAAGGCTGCAATAACGAACTTTACAAAGAGCTTTACAAAAAATACCCCGATCTTGATGTAATTGCATCAGGTGGCATTTCATCATTAGATGATATTAAAGCTGTTGCAAAAGCTGGAGCAAAATCTGTTGTTTTAGGCAGATCACTGCTTGAAGGACGTTTTACAGTTGAGGAGGCATTAGCATGCTGGCCAAACGCATAATTCCTTGCCTCGATGTACGCGATGGCGTTGTTGTCAAAGGCGTACAGTTCCGTAATCATGAGGTTATGGGATCAATTATTGATCTTGCAGCACGTTATGCAAAAGAAGGTGCAGATGAATTAGTTTTCTACGATATCACTGCATCCTCTGATGGTCGTCGTGTTGATAAATCTTGGATTGCAAAAGTTGCTGAGGTTATAAATATTCCATTTGCAGTTGCAGGTGGTATTAAGAGTGTTGAAGATGCACGTACCATCTTAGCCTATGGTGCTGACAAAATTTCAATTAACTCCCCGGCTTTAGCTGATCCTACTTTAATCTCAAGACTTGCAGATAAATTTGGTGTTCAGTGTGTAGTAGTTGGTATCGACTCTTACTTTGATAAAGAGAGTGGCGAATACCTAGTTAAACAATACACAGGCGATGTAAATAAGACTGTAACTACCGGAAGACGTACTTTAGATTGGGTTATTGAGGCTCAAGAAAGAGGTGCTGGCGAAATCGTGCTTAATATGATGAACCAAGATGGTATGCGTCAAGGTTACGATTTAGTTCAGCTTCAAAAGGTTCGTGAAATCTGTAATGTACCTTTAATTGCCTCAGGCGGTGCTGGTGCTATGGAACATTTTTATGATGCTTTTGATAAAGCTCATGCAGATGGTGCCCTTGCAGCCTCTGTCTTCCATAAAGGTGTCATAAACATTTCAGATTTAAAAGATTTCTTAATAAAAAAAGGAGTTTGTATCCGTGATTAGATATTTCCATGGTTTTAGTGCCATTGATGATCTTGATTTTGAAAAAGGTGACGGTTTAATTCCGGCAATTATTCAAGATTGCCAAACCGGTCAGGTTTTAATGTTAGGCTATGTTAACAAAGAGTCTTTACAAAAAACCTTAGATACAGGATTGGTAACTTTCTACTCCCGTACCCGTAAATGCTTATGGACTAAAGGTGAGGAAAGTGGCAACCACTTACGTATGCGTGCTATTAGTTGCGACTGTGATAAGGATACTTTACTTATTTTAGTTCGCCCAGAAGGCCCTACCTGTCACAAGGGTACTACCAGTTGCTTTGATGAGTCCCCACTCTCTGACTCTACCGCTCGTTACTTAGCTCAGATGGAACTCTTAAAATGCAACAGAGTGTAAATACACATATCGGCTTTGAAACCGAGACTATTGTAATATTCGTAGCCTTGGCAATTTTTGCCTTTTTAGTTGATATGTGGGCCCACCGCGGTGATAAGCCAATTTCCTTAACAGCAGCATCCCTCTGGACTATGTTCTGGATCGGCATTGGTTTATCCTTCGCAGGCTTTCTTGCCTATCACTTTAACAATCAGGTAGCCTCACTTTATATGGCAGGTTATCTCTTTGAGCTTGCACTCTCTGTTGATAATCTCTTTGTAATGATGGCTATCTTTGCCTGGTTTGGTGTTCAAGATAAATTCTGTCACCGTGTCCTCTACTGGGGTGTTCTAGGTGCAGTAGTCTTCCGCCTAATCTTTGTTATGATAGGCTCATCGCTCTTTGCTTTAGGCCCTGTAGTAGAACTTATCTTCGCTATAGTAGTAGGTCTTTCAGGCGTTATGATGCTTAAGAAGAAGGAAAATACTGAAGTATCTGATTTCTCCTCTCATTTAGCGTATCGCGTAGTAAAGCGATTCTTCCCTATCTATCCTAAGATGGTAGGTCATGCTTTCTTCTTACATCAAAAGGAAGTTGACGCTGAGCTTGCAAAACCTGAAAACCAGGGAATTGTCTTAAAGCGTAAAGGCTTATGGTACACAACCCCTCTCTTTTTATGCTTAGCTGTTATTGAGACTACTGATGTACTGTTCGCCTTTGACTCTGTTCCTGCTGTCATTGCAGTATCTCGTGAGCCTTTAATCGTTTACTCAGCTATGATGTTTGCGGTGATGGGACTGCGTTCTATGTATTTCGTATTAGACGCATTACGTAAGTACTTAGTACACTTAGAGAAAGCTGTAATTGTCCTGCTCTTCTTTATCGCATTCAAACTTGCCGCAGGTGCTTCAGAACACTTATTTGACTTTGGTATGCAGATTGATGTCTATATTTCCCTAGGCGTCATTGCTGTAATCTTAGGTATTGGTGTTTTAGCAAGCTTCATCTTCCCTGCAAAGGAAGAAAAGAAATAGTTATTCTAGAAAGGGGCTTTTGGCCCCTTTTTACAATATACAAATATCCTATTTAGAAATAAACGACATAAGTAAAAAGCTTTTTCTATAAAGATAAATGAATAATTTTCAAAAAAGCGTCAACAGTTCTAAATAATCAGATCAAAAACTAGCTAATTTATAAGAAAAGCTGGATGCATCCGGCTCTTCCAAGTATCCTCCGCAGAGAGAGACCGCAATTCATGTTCATTGTGGAATATTATTTCAAATATTCAAGACTGTTTTGAAATAAAGATTTGTAGAGCTTCTATTTTATTTCCGTTGTATGTGTAAATAATTTTATTGAATGTTGTGCATCAATAGATTGTTTTAAAAGAGTTACATCAGTAATCAAAATCATTTACTATGTTTATTTAATTCCTTTTTTGAAACACCAAATTACCTTAAAGGGTATACAACAAAAACTAAATAATCCGTTATTGTTTTAAAAGATCTTTGAATAATTTTAAAGGATTTATGATCATTTGTTTTGGATTTAGCAACCTTAATTTCAAAATTTGAGGTAACTTCTGTTTCGTCAAGATCCCCAACACGGAAGTATTTAAAAAGCAAAAGCCCATCTTTTCTTCTGGGAATATTTCTAGAATAAAAAGCGTAGGTATCATTAAGAACCACGTTCTTATCCCATTTATCCAAAAGTCCCACCGACCAAGCGTCGACGCAGTCGTCATCAAACCGTGGGTAAATAACGGTGTATTGAGAATGGAACATGTAAATGCAACCGTACAGGCACACGGCTACGCCCCCCCCCAGTCAGAACGGCCTCCAACGGGGAGAGACAGGAATTAAAAAACTTAAATTTCATAAGATTTTGTAATATTACAGAAAAATATTTTTCCGAGGTTAGTATGCCTGAATGCTAAAAATCAAAAGATTTTTTATAGGGCAAATTTCAGGAGCAAAGTGGTTAACCTAATAAATAAAAACAGAAGATGAAATTAACGGTTAAAGCCCCGTAGAAGAGAATACGTTGATACAGCTTAATATCCAGATAAAGTATATTTTCAAAGCTATCTTGTCCGTTTATATTCCCCCTGTACACAGTACAGTCATAAACGCTTCCCACGGACTTATAAGCGGAAATGTGAACGCTGGTAATGCCTTCTGCGTATAAGAGTTTTATAATAGCGTCGACGTTGTGTGGTAAATTGCATGGTATAACCGTTTAACAACTTGAAACGGACGGAGACGGTTACTATCCTCTTAGTAAGAGATATAGATTTGATGAGAGGCTTTTTATTATGCTTTTTTTAGTTGGTTTTATACTTTTTATTTGCCTTATAGGTTTTATAATTATTAAAACAACCCGAGCCACAGGCCAAACTGCAAATTATTTAGATCCCGATTCCTTTGATAGCTTATTTTTTAAACAAGAAAAACCTGTGAATAAAAAGTCAATGCGTAGTAAACGTAAAAAGAAGAAAAGTTCATACACTTACTTTACTTGTGATGATGATCTAGAAACACTTATACCAGAACCTCATGAATGTCATCCTGATAACTTTTATAATCCTAGCAGTCCTTGGTATATAGATAATGATTCCTAGATGACCAATATCAAGGATATTTAGTCCTAATATTGCATTTACAGTTAGTTTATTTGATTGAAGATAAAAAAAAAGAGTAAGCATAACGCCTACTCTTTTTCTTATTATTTTTTACCGTCCAATACGATAATAGACTCTCTTGCTAATCTTACATTATTAATTGAACCATTGGTAAACGGCGTATCGTTCTGTAATTTTGATGTCGTAGCTACTACCAGTCCATAATATTCACGTTCACTAAATCCTTTATCAATAACAAAATCATGCAAATTATTTTGACTTGTTTCACAACTTTCTTTAAGCCTAGTCTCTGCTGGATCAATATAAGATCCTCCTCCTTGTACTAATGGATCAAAAACATTTCTTGTGTAATTGGTATGACCGCTATTTTTATACAGGTTATATGCTACAAGGGAGGAAACAAAATCGAAAGCTTTCTCATAAGCCTCTGAGCCTTGCTCATAGTTGTCTTTGTCGCCTAATATATTTCTTGCAAATTCATCACCCGAGCTGATTGCAAGCTGTGCCATTGTAGTATTATCAATTTTACCGCCCCCTCTTTCCTTTATAGATTCTCTTACAAGTTGCTCAAATCCCTTTTGGACGCTTCCTAACACATTTCCCACATCTTGTACTGATTCATCAGAGATTGTTTTAAGCTGGTCTCTAACTTGACTTTCATTAACTGATTTACGAATATTTTCAGTGGATGCTTGATTTACATTGCTTTGACCCTTGTTCCACATTTCATCAACTTTTTCTTTTGCATTTTTAAACGGTTCTTGCCCCTTATTAATTCCTGATATAGCTTTTTCTTGACTATCATTAAATTTATCAGTTACAACCTGTCCTAATTCATCAACTTTCCCTCCTAACGTATCAGGCGAATTAAGATTTTGAGCCATATCTATATTGCTTTGTTTAATTCCACCATTATTGAAATCATTAAGTAAATTACCCATAAATCTTTGGGCGTTTATATTTTTATCATTAGCTCCATCTGCCATAACTTGCATCCTAGCCAAGGTTTCAATATCACCAGTCTTAAACAGTCCCCCTCCACTTAATAAATTCATTTCTTGCATCTGACTAATCTGAGCATTTAATTGCTGTTTATCCATATCATTATCAAAATGCTCATTCCAATAATCCCTAACATGCTTTTTTATACTACTATTTGCCATAAATGCCATAGAAAGTTCCCTTGCAGTATATTCTTTTTGTGAACCTGTTGCTGATGTGGCTTTTTCTGCATTTGATAAGTTTTCCTGAGCAGTTATAACTCTGTTTGCACTTTCCTGTAGTGAACCACTCTCAGTGGCACTACTAGAAATAGCATTTGTAAGACTGCGATTATTAGAAAGCTGATTAGCAACAGCATTAGATATTTCACTTTGTATGCTTTGGTTACTTTTTATGTTTTTCTGTAAATCCATCGCCTCTGAACTTTTTAAATTTTCCTGTATTTGCGCTCTAGCAATAGCATCTGCTTTAATTCCCGCATTTACACTTGCTTTAAGTAATTTTGAAATATCTACACCATTTTTACTGCCCCAAGAAGGGGTACTTACCCCTACATTTCCCCCTAAACTTGCTGCTACCCCCAAACTATTTATAAGTGCTTGATTATTCTCTTGTCCTGTCCCTGCTACAAGAGACTTGCCTAACTCATGCACTGAATTTTGAGCTTCTTTGGAAAGTGAAGAGAATGTTTTTGATAAAATTTCGTTATATGCAACAGCTTGACTATCGCTACTGATATTGCTAAATGCTCGTCCAACCTGTGACATAAAAGCATTACTTGCATTAACAGCATTGCTCCTTGCCCTCGAAAGTTCATAACTTCCACCAGTTGAGGTAGTGATTTTCCAATTATAAACACCAGGTTGGGTGTGAACACCGTTTAAAGCGGTACTCATGGCTTGCTGCTGTACTAAAGCGTTAGGCGTCATAATATCAGGAGAAGCAATTTTCTCATTGATTACGTCCGCACCAGCCATACGTCCCGTTAATGAGGTCAAGGCGTAAACGGAGCCTGTTAAGAGGAATAACGTTAAAACGGGAATGGAAGCCATGAACATTCCGCCCGTTGCCAGATAATCCTGCGTAACGGACTCAATCTTTTTAATTGCATAAAAACTGTATGTAGCAACACTTGTATTGTATGCGTTTGTCATATTCATAAATTCCAACATACCACGCTGTACTGCGGTATGGAGGTAGTTATTGGCAATGGCAAGACAAGGAAGCCATGATTGAACCCAGACAATAAGTAAAAAATACTTCTGAACAAGATTTACACAAAACTGTCCGAATGGTTTCCCTGTTTTTAAGGGGGTGTTGATTTTCTTGATTTAAATGACA
>CALFLJ010000132.1 GCA_937880335.1 uncultured Succinatimonas sp.
CATATATACAATCAACAAATACGAAGCTATAAAGAGCTTTTAACGGCCTGTTAAGTTACTCCTTCACATCTTCAAGTATTGTGTCTGTAATCGTTGAAATCTCGTCTTGTGATAGCTCAAATCCGTAAATTTCTTCAATAGTGGCGCTTATATCTCTTTGACTCATTCCCCTTGCGTACATGGCAAGAACTTTGCCTTCTATCTCTGAAACATCCTTTTTGCGTTTAGGGACAACTATAGGAGTAAAGCTTCCTTCTTAATCTCTTGGAACCGCTATTTTTGTTTCACCAAAAGAACCTTGGATAGTTTTTTCACTAAATCCATTTCTTCTATTTTCGTGCTCTTTCTCTTCCTGTGAGTTTTTATCGTAGCCTAGGTGGGCATCCATTTGTACATTTAGCAACCTCTCAAATAAAGGGCCAAATACATCCTTTAATGCCTCATTTATGTCTTTGGCATTTTTTACGTCATAGTTTTCAAGGATTAGATCTGCTATTTTTAATGCTGCTGGGCTACGTTTGATTCTTGTCATAATAGACTCCATTTAAGTCATAAAATGATATCAGACTTAAATGGGGTTACACAGATTCTATTTCACCCTCACATATTATAAAAAGAATAAATGAGTTCAATAACTTTTTTCTGATCTGATTCAGTTAGTCCATAATATAAAGGCAATCTAAATAAACGATCACTCTCTTTGGTCGTATAAATATCACGACCAAAAAACCTTCCAAACTTAAGACCAGCTGGGGATGAATGTAATGGTACATAATGAAATACTGCATTTACTCCTTGCGCCTTCAAAAAAGCCAATAATTTTGTTCTTTCATTCATATCTTTCGCTTTTAAGTAAAACATATGCGCATTATGTTTACACTCTTTAGGAACAAAAGGCAAATCAACATAACCTTTTTCTGCTAAAGGTTTAAAAGCTTCATAATATCTATCCCATGAAGCTAGTCTATCGTTATTTATCAAATTTGCATTTTCCAATTGAGCCCATAGATAAGCTGCATTTAACTCACTAGGTAAATAAGAATCTCCAAAATCGCACCAGGTATACTTATCTACTTGACCTCTAAAAAATTTAGATCTATTAGTTCCTTTCTCTCTTAATATTTCTGCTTTTTCATTATATTTGGAATTATTAATAACTATTGCTCCACCTTCTCCCATAGAGTAATTTTTAGTCTCATGAAAAGAATAACAACCAAAATCACCTAATGTGCCGAGAGCGCGACCTTTATAAGTTGACATCACTCCCTGGGCTGCATCTTCTACAATCATAAGATTGTATTTTTTTGCAATCTCTTTAATTTTATCCATTTCACAAGAAACTCCTGCATAATGCATTGCAATAATAACTTTTGTTTTCTTTGTTATAGCCCCTTCAATTTTATTTTCATCTATATTCATAGTATCAGGTCTAATATCAACAAAAACCAGACGTGCACCAACTAAAACGGCAGCTGTAGCTGTAGATGAAAAAGTAAAACTTGGAAGAATAACCTCATCGCCTTCATGTAAATTACACAACAACATAGACATATCTAAGGCTGTAGTTCCACTTGTTGTTAGTAGAGCTTTCTGTATTTTAAACTTATCTTCTATCCACTTATTGCATTTTTTTGTAAAGACACCATCGCCACAAATTTTATGAGAATTTATAGCTTGCTTTATATAATTAATTTCTTGACCTAAATAAGGCGGAACATTAAACGGAATCATAATCTAAAATCTTATTAAAAAATATCTTTTATAAAATTCAAGGCTATAGCTTTTTCATGGTCAACTATTTGTTCATATCCAGAATAATTATATATATTGTTACTAGATAAAATTCGTTGATCCTGCAATCTTGAAAACATTTGTTCTTTTATATTAAATAACCTATTTAGCATATCAAATCGGTCTTCGCCTTTATCAACAACACAAATAAATTGTTTATTAAATATTAAAGAAAAGCAAATTCCGTGGAAAGAATTAGAAACAACTAACTTTGCAGTTCTTATAGCATTTAGCCAATCTTCTACACTTAAATCTTTTAAAGTTATGTTTACAACTTCAGAACAATCTCTTTTTTGAGCAATTTGATATAAAACTTCTTTATCTCTATCAAAGTCTCCCCAAGAATAATAAACTAACTTTCCTTGGCAATCATAATCAGATTTTTTAGCCATTTTTTCATAAACAATAGGGTCCAAAACAAATACAGGATCAATTATTCTTGTAGCAGAACAATTAAACTCTCTATCGCATACTTGTACACCATTATGCTCTCTTAAAGAAATTGCTTTAAATGCTTTTAACTCTTTTCTGAAAATTTCTTTTTCTTCATAAGTCCCATCAAATTTATCAAGTCCTAAACTAACAGATACAGCAAACTTATTTTTGTCTGACGAAAGATATGAAAAAACTTCTCTATCGATATTCGGTCTCCAATACATAGGTCTCCACATCTGATCAGAGCCTACTATAAAGATATTGCTTTTGTTATTTAGATTAATAAAATCATCCTGAGAAATACATTCATTTGTAAAATTCAAATATTCTCTAGCAAATCTATATCCCATTGATTTTTTATAATTATCATTAGGAATTCTGTAACAAAAAATATTTTTTGGATAATAACCTAGATCTAAAATGATTTTTTGTAACGCATATGCTGTTAAAAGAGAACCATAATTAATATCACTTACGGCATTGTTATAGATTATACAATCTGCTTTATCCTGAAGTGCTTGAATATAAGCATCCTTTAATGAAGCACCTTTTGATAATAAATAGAAAAAGTAATTCCTATTGTTGTTATAAATTGGTTTTATTAAATTTAAATTACCTTTTAAGGTCCATTTTGCTGGAGTTCTCTTTAGTAATTTTAAATTACTTTTTATTTCCTTTAAAAGGAACTTTCCCTTTAAAGTATTTAACAATAATAAACTGGTTCCTTTATTATCATCTAGTTTTTTTTCATAATCTCCAATAAACCAGAAATCTCCTAAAGTAATATCACCTTTTCTTTTGAAAGTGTCAAAAGGACATACCTGACATAGCTTATTTGTACTCATTCCTCTTACAAAAGCTTGCCAAAAATAATTCTTACTATTTAATAATCTAAATTTTATCTTTTTTGTCTTTATAGATGTCGCATATGAGTACCAACCATTGTCTTTTTCTCTATCTTTTCTTTCCAAAATAGGGTTTTCTTCATTAGAAAACTCTTTTAAATATTTTCTTGAAACTAAATTGGAGGGAACCCCTCCACAAACTAAATCAATTGTAAATAAATTTTTATATTCTTTTACTTGTCTCCTACCTTTTGACAAATAGGATAACAAACCAGCAACTTGGCATGGAGTTCCAACAAATAAGACTTTTACGTTGTTTTTAAGATACTTTTCTACTTTTTCTAAACAACTATTTATGTTACTTTGTGAATATTTAGATACTTTTAGCTTATTTAAATCTTTTTTATCAGAAATTATTATATGTATAACAGAAAAAAAAGTTTCGTCATAAGAAGCACCACAAACAACTCCTTTATGATCTAATATATATTCGGCAAATAAAGGAAATAACCCTCCAGAAGAACTGTTTTTTCTTATCTCATCAGGGGCTTGAGCCGCAAAACATTTTATTTCATAAAATGGCTTATATTCGTATTTAAAATTTATAACTGGGCAGACTTTTTTACATTGACCGCAATCATTGCATTTTTCTTTATCTATGACAGGAGAAAAAAAACCATCCTTATTCTCTATAAGTGTTATTGCTTTTTTTTTGCAAATAGAAACACAAGCCCCACAACCAGAACAAAATGAGTTCTCTTCAACAGAATGTATCTCTGAAAAATTAAATTTATGATATGGGGAATTAATTAAAACACTGCATCTATTCCTTTTAGTAAGTTTTAATTTTAGATTAAAAAATAATATCTTGTATTTTATATATTTTTCTTTATGTTTTAGTGAAAATACAGGTATATTC
>CALFLJ010000133.1 GCA_937880335.1 uncultured Succinatimonas sp.
CTTTCATCATACTGAAAGTACTTTCGTCTTATGTCATTACGCAATGCCATAATGGTTGTGGTAAGAGGTCTCTTTTTCAGGAACCGTTCAGCTCGGTCTCGTGCTGTTTCTACCTGATACATGTAGTCATCAAAGAATGCATCTTCCTCAGTATATCCATGCTCATGAAGAGCCTGTACATACAGTTCATTGAAATCTGGCTCAGGATCAGCAGGTGCGGAAAAACGAGTATGCTGTTTAGCATACTGCTCCAACTCCTGAAACTGAACAGATGATTCCATGACGTACCTTAAAAGTCTTAAACTTTCAGTATTTGATCAGTTTTCAGGTGAAATTTCAAGCAAAACATGGATCTTTGATCCCTTAGTCACAAAATAAATTGAAACAATGATCCGAAAATCACAGATTAAAAGAGAAAAACAAATTGTCAAAGAACATCCGTAAGGCTTACTTACTGGAGTTTAAATTGTAAATCTACCGTCAAATCATTTTGTGATCATGATCGGTATGATTTGTTTGTCGTAAAAAGTTTTACATAAGGAGCTAAAGATGAAGATTTTAGTATTGAATTGTATTTATTTTGTGATACCATTTTAAGGACTCCGTTTTTGGTGTAAGTTTTTGTTTTTTCTATATTTATTATACCATAAATGGAGTCTGTTTTAAAACTAACCTATTGATTTATATCACAAAATCACCTTTTATCATCTAAAAACATCATATAGCAGCCTATATCATTTTTACTTTCCGTAGGCCCCCAATCAAGATCTTATTTTTAAATAGCTACAGGGCCGTTAAGAATCAGTGTTTGCTTAAACTTTTAAAGTTGGAAACTTGAGATCTTATTTTACATAAAAAAAAAAGGGTCACCATTTAAGGAGAACCCTTTTTTCATAAAATCTACTTAAGAAGAAATTACTTCTTGTAGCGACGAGCTAAGTTGTCTAAACGCTCGTTAGCACGGGCAGCATCAGACTTAACGAAAGCAACGTCGTTAGCTAACTTAGACTGCTGAGCCTTTAAAGCGTCAACATCAGCCTGAATAGCGTCGATCTTAGCCTCTAAAGCAGAGGTATCAGCACAGCCAACTAAAACAGTAGCACCAACAGCGACAACGCCTAACATAGCCTGGAACTTGTTCATTTTTATCTCCAAAACTTTTTAACAAACAATGAAGCAATATGCCTCATGTCGTTTGTATTCTAATATAAATTTGGTTCTTTAGCACAAGATCTTAAAAATAATTTAAATAATCTATTTAAATTATATCTTCTGCTTAAAAACCGCCCCCTCAATTATGAGGGTATGTGAGATTCTATTACTCTTTTTTATTTATGGAACTATTTTTTTAAATTTTTTTTCATTTCTTCCACAAATTTATATAAAGAGGGAAAAATCTCTACGTTTTTATAACCGATTTCAGAAAGTTTTAAGTTTTTTTTAGTCTCGGAAATAAAAATACAATGCCCAACTCCTGCACTTATACCAGCTTTTAAATCAGATTCATTGTCTCCAACCATGAATGAAGCTGATAAATCAATATTAAGTTCGGATGCGGCTTGAAGGATCATTCCAGGTTTTGGCTTTCGGCAACTGCAAATTTTCCTAAATTTTAATATCTGAGCATCTTTATGATGAGGGCAAAAATACACTTTATCAAAACGAGCCTGATAAAAATCCAAACATTGTTGCATATAGGAGTTAGTCCGGAAAAAATCGGCTTCCGTATAGAAGCCTCTAGCAATCCCGGACTGATTTGTGACAAGTACAGTTAAATACCCCATTTGTTTTAAACTTGCCAAAGCTTGTTTAGCATATGGAACAAAGTCAAATCTATCAATGGAACCTATATAACCATAATCTATATTTATCACTCCATCGCGATCACAAAATACAGCTTTTTGCACTAATCAAATTCCGCTAGTTTTTCTGTAGACAAAGCAATATCTTCATTTTTTACTACAACAACTCCTTTATCTATAACATTCTTTGCAATTAACTTTGCCTCTTTTAATGAGTGTAGCTCACAACTTCCACACTGATAAGGATTAGATGCAGGAATTTTTTCACCATCTTTTAAAGCTACAATATCTTGCATTGATGCTAGCATTGCTTCTGCAACTTTATCAGAATCTGCTTTCCCAATAAGACTCATATAAAAACCAGTTTTACATCCCATAGGCGAAATATCAATAACCTCAACCACGCCATCTTCGTTTATATGAGCTCGCATAAATCCTGCAAAAAAATGTTCTAAAGTATGGATCCCCTTGTCATTCATCATTTCTGTATTAGGTCGGACAAAACGTAAATCCCAAACCTCGATGTTATCGCCTTTTGGAGTCTTTAAAACCTTTGCACAACGGACTGATGGTGCTGGCATAATAGTGTGGTCAACTAAAAAACTATCTACTAATGGCATAATAAAAATCCCAAAAAAAATAAATTAATTTTGTTATTAATAAAGATTGCAATGCAAAAGCTGATTTCTATAAGTCTCAGATCTATCTGAAACTTTTTTCGCAATGTCCTTAAGCCAATTTTTACTCTCGAAACTTTGCTTTCGATATCCCCACCAACCTTCATGGTAATTTAAATATTGATTATATGCATCTTTAAATGGAATACCGTTTATTTTTTTTGTTTTCTGCATATACCAACCGATAAAATCTAAGGCATCAGCAAAATCATCTCGGCTAGAAAAAAAAGATCCTTTATCCTGTACATACTCCGCCCAAACCTCATCTTGAGCTTGAGCGTAGCCATAAGAACTGCTTCCTCTACCATAGGGAACAAATAAGAACCATCGCATAGCAGGCTGGGCATCATCTACAAATCTTGACTCTTGAGCCATAATAGCCATTGCCACGTTTATTGGAATTCCATAACGATTATGAACATCGTGAGCTGCTGTGTACCAACTATCTTTTTCTTGGAAAACAGAACAAAGGTTATCTGGATTTGTGGGAGGGGTGGTGGAACAACCTGATATTAATAAAGCTGCAATCCAACCAACGAGAGAACTAACTAAACAAGATTTATACATAGAACCTCAAAAAACGAGCTTTCAAATTTACAAAACCAACCGCAGCCAAATATAAAAATTCCAAGCAAAAAAAGCCTTAATTAAATATCAAAGATGGATTTGAAAAATTATTTTACTGCAAGAATTTTTCTGATATATTTCATATCAGTATCAAGATTATCTGAAGGAAAGGTTATTACCCTATTATAGGGACCATATACACTAATTGCCCCTTTATTTTTCTGTCCCCCAAAAAATCCTTTATTAGGAACAGCCTCAATATTTTTTATTTGTAAAAAGGAAAAACTAAAAGCTCTGCCATCATCATAACGAGCAAAAATTCTTTTATTGGTAATAACCACATCAGCAGGATCTTTATTAAAAAATCCTTTAGAACTCATCGGTATACAGACTATTTTTTCATCTGCACATAAATTCTGATTTATATATTTACTTGGTTCTTTATTTATCATAATAACATCCATGTACAAGTGATAATATTAAAATTATAACATCTCATCAAAATAGTACTTAAACAAAACTTAATACTAATTTAAAAAATTCAAATATTACTTATAACGAGAAAAAAAGATTGAAATCATCTCAAATAAGGCTTTTTGTTATGCTTTAGGATTTTTAAATAAAATATTGTATAAAATGAAGAAGAGATTAAATTCAGAAAACGCGAGCTTTTGACAAAAGAAAGGCTAAGATAAAACTTTTTTTGAGTTTGAAATTATGATTAAAACGATATAAAAGAGGAGACAAAACAATAGCTCCTCAAATCGTTGATATTTTTAAGATTAAAATGCTATTTTTCGGCACAAATAAACGACAGGATTTGATTAAATAGCGTCATCGCCTTCCTCACCTGTACGGATACGAATAACTCTTTCTATATCAGAGATAAAAATCTTACCATCTCCAATCTTTCCTGTATGTGCACCTTCATTTATAGCTTTAATGCATACGTCTACATCTGCATCTGTGACAACGATTTCAATTTTTGCCTTAGGGAGGAAATCAACAACATATTCTGCACCACGGTAAAGCTCAGTATGACCTTTCTGTCGGCCAAAACCTTTAACCTCAGAAACAGTCATTCCAGAGATGCCATTTGCACTTAAAGCCTCGCGAACATCATCTAGTTTAAAGGGCTTGATAATTGCAGTTATTTTTTTCATTTTTTAGCCTTTTATAAAAAAAATGATTATACAAAAATGGGGGAAACAGGTATTTTTAATAGCTTTATTATAATTTCAAACATTTTTCATAATAATTTTTTTTGTTAACCATCTAACTGTACAAAATTATTAATCAATATTTTTGTACAACAAATTTAAGACTAATAAATAAATACCCATATATATGATATCACTAAGTTCAAAATTGGTAAGGCAATAGATTTTTTTCCTCCCAAAACCATACAAAAATCATAATTTGGTTAGTAAATTAATTCTGATAATCATCGAGATGCACAATGTCTTTTTTTTGTCAGGATTCTTAAAACAATCCTCAAAATTTTGACATATTATTTTTCCTAAAAAGGAAAATAAAGAAAAAAAGCTTACATAAGCCATTTGTCATTTTTTCTATTAATTGGCACAAATAATGCTTTATTACTAACTATTAAATATAGTATATAAAATCAAGTTGAGGATAAGGGAAATGAGTAACTCGATACGTATACTTAACACTATTATGACCTGGCTTTTAGCCTTTACTGTTTTGGTTTTAATTTTACCCTGGCAGGATTTTGCTCCGCAAATTGCAGACCGCATTACAGAGAACAAAAATTATTTATATTTTGCCCTTATAGTAGAAATATCAAACTTCGTAGCCTTATTTATAAATGCGGCTTATTGTCGGTATCAGGAAAATAAGCATCAAAAAAAACTTTCTTGGCAAATGTCTGAAACCATAGCTAATTTAGACTTCTCTGAAAGAGCATTACTAAGAGAGTATGTTTTACAAAGAAAATCTGTCCTAAATTTACCCCTAAATGAGCCTACAGTAAGAAATCTATTAGATACAAAAGTATTAAGAATTATTGGCCAAATACAAGAAGATGGAAAAGCTCCTATCATGATCTCACAAAAGGCTCGTCCATTCATTACTTATAAGGCTATTGGTTTATCAAGAAGACGTTTGAATAATGAGGAAATCGGAAAACTAATGAGTACCCGACCAAACTATGCTCGTCCAGCTAAAGTTATGCCTAAAAGCTTTAAAACAACAAAAATAATTAAAGCAGCCTAGATGGCAGTAAAAGTAAAACGCTCAGAAGAGAAAAGTCCCCCCTAAAGGTTAAGTCTTTAGGGTGACCCCAATAAGTTGAACAAACTTATTGGGGTATTTTTTTCCCATCCCCCTAAAACAAAATTCCCTCTTCTAATTTTTTTCATTGAGAAGAGGGAATTAAGCAAAATTTAAAATTATTTTTTTCTTTTTTAGTAAAGAACAGTACTCATCTTTGAAAGCTTAGCACGATCATGCCAAGCTTGAATATAACGACGAGTTCCAGTACGTCCTCGAGAGGTTAAAGAAGATGTTAATGCATACTCTCCTTTATAGCGAACACCATCTAAAAGCTCACCATCTGTTACGCCTGTAATAGCAAAATAGCATTGATCTGAAGTAATTAAATCATCAACCCCTCTAATACGGTTTATATCAATACCATCTGCGATAATAGCCTGTCGCTCTTTTTCTGTGCGAGGGCAGAGTCTTGTTAGCATCTCTCCACCAGAGCCTTTAATAGCACAAGCGGCAACAACAGCCTCAGGAGTTCCTCCAACGCCAACTAACATATCAATCTGAGCTCTAGGATCAACCGCCATAATTGCACCAGCAATATCACCTTCTGTATGAAGCATTACACGAGCACCAGCTAAACGAACATCCTGTATTAGTTTAGCGTGACGTGGTTTGTCAAGCACAAAGACGTTAAGCTCTCCTACATTTTTTCCTAAAGCTTTAGCTACTTTTAAAATATTATCTTTAACTGGTGCATCTATATCTATAACACCAGCAGCTTCCCTACCTACAGCAAGCTTTTGACAATAGTAACTATGACCTGGATTAAACATAGTTCCTTTTGCTGCAATGCCTGCAGCTGCAATAGCATTCGGTCGACCAAAAGCAGTGCAACTAGTTCCATCTATTGGGTCTACAGCTACATCTACCTCAATACCATCTCCAAAACCGACTTTCTCTCCGCAGTAAAGCATAGGAGCATCATCTTTTTCACCTTCGCCAATAATTACGGTGCCCCTTACATGAATACCCTGAAAGGCAATACGCATAGCATCGACCGCAGCTGCATCTACCGCATCCTTATCGCCACGACCGGTTAAGCGAGCTGCAGCTAAGGCAGCAGCCTCAGTTACACGCACCAGATCCAAAGCAATATTTTTATCAGTCAAATGTTGTTGCATAAAAAACTCCTAACTCAGGCTAAAAAAAATCTTTCTAATTGTTAATAGGTTTAATTAATATGATACACCATTGAAAAAGTTAGAAAGAATTTATATAGATATTTTGCGTAACCTGTTACCAAGGTCACGCAAAATTATACTTAGTTAGCACCAATTTAAACGTTTTTAGTGCTCAGAAGTTTCAGATGATTTGAAATAAGATTGTATTACTTTGTCTTTGGGAAATGAAAGCTTAAAACAGGTTCCTTTACCCTCAATACTTTCAACATTTAAAGAACCACTATAAAGGCGAACAATATGTTTAACTATAGATAATCCAAGTCCTGTACCAACACGATTTTTATTATGACTTTTATCTACACAATAAAAACGCTCAAATATTCTTGGAAGAGAAGACTTGGGGATCCCTATACCATCATCTTTGACTTGTATATAAAGAAAATTATCATCGTCCGACAGTTCAACCCATACATTGCCACCGGGATTGTTATATTTGACAGCATTATCGCAAAGGTTAAAAAGCATCTGGTTAAAATAACGAAAAACACCATAAATCCTAGGGACAGAGCCTTTTATATAAAGAGAAATATTATTTTCCTTACATTTATCATCTAAAGACTCTTTTATTCCAGCTAACACATGTAATAAGTCAATTTGCTCGTCTTCCATGCGTTTACCTTCATCTAAACGAGAAAGTAGAATTATGTCATTTATAAGATTTAAAAGGTTTTCTCCCTCTTTGCGAATTCTTCTAGCGAAGCTAACAATATCCTTTGGCGCAACTAAGTTATTTTCAAGTAACTCTGCACGACCTATTATTGATTGTAGAGGAGTTTTTAATTCATGAGATACATTAGCAGAAAACTCTTGACGTTGTCTTTCTGCGATACGTGTCTGAGTTACATCAATGATCAATAAGGCATAACCTACATGATTTTCACCTGTATCAATTTTATTAAACAAAATTCTATAGAAATGATCTTCTAATTCAATATCTTCGGCCTTATTGTTAAGTTCCTCTCCCAAGTCAAAATATCTTCTTAAAGTTGCCGATCTATCTATATTTAAAATATTTTGTCCCACATAATTGTCTGTTATTTTGAAAATTTTTTTTGCACTGTCATTTACACTAATTACTACACCTAATGCATTGAATAAAACTAGCCCCTCTGACATACTAGCCATAATAGCCTGCATTTCTTTAGCTTGCTGTGTCATCTTAATTATTAGATCACTTATCCTCTTTTGATGCATATCGATACGACGAACTAAAGGACTAAGTTCTTCATAAACCTCATTATCTAAAGGACGATTAACATCAATTGCATTAATAGGTTTTACTATACTAAGCGAAAGTCTATAGGCTATAAATGAAGAAATGAAAGCTGAAATAAGAACAATACCAATAAAATAAAACAGCAAAGACCACGTCATGCTTAAAACATTTTCTGCAGTAAAAGAAACTCTAAGCACCTTCCCGTCGTGAAGCTTTACAGCATAATATACAGTTTCTGTATCAAGGGTTTCAGAATAACGAGCAATTGAACTTGAACCATTTGCTTGAGCCTCTATAAACTCCTTTCTATTTCCATGGCTTTGTAAACTATCAGCATTAACCTTGCTGTCGTAAATCACCTTTCCATTAACGTTAATTAAGGTCACACGAAATGAGCCATAATTTTGCCCCATGACATAAGACAAACCTCTGACATCAATCTCTTGAACGAGAGACTTTGTATAGTCATAAAGTAGGTTTTCATCATTTTTCATCATGAGGCTGTGAGCAAACCATAAGGCGGATGACAAGCCTATAACTAAAAATAAAAGGGTTGAAAAAAAAACCGCCTTAAATATTTTGCTGACCAAAATTATGCCCCTACTTTGTATCCTACTCCACGTACAGTTTTTATTATATGTTCCATATCACCAAGCTTTTGACGCAAAGTACGGATATGAACATCTACAGTACGACTTTCACCGTCGTATTCAGTTCCCCAGATTCTATCTAAAAGCTGGTCTCTTGAAAAAACGCGCCCTTGACGCTTAACCATTAAAACTAAGAGCTCATATTCTTTTAAGGTTAAATCAACAATTTCACCTTTAATCTTAACCTCATGATTAGCCTCATTTATAGATAAATCACCTAATACAAGCTCCTCTGTCTGGTTATTTCCACTACAACGACGTAGTACTGCATTAATACGAGCTACCATCTCAATTAAAGAAAATGGCTTGGTAAGATAGTCATCTGCCCCCAAATCAAGTGCACTTACCCTCTCATATTCAGCACCACGTGCTGTAGCCATAATAACAGGGATGTTACGAGTTTTAGCACCGGCTCTTAATCGTTTTAAAATGTCAATGCCACTCATATCTGGTAGCATTATGTCTAATAAAACTAAATCAGGAAGCCTTTTTTCAACTGCGGCAAAAAAACTACTACCATCAGGAAACACCTGAGTTTCCATATTCATAGATTGCAATGTATATTGCTCAATCTCACGAATGTCGGTATCGTCTTCAACGCAGTAAATCATAAATTTAAATCTCCTATGGTGGCAATCTTACCAGTCACAACATAAAGGACCCATTTTGCAATATTGCATGCATGGTCACCAATTCTTTCAAGATACTTAGCAATCATAATAACATCAAGAGATAACTTTGTGTCTTTTTCACAAGATCTTGCTTTTAAAATAAGAGATTTTCTTACCATTGCAAAATACTCATCTACAGATTTGTCTTGTCGAATAACACTTTTTGCAAGTTCCATATCACGACGTACAAAAGCATCGATTGCAAGCTTAACCATAGAAGTGCTCTCTTTAGCCATATTTTGTATGAGATCTATATCCTCACCTTGGTGATTATAGTCAAACCCCATAACAATTTGAGCTATATCAGAGACTTGATTACCAATGCGCTCAAGATCTGCCACCATTTTTAAAGTACCAGATACAACTAAAAGATCTGTAGCAACAGGTTGTTCATGAAGCATGATATTTAATGATAAAGCCTCAATATCACGAGCTTTGGTATCAATATCATAATCTGCTCTGTAGACAGATAAAGCTAACTCTCTATCTCGTTCTCTAAAAGCCTTAAATACGGAATCTAAATTATCCTCACATAAGGCCCCCATTAAAATAAGCGAGTTATTTAATTGTTGAATTTTATCGTCAAGATTCTTTCTCATTATCCAAATCTTCCTGTAATGTAGTCTTCTGTACGTTTATCTTTAGGTTTTGTGAAAATTACATTGGTTGAGTCCATTTCTACAAGATCACCTAAAAGGAAAAATGCTGTATTATCAGAAATACGTAATGCCTGTTGCATATTGTGTGTCACGATAACAATCGTATATTTCTGCTTAAGTTCTAGAGCTAACTCCTCAATCTTTCCTGTGGAAATTGGATCAAGGGCTGATGTTGGTTCATCCATAAGTAAGACATCAGGTTCTACAGCTAAAGCTCTGGCAATACACAAACGTTGTTGTTGACCACCAGAAAGGCCTAAAGCAGAAGTTTTTAAACGATCTTTTACTTCATCAAAAATTGCAGCCTGCCTTAGGGATCGTTCAACAATTTCATCTAGCTTTGACTTATTACGAACCCCATGAGTTCTAGGTCCGTAGGCGATATTGTCGTAAATACTCATAGCAAAAGGATTTGGCTTTTGAAAAACCATACCAACATCTTTACGTAACTTACTTACGTTTATATCTGAATTTACAATTTCCTGGCCACGATACTTGATACTACCTTCAAGCTTTACCTCAGGAATTAAATCATTCATTCTATTTAAAGTGCGGATAAAGGTAGATTTTCCACATCCTGAAGGACCAATTAAAGCAGTTATATCGTGCTCTTTAACCTGCATATTTATATTATGTAGAGCATGATTTGATCCGTACCAAAGGTTAAATTTATTTACTTCGAAAATGGTTTCCATTTACTTTACAGCCTTTCTTTTTTGAATTCGACGAGCTAAATAGGTTGCTAAGATATTAATAACAAGACTCATAAAAAGGAGGATTGCAGCAATAACAAAGGCTACTTCAAATTCACCTTGTTCTTTGGC
The DNA here is from genome assembly GCA_937880335.1 of uncultured Succinatimonas sp. Classification (GTDB taxonomy): domain Bacteria; phylum Pseudomonadota; class Gammaproteobacteria; order Enterobacterales; family Succinivibrionaceae; genus Succinivibrio. Next base: position 10,543 of record CALFLJ010000133.1, read on the forward strand.
ATAAACATAAAGAGCAACGGTAAGGGTTGATCCTGCAGAGGTCATGCCATCAAAAAATCCATTTAAATTATGGGCAAAACCTGCGGTAAACAACAAAGCGGCTGACTCTCCTAACATACGGCCAACACTCAGAATACAGCCTGTAACAATACCATCTATACAGCAAGGTAAAACAACTGTACGAATTACATGCCATTTAGCAGCTCCTAACCCAAAGGCCCCCTCCCGATATGAAGATGGGACTGTTTTTAAACTTTCTTGAGTAGTTCTTATAATGGTTGGAAGATTCATAATCATTAAGGTTAATGAGCCTGCCAAAAGAGAGGTTTGCAATCCAAAGAACTGACAGAAAATAAGCATGCCGACTAAACCATAAATAATGGAAGGAATACCGGCTAAAGTTTCAATACAATACTCAATAGCTTTTACTAGCTTTGGGGATCTTGCATACTCAGTAAGATAAATTGCAGCCCCTACGCCCATAGGTAAAACAAATATTAAGGTTGTAAAGATAATGTAAATGGTATTTAAAATATCAGGAAGTACACCTATAGTATCATTTAAGTAACTAGGTGATGTCGATAATAAATGCCATGAAAAATATGGAATTGACCTAAAGAAAATATAAGCAATCATGAATATTACTATGCATACAGTAATTGCAATGCATAAATAAGTCCATGTCAGCATATTAGCTTTGTAGATCTGACGTTTAACTTGAGATATGGACATTATTTCTTAGATCCCTTCTTTAGCATCATATTCAAAAGAGCGTTAATCATCATTATGAATACGAACAACACAAGTGCGATTGAAAACAAAGCCTCACGCTGCAATCCTGAAGAGTAGGACATTTCTGAGGCAACTGCAGTAGTTAAGAATCGGACTGATTCAAAAATGTTAGGCATATTAGCTACGTTACCTGCAACCATCATTACAGCCATAGCCTCACCTATTGCGCGACCTACACCTAAAACTACAGCTGCAGCAATACCACTCTTTGCAGCTGGGACTACCACTCTAAAGATTGTTTCTGTTTTATTAGCGCCCAAAGCCAACGAACCTAACTCATATTCAGCAGGCACAGCTTCAATTGCGGTAATAGAAACCTTAATAATAGATGGCAAAATCATTACAGACAGCACTATAATTGCCGAAAATAACGATGCTCCATCAGGTATATTAAAAATAGCCTGAACAGCAGGAACTAATACCAACATACCTATAAAGCCATATACCACAGAAGGAATACCAGCAAGCAGATCTACCATAGGTTCAACAGCTAGCTTGATTTTTTTTGGTGCCATTTTTGCTAAGAAAACTGCAGAGAAAAAACCTAATGGAAGACCAATTAAAATCGCTCCTGCAGTACCGTATACTGAAGTTAGAATAAAAGGCAAGATACCAAACTGCGCAGGATTTGCTGTCGAAGCCCACTTAGTACCAAAGATAAAATCAACAAAACCTATTTTTATTATTGCAGGTAGGCCCGCAATTACGAGATAAACACAGATAAGTAAAACAAATGCAATATTAACAACGCCTAAAATTAAAAAAATAGATGATGCAATAGACTCTGTGTTTATTTTATTTATTTTTGTATCAAGCATGAATACAATCCTAAAAAAACGAGAGAAAGCATCTCTCGTTTTAGATTTAAAGATTATTTAGAAACAGGTACAACGCCAGCTTTAATGATTAAATTCTCAACATCCTTAGATAAGGCATAATCAAAGAATTTCTGTGCATCAGCAGGTAAAGCCTTATCCTTAAGAGTTACGAAAACGAATGGACGCTGAAGCTTATAAGAACCATCTTTTACGGTAGCCTCAGAAGCTTTTACACCACCTACAGATAAAACCTTAACCTTCTTAGATACAGCAGATAATGAGGCATAACCTACGGCATTTGTGTTCTGGCTTACGGTAGTAATGACGTCACCTGTTGAAGTTAATTCCTGACGATATTTGCAACTATCCTTGGTATTAGTAACAGTCTCAAAACCATCACGAGTACCAGAGCCAGCTTCACGACCGATTAACACTACAGGAGCATCAGCGCCACCTAACTCCTTCCAGTTTGAAATTTCACCCTTATATAACTTACCAATCTGTTCAATTGTAAGGTCTGCGATATTGTTACTTGGGTTTACTACCATTACGATGCCGTCTAAAGCAACTGTAGTACCAACTAGCTTTTCAGCCTCAGATGATTTTAAGCCACGGGAAGATAAACCAATATCAGTACGACCTTCTAAGGCAGCAGCTATGCCAGCGCCAGATCCAGTTGGATTGTAGGTTACTTGAACATCAGGATTTGCATTGTGATAGGACTCGCTTAAGACACCGATGAGCTTTTCCATAGAAGTAGAACCATCGGTAGAAACTGTAGCTGCAACAGAAGCACCTGCACTAGCTAAACCACAAGAAAATACTACAGCGGATAATAATTTAGAAAGTTTCATAATATATCTCCATGTTTTAAGTTGAAGATATGATATAGATCACATGTAAAGCTAAGTTGCTCTTATTGTTAAATTTATGTAAAAGGGCAGAATATTAATTCAAATTATTGATATATATGATTTTATTATTATTTATTAAAACAAAAATAAACAAACTTTACTTTAACTTTACTTCTGTAAAGCTCATGTAAAAATTCTTTTTAGAAACACAAAAAAAGATCATTTACTAAAAATTATAAAGCTACCTGCCTGCATATAAATTCCACAGTCTTTTATTAAGACCTTTTTTAATTTATTCACACAGCTTTGCATAATCGGCAGAAATTATGCTGTTCCCAAAACTTACTTTAAAGTATTTTGCTATAGACTAAAGATTGAAAACAGAAATGTCTTTATTATCTTTAAGAGAACACAATAAACTTTTATATCTACGTTATAAAACTAGTTTAAATTATTTTAGGAAACTTAAGGTTAACAATGTAGTACACAATATATAAATAAATTTAATGTATCCTTTTAATCAAATATAAAATAACATCTCAATGATGGGGATTTCTTTTCGAGAATAAACTTGGTTTTATAGATTTTATAAAACGGATACTTGAAAAATTTGAGTTTTTTTCTAAAAATGGAAGAAATTAAACAATAAAGTAATATTCAAATACCAACAAATTTTACCGTCATAAATTTGTGTTTAATTGTATTTTAGACAAACAAGATAGCCAAATTGATGAAATAACTTTTAGAGAAAATGGCTTAAACATTTAACTTTCGATAGTTGTACGTTCAATGTTTAGATATGATTCGCAAATTAAATGTCGTTAAAATAAAATAAATGCAAGAAAATCCTAGGTAAATTAAGTAATATAATTGCAAATAATTAACTGATTTTTCAAAAAAAAGCAAGACAATAATATAAAAACCCCCGCTTAAATCAATAAGCAGGGGCCAATTTAAAACAAGATAAAACCTGTTTTAATTATTCAATGATCTCACCGACAACGCCAGCGCCTACGGTACGACCACCTTCACGAATAGCGAAGCGCTCGCCCTTAGCCATAGCTACTGGGTGAATTAAGGTTACGGTCATATCGGTGTTGTCACCTGGCATAACCATCTCTACACCTTCCTTCAACTCAATTGTTCCGGTAATATCGGTTGTACGGAAGAAGAACTGTGGACGATAGCCCTTGAAGAATGGGGTATGACGACCACCTTCATCCTTACTTAATACGTATACCTGGCCTGTGAACTTGGTGTGTGGAGTGATTGTACCTGGTGCTGCTAATACCTGTCCACGCTCTACGTCCTCACGCTTGGTGCCACGGAGTAATACGCCTACGTTATCACCTGCACGACCCTCGTCTAATAACTTGCGGAACATCTCTACGCCAGTTACTACGGTCTTAACTGTTGGACGAATACCTACAATTTCAACTTCGTCGCCTACGTGTACAATACCACGCTCTACACGGCCGGTTACTACAGTACCACGACCTGAAATTGAGAAGATATCCTCAATTGGGAGTAAGAATGGATCGTCGATATCACGCTTTGGATCTGGAATGTAGCTGTCTAATACACCTGCTAACTCTATAATCTTCTCTTCCCACTTTGCTTCGCCGTTTAATGCGCCTAAGGCTGAACCACGAATTACTGGGGTATCATCGCCTGGGAACTGGTACTGACTGAGAAGATCACGTACGTCCATCTCTACGAGCTCTAATAACTCCTCGTCGTCAACCATATCGCACTTGTTTAAGAATACGATAATGTATGGTACACCTACCTGACGGGCAAGAAGGATGTGCTCACGAGTCTGTGGCATAGGACCGTCGGTTGCGGCTACTACTAAGATTGCGCCGTCCATCTGGGCTGCACCGGTAATCATGTTCTTTACGTAGTCAGCGTGGCCTGGGCAGTCAACGTGGGCATAGTGACGATGCTCGGTATCATACTCTACGTGAGAGGTGTTAATGGTAATACCACGTGCCTTCTCCTCAGGAGCATTATCGATCTGGTCGAACTTTAAGGCTGCACCACCAAAGGTCTTTGCTAAAACAGTGGTGATAGCTGCAGTAAGGGTGGTCTTACCGTGGTCAACGTGACCGATGGTACCAACGTTTACGTGAACTCTGTCACGGACAAACTTCTCTTTTGCCATTTTTTTTATTTCCTATAGTAAGGAGGATGCAGTTTAAGCTGCATCCAAAATTATAAAAGAATAATTATTCAGACTTGGTCTGACGCTCAGCAATAACAGCCTCGGCGATGTTCTTAGGAGCCTCAGCGTAGTGACCGAACTCCATAACATAAGAGGCACGGCCCTGAGTCTGAGAACGCAGATCAGTAGCGTAACCGAACATCTCTCCGAGAGGAACCATAGCATGAACGATCTTACCCATAGGGCCATCTTCCATGCCTTCAACGAGAGCACGACGACGGTTGAGGTCGCCGATTACGTCGCCCATGTACTCCTCAGGAGTGTCAACTTCAACCTTCATTAAAGGCTCAAGTAAAACAGGCTGTGCCTTCTTGAAGCCGTCTTTGAAAGCCATGGAAGCTGCGATCTTGAAGGCCATTTCAGAGGAGTCAACCTCGTGATAAGAACCATCAAATACAGTTACCTTAACATCAACTACTGGGTAA
>CALFLJ010000134.1 GCA_937880335.1 uncultured Succinatimonas sp.
CCTAAATAAATACATAAAAAATATTTCAAATATATTACTTATAATAGTAATGATTATTATTTTTGTAAAGTTTATAAAGCCTGCAATCGCTAATTTCTGTTGCTTTTGTAAAAAATTATCAGGCTAACCATTATAAGATATATTCCCACTGTAAAAATAACTGCGCCTGTATTAAATAAATACATAAATAGGCCGGCAATTATAGGGCCTATACAGTTACCAATTTGCTGACAGGCATATACTAAAGAAAAAGCTTTAGCACTATGATTATCAGAAACTACCATTGCAACTTTGGTGTGTACTGTTGGTGCAATACCACAAATACTTAATCCACCTAAAAATTGTAAAATGGCAAAAATATAAAGTGAACATTGCATGCTTTGAAGACTATAAAAAAGTCCTGTCATAAAACAAATTACGCTTAAGAGTTTTAAACCTTCGAATTTGTTTGTCAGATGCCCCCAAATTGGAGATGCTAAAATTCCTGCAAAACCGCTTGCTGAGAATACTAATCCTGCTAGCATCATACTCTTAGGATCGTCTAAAAGAAGTTTATCAACATGTAGGGCAATTACAGGTACTAAAGCCATTAAGGACAAAGCCTGAGAGACTGTTGCGAGCATTAAAAGTTTCAAGTCATTATTTTTTATCAACTCCTTAAAGCTTAAATTATCCTTAACACTTTGTTTTTCTAAATCATGTACTCTAGGTTCCTTTGCCAAAAAAATATTTAAGATAGTAATAATGAAAGCTATAGTAGAGGTTATTAAAAAACATGAACTTACATTTACATTTACAATTATAAAACCACCAAAAGCTGGGCCTATCACTGTTCCAAGTAAATTGGCGCTTTGTGCAACTCCCATGGCAAGGCCTGTTTTTTCTTTTGGAACAAATCCTGAAATTATGGCTAAAACAGCAGGCCACATACCAGAGGCAAATCCCTGAAAGGCGCGGGCAAAAAATAACTGCAAGGGAGTTTGTGCAAGATAGCCTAAAAAATAAGCTATAGCTAGGATAAAGCTTACTCTTACAAGCATTGCTTTTTTGCCAACTTTATCAGCAAAATGCCCCCAAAGGGGAGAGATCAAAGCCGCAATAATGAATGTTATTGCGTAACATGCGCTACTCCAAAAACTTAAGAATTCGTCCTTTACAAGTAATTCTTCTTTTAAATATACCGGAATAAATGGCATTACAATTGTATAACTACTACTGAGTAACAGTAGGTTTACAATCATAAGAGCAAGAATTAAATGATAGCGCTGCATAAAGATCCTTTAAATTATATCTCTATAATTTATAACGGATTTTTAGAAAAAGTGTGAGTCTTTTAGCAAAAAAATGCAGACAGTTTAACAATAATTTTTTATTTTAGAAAACTTAAACCTAATTTAGATTTCAAATCCATTATTTTTTTGTTTATCTCAAATTTACCTTATTTTGGGGATTTGTCTTTAAGTTCTAAAGCCTTACTTATTTTAAGCATAGTTTTTTTGTCTACCTTACACTTAAAAAAATATAATATTTTCTATGTGATGACTAATATTAACCTTACCTGAGATTTTGGGAGCCTGATTTTTTTTAGGCATTTAATCTATAATACTTCTATGATTAAACATAGATTTTATTTTTGTATATAAATATATATGAATGCTTAAAAAAAACTGTAATTTGTTATAGACAGTAAAGTGAATTTGTTTGGCTTAAATCTTAGATTAAATGTGAGGTCGAATTATTAAGCTGTTTAAGTCAGGAAATTATAGATATTTAGCAAAACCTTTTTGATAAACTGTGTGTTAGGGCGTTTCTAGATTTAAAAAAATAATTTAAACTATCTTTAAAATAATAATTGTTACCGCATAGAAAAATAAGCATGAGCTTAACGCATCGCGGTGTAAGGTTTTTAATATGAAACAATATAAAGATGAAACAGAACTTGCAGCAGCCTTTTTGCGTATCATGCAAAAGCTATATATTTTGCGTAATCTTGATGATGTTCCAGCAGAGCTTACTTTAAAACAAATTTTTCGACATATCTTAACTAATCAAGCGCTATCTATAGTCGATCCCCAAGAACAGGCTTTAATTGTGGGCATTAGTCGACATCTTGAGCTTTTTGATCGCGTATTATTTTCAGGCATACCCTATGTTATGCACGAGGCTCTCTCTCAAATGAATTCTTATGACAGGGTTTTTGTCAAAGTTATGCATTTGATAAATGAGAATAGAGGAACTCATCGTGAAGGAGGGTTCCGTCTTTTAGATGATGATCTGCGTATTTATAGAAAGGATAGAGCAAGACGTGTTTTAGCTTGGACTTTAAGATCATTGAATTTAGCCTCACATCCTGTCTTTACTCCTATGCCATTAGATCCAAGTGAGATCGAAAGGTTAATTTTTACATATAAGCGTTCACTTATAGCCAAACGACCTGAATATAGAGATGTTTTTGAGCATTGGACTAATGAAATTGATAGTGTCAAATACATTTTAAATAGGCGCCTAAATCAGTTAGGTGTGCCTCATCAGATCATTAGTAACCTAAGCCCTGAATCTGAGGATCTTTGTGAGTTCTTTTTTGTTCTCATTTTAAGACAGCAAAATCGCTTGGCTGATAGTTATCTCTCTCAATATCAAGCTCCTCGTTTGGAGATAGCCCGTCAGAATTTTATCTGGATTTTAAATCAAAAGAATATTCTTGATGACATAAATAACCCGCCTTATGGCGTTTCTGCCATGCAGATTATAAAGCAGCTTTACAGTGCAGATGGCAGGGGACTTGATCAAAATGCAGTCGATTTTCTAAATGAAAGAAGAGAAAATTTTGCCGTTTATAATGAAATTTTAGAATTACCGTCTTTTGATGATTTCTTAGAAGCCTTCTCTCAGTTACCACCTGAGGATCAGGCTTTTATATCTGTTTTACAGCGCTTAGACAAGTTCTATCGTGATCATGGCAGATTTAACGCACATGATGATAGCTGGTATTCGTCAGATTTTTACGGTCAGCTAAGCTTTGATGATATCCAAGAAGATCATCATTTACCTCGTTTTTATTCAAATCAGGCTTTAGAGCAAGATCTTGACGATGAGGAGCATTATTACAGTTTTGATGATTATAGTTCTCAAGATAAAGATGACGAAAATCTCTTCGAAAAAACTCCGCAAGGTCAAATAGAGGCTGATAGAACCAGTTACGATCCGAGTTCTTACGATATAAATTTACAAAACAATAATGATAAGGATGTAAATTTAGATCTAGGAGATGATAATCTAGAAAATTCTGAAAATAATAAATATGATCTGAAAGTTGATGCTTCTGAGGGTGATGAAAAATCAGATGAGAGCAAAGATGAGATCTGTGACGTCAAAGAAGACAAAGACACCTTAGCTTATAGAGAAAATGAAAATCAGCAATTAGATGAGGCACTCTTTGTTAGAACGGATGATGAGCAATATAATGCAGCCTATAATCGTACTATTGAAATTCTGTTAAAGACAGGATTTATAGGTGATATAAAACAACCTAATCTTTACGATCCTCATGAGCTTTTTACAAGTTTAATTGATACAGAAAAGCTGCATTTAGTAGATGGGGAGGATGTAAAGTTCCTTATTGACAGAAGTTTAAATACAGCCGTTTATCTTGCAATTTTCCGTTTAGATTCCATATCAAGAGAGCGTCTAATAGATAGTCTGCAAAGTGAGGACAAAGGATTTGTAAATGCCTTGCTTTCACTTGAAAAAACAAATTTAACTACAGATGATAATGTAAATGATAATGATCTTAACTCTTTAGATAGTACCGAGGGTGAGGATATTGCCTTAGATAAAAAGTCTGATAAAACAAATTCTGAAAATAAAGATCAAGAACTATCTTTGACATCAAATGATATTTATAAGAAAACTATTTCAATTCTTTTAAACCTAAAGCTTATTGAGGATTTAGGTGATTTGCAATATGGAACAGTTGCTGTAGATGTATGTGATCTTTTTGCTAAGATATATACTCTCGATAACTTTATTATGCTTGAAAAGGATGAGCAGCTTTTCTTATATGAACGTCGTCATTTTGAGGATCTTTTAAATAAAAGCTTAAATGATAAAGCCTTATTTAAAGAAGAATTTGCAAAGTTAAACGCTGACGACCAAGCCTTTATTAAAGCGTTAAAAGATCTTGTTTATAATCTTTAATATTTGTTAAGAACTTCCTCCAATACTTAGATGGAGGAAGTTTTTAATTTCAAACTTTTAGCAACAAGATTAAAAACCTTTGTTGCATGCAGTCTTGTCAAGATTGCAGGCTTTATCATAAAGTTTTTGGGCTTTTTCTAAATTAGCCTTTATTCCAATTCCTTTTTCATAATTTTTAGCAAGTTTAAAGCAGTTAAATCCATCCTGTAAGGCGCATCCATAACGAAAAAGTTCTGTAGCTATATTAGGATCACTTTCAATTAAAAGCTCTCCTGCATGGTAACAAGATAAAGCATGGCCCTTATAACATTTTTCTTTCAGCTCATCCACACTCAATATTTCTTTTTCTTCTTTAGGATTGATTTCAGCAAAGCCCTGAGGCGGTTTTTTGATTTTTAAATCTTCATTATCTTGTACTTGATGATTGATTATCAGATTTTCCGTCCTATCAAAACCCTGAGGCGGATTTTTAATAATTCTTAAGTCACTGGCTGTTGAACTAAAGCTAAGTAAGAGAGTTAAAGTGAAGACTGTTATTTTTAACATAAAAAATCCTCTTTATTCTTTCTTATCCTTTTTTAATTCTTCCATAGCCTCGCGTTTTATTCTTTCCATATAGTCCTCACTATGAGTTAGGTTATTTTGATTTTGTACTGATACCTTAAGCTCCTGAGGGGTAGCTAAAAGTATAGTAAGTCCTATTAAAAATAAGACTGCACCTGATACTACATAGACAAGACTTATGCTTAAGAAAGTAGCAATGAGGCCACCTATAATAGGACCTATAGCTCCTCCTAACATTTGTGAGGAGAATGAGAGTCCAAAACCTACGCCACGCGCATTTGGTGGGGTCAGCAGAATAATGATTGAATTTGCAGACGGGAATATTCCACTAAAGCCTAGTCCTGCAATAAACTGGAATAGGGCAAAGATCCAAATATTACGAGGAAGGCCTTGTATCATGATAAAAATGCCAGCTGCAATTAAAGCTGCGATTAAAGTTTTATAAAAGCCAATCTTTTGTCCAGCTCTGCCCCAGAAAGGAGATGCAATAGCACCTGCGATACCTCCAAGTGAGAATACAAAACCTGAAAGTAAAATAACATTTGTTGAATCTTGAACTAAGTCTTTTACATAGGTAGTGGCGATAGGCTGAATTTGTAAAATCACCATGTTAGTAAGGCCTACACAGGCTAACAGGGTCAAAATACCTCTATTGTGAAGTAATTCCTTACTTGATGAAACTTTTTTATTCTCAAGGGCGTCTTTTGGATCACGCGGTGGTTCTTTAATAAAGATAAAAGTAATAACCGTGATTAAAGCCAGGGCTGAGGCTCCCACAAAGAATGAGTTTCTCATGCCAAAAGCAGTCGCTAATATACCTCCTAAAAGAGGACCTAAAATACCGCCACAAATATTTGCACTTTGCATCAGTCCCATGGAAAGACCGATTTTAGATTTTGGAGTATAAGCTGAGAGTATTACAAGACAGGCAGGCCATAAACCTGAGGCAAATCCCTGAAAAGCTCTGGCTAAAAACAGTTGCATTGGAGTTTCTACAATGCCACCTAAGAGATAGGATATGGCCAAAAGGAAAGACGATCTTATGACCATGGGTTTCTTACCCATTTTGTCTGAAAGTTTTCCCCAAATTGGAGATACCACAGCACTTACGGCAAAGCTTACAGCAAAGCATAGGCCTGACCATAGATTTACGTTACTTTCAGGACAATTGAGTTCTTTTGCCAAATAAATTGGCAAAAAAGGAATTAGCATGGTATAACTTGCCGACATCATAACCGCACAGGCTATCATGATTCCTAATACGACTTTCCAATTCATAATCTAAAAAAACTCTTTATAAGGTTTATGTAATATTTAAGTAATATTTTAACTTAAGCTAAAGTTTTTTTGTGATCAAGTTAACCTATGAGGAAAAAATATTTTCAGAATTTTTTCGTCATCTGATGGAAATAAATAAGCTCCTAAAATAGAAAAAACCAAGCCTGCTATAGTTCCTGTAACTATATTATGGCAATCTAAAATTTTTATACCAAGGCTCATGGTTAAAATATAAACACCAAGACCAAATATTACTCCCATCAGCGCTCCTCCTGCGTTCATGCGCTTCCAGAACAGTCCTAAGACAATAGGCCAGAGGAAAGCACTCTCAAGTCCACCAAAGGCAAATAGGTTAACCCATGCAACTAGATCTGGTGGATAAATTGAAAGTAAAATGGCAATAAATCCTAAAAATATAGTGATAAAAATAGCTGCTATTTGTTGTTTTTTTTGGTTAACCGACTCTTTTGTTTTTTCTTTGGCTATTTGTAAGTAAAGATCACGTACGATTGCAGATGAGGCTGCAATTAAGAGTGAACTTACTGTACTCATTGTAGCTGCCAGAGGTCCTATGATGGTAATACCTGCCAAAAGAGGATTCATATGTCCTACAATAAGATTTGGGATAATAGCGTCGGTACCAGCTTTTGGAATATCTGTAATAATGGCTCTTGAAAAAACTCCCAATAATGTCATGCCAATCATTAAAGCACCGCATACTATAGTTGCGATAACCATGGCTCGGTGTAGATCTTGTGTTGTTTTATAGCTTAGACAACGTACCGCAGATTGAGGTAAACCAACGGTTGCAAAGCCTACTAATATCCAGGCTGAAAAAAGTAAAGACCAAGGAAGGGCTCCACCTGCATTTGCCTTAAAGTTATTGGATATTCCATTTTCATCTAGGTTTACCAAAGAGAGAGACTCAGAAATTCCCTTAAAGCCGTGAGCGTCCTTTAAAATTACATAACCTAGGCAAAACATACCGACAATCATCAAAATTGCACAAATTGTATCTGTAAGTACAACAGCTTTAAAACCTGAGGATGTATAGATTACGGTTACTGATGCAAAAATTATAAGACCTAAAACGTAGTCTAAGCCCGTTATAGCAGAAAAGATCTGAGCTCCGCCTATAAATTGACCTACAACCATAGCGGTGAAGAAAATAAGCAGGACTAAGGATAATAATAATGAAAGTGCTTTATTGCGATAACGCTCATGTATGATATCAATAATAGTAAGGGCATCTACTTTGCGACCTAATACAGCTAGTTTTTTCCCAATTAGTCCTAGGATTAAAAAGCCGGTTATAATTTGAGGTGCTGCAAAAACAACCCATCCGTAGCCTAAATTCCATGCAATACCAGGTCCTGATACAAATGAGCTAACCGAACCATATGTGGCAATTAATGTCATAGCAAGGACAACTCCACCTAAGCTTCGGTTTGCTATAAAGTAATCTTTTTGAAAATTCTTACTTTTTTTAAGTCCACGGTTAGCATAAAGACCTACGAGAAGCAGGACTGCTAAAAAAACGAGTACAGGGAAAACTGTAGGATTAAGATTCATTTTCCTTATCCTCATCTAAATTAAAGTTAAACATAAATTTTTTTACTAAGATAATTACTGATAATACAGATAAGATATAACCTCCAATACAGGAGATGGAAAACCATAGGGGCATTCCTAAAAGAGTGGTTTTATAGTCTTTAAAAAGATATATAGAAAGCCAGAAAAAGGCTGTAATTAAAACAGCGCAGACAATAGTAGCCGTAGCCTCTCTATCCATTAGCTGGAATTTTTCTTTATAAGTTAAATTTTTATTTTTCATTGCTTTTAAAAAAAGGTGTTGTTTAAACCCTAAGGTTTATCAACACCATAAAATTTTTTTCCTGAAAAAAGTAATTATTTTGAAGCAGTTAATGTTCTAACAAAATCAGATATCTGATCACCGAACTTAGGGTTACGCATAGAATATTCAATAAAGGTCTTTATATAACCGACCTTGTTACCGCAATCATGAGATTTACCGATAATAGCGTAGGCATCAACCTCATTTAATTCCATAAGTAAATCAATGGTATCTGTAAGCTGGAACTCACCGCCTGCCCCCATTGGAGGGCGTCTGAATAAAGGCCAGATCTCAGCTGGGAGAACATAGCGTCCTACTACGGCATAATTTGAAGGAGCCTGTTTTACATCAGGCTTTTCAATAATAGATTTTATTTGGGCACTCTGACCTGGGTCTAAACTTGCACCATCTATATCTACAATTCCATAGCTTGAAACCTGCTCTTTTGGTACAGTCTCGACCATTATTTGTGATACTCCGGTACTTTCAAAGCGTTTAATCATGGCTGCAAGGTTATCGTTAGTTAAGTCTGAGCTATTACCGTCAATGATTACATCAGGTAATAGAACAGCAAAAGGATTTTTTCCAACAATAGGCATAGCGCAGGCAATAGCATGTGCAAGTCCCTTAGCCTCACCTTGTCTTACATTCAATATGGTGACATCACTTGGAATAATTCCTTGAACCTCAGCTAATAAGGTACGCTTTACACGCTTCTCCAAAGTAGCCTCTAATTCAAAAGATGTATCAAAATGGTTTTCGATAGCATTTTTGGAAGAATGAGTTACTAAAACAATGTTTTTGATGCCCGCTGAAACAGCCTCAGAGACTACATATTGAATTAAAGGCTTATCTACTATAGGCATCATCTCCTTTGGTATAGCCTTTGTTGCAGGTAGCAGGCGAGTTCCCAATCCAGCAACAGGGATAACTGCATATTTGATATTGCCATAATTCATATCAGGCATAATAAGATCTCCAATTTAATTTTATTTTGTTGTTTGTTTGTAGTTTAGGAGTTTTTAGTATTTTGAGACTTTATCTCAGAGAAGTATTCAGGATATTTTTTTAACATCCAAATTCCACAAGCTAAAGCAAACACAAAGTTTAAGATGCCATTACCAAAAGTTTTATAGTCGACCCATAAAGATTCTGCTTCCTCAGGGCTTACTCCTATTAAAGCAGGCAGATTAAAGGCAATTATTACATTAAGGCCGGCTGCAAAAACAAAGAAAATCATCCACCATAAGGACAGCTTGTTCCAGGCCTCCTGAGGTAGGGGTAATTCTTTACCAAAAAGGTAACTAAAGGGATTCTTTCTTAAAACAAAAAGACAAATGCCTATAGCTGTAGCTAAAATTAGGTTAACTACTGTAACCTTCCATTTAATGATCTCAGGATCATTTAATAAAATAGTGGGAACGCCAAAAAGAATTACCGCACAGGTTAAAAAGACCTGCATGCGAGATATTTTCTTTGTTATAAGAAATTCTAATGCAGTGGCAATCAAACATGAACTTACAACAAAAGTTGTTGCTACTATCATATTAGATGTCATCTTATATGATACAAAGAAAGCTATAACTGGAATAAATTCAATAATTTTTACAAGCATATTCATTTTTTTATCAGTTTGTTAAACAAAATATTATTATATATCTGAGCTTTTAAAAGCTGAACTTATCTGACCTTCTCGTTTTTTCGGTTCAGTGTGATATTTATAGTATATACCTTCGTTATCAGCCCTTATAACCTCAAGCTCCTCTTCTAAAAATCGAATTGTTTTTCCTAATTTTAAATCATATTTGAGCATAGGGGTCGCTTTTCCCGTACAGTCGCCAAAACCAAAATTTAAAATTGAACCTTGACGCCCAAAATAAACTAAACTGGCAGTACAAATTCCTTCATCTAATGTGGTTTTAGAGCTTAACTTAAAGTCGACATAAGGTTTTTTTTGACAAGTACTTATACCAAATTTAGAAACTACACACAAACTCTCATAATCATTATGATAAATTCTAAGGCTTTTTAGCGGGTCACATAAAAAACAGGAACTAATCTCCTTGTCATCTTGATTTACTAAAAGGAAATCACTAAAGCTTGCATTTTTTTCCTTTAATAGATACTCACCTTGAGGCAGAGTTACGGCTTTAATTATCTGATGATGGGGAATTAGTACTAATTCTTCGAGACATTGTTTATCTGCTACCTTAAGTGGAGATCCTATAGGTGCAAAAGCTAGCTCAAAAGCTTTAGGGCGGAAGCTTACTTCACAATAAGCATTAGCTGAAACTTTGTAGCTTGATGCTAATAAAATAAATACTAAAGAATAAAACAGCTTTTTTTTCATAAGCAAAGTATATCAGAGCTATGTAGAATTTTGTGTTTTATTCTAATTCCTGATTAAGTTTATATTTTATCTCCCTCCAAGAATTTTGTGTAAGCTGTCATAAACTTAAGCTTAAGTGAAGCTTTTAAGATGTGATCTTAGTCTAAAGGATTAAACTTGCAAAGCCTTATGTATTTTTTATAAGTAGGAATCTTTGAATTTTAAGACCTGAAAGATGTTAAATTTAGGATTGTAAGGGAGTAGGTGGTAATAAATAATAAACCCCAATAAGTTTGTTCAACTTACCGGGGTCACACTATCTTGCCTTAGATTTAATAGATGCTATTTAGTCTTAAGCGACGCATTTATATTTTCAAAAAGTAAATTTGCCACGTCATCATAGTTTTCTGCAAAATAGTAATTTACACCATTTGTGATTTCTTTAGGCAGTTCTTTTACATCACCCTCATTAGCTTTAGGACAGATGATATTGAAAATACCCATGCGTCTTGCGGCAATGGTCTTCTCTCTAATTCCTCCTATAGCCAGAACCTGCCCTGTTAAAGAAAGCTCGCCTGTCATAGCAAATCCGTCTTTAGGTTTAACACCTAAGGCAAGTGATAGCAGACTTGAGGCTAAGGTAACACCGGCACTAGGTCCGTCCTTAGGAGTTGCACCTTCAGGTACATGGATATGAACAGAGGCGTTTTTAAAATAGTCCTTATGCTCTTTAGAAAATCTTTCGATATTAGCTTGCATATAGCTATATGCAATTCGAGCAGACTCTTTCATTACATCACCTAAAGATCCTGTTAGGATAAATTTAGGTTCACCCTCGCCAATTTTTGAGCTCTCAATTGAAAGGGTAGCCCCACCTACAGATGTCCATGCCAGGCCTGTAATTACTCCCACAACACTTATATGTTTTTCCTTTCGGAAAGGTGCTGAACCTAAGAAATCCTCAAGATTATTTACATTAACGCTAACGCTCTTAGCTCCTCCTACTATTTTTACTGCAGCTTTACGTATGATTTTAGCTATAGCTCTTTCAGTTGAGCGCATACCACTTTCGCGAGCATATTCCTCAATTAGTTTGACAATAGTATTATCATCAATTTTTAGTTGAGATTTCTTTATATGTGCATCTTTTAGTCCTCGAGGAAGCAGATGCTTTTTGGCAATCTGAAGTTTTTCTTCTGTGATATAGCCTGAAAGTCGAATGCTGTCCATACGATCTAAGAGGGCAGGCGGTATGGTGTCTGTTGTATTGGCTGTGCAAATAAACAGGCAGTTTGAAAGATCCAGCTTTTCATCTAGGTAGTGATCAAGAAAACCATTATTTTGTTCGGGATCTAAGGTTTCAAGTAGGGCAGAGCCAGGATCTCCTTGATATGAGCGCGAGAGCTTATCAATCTCATCTAACATAATGACTGGATTCATAACCTTAGTTTCACGCAAGGCCTGCACTAATTTTCCCGGCATAGCTCCAATATAGGTTTTTCTGTGACCTTTAATTACAGATTCATCGTCAACACCACCTAAGGATAAACGATAGAAAGGGCGATTTAGGGCCTGAGCTATAGATTTTCCAATAGAGGTTTTACCAACGCCTGGAGGTCCTACAAAAAGCATAATGCTTCCACTGGTCCCGCCCTTTAAGGCGCCCAATGCTAAAAACTCGATAATTCTATCTTTTACGTCTTTTAACCCTTCATGATCTTTATCTAGGATCTCTCGAGCTTTGGTAAGATCAAATTCCTCTTTTACCATTTTGCCCCAGGGGATAGTAGTAAGAACATCAAGGTAATTTCTGGTGACACCATATTCAGGAGAGCCCGGCTCTAAGACCTGCATCTTTTTAATTTCACTATCAAAGCGCTCTTTAATAAAATCTGGTGTACTTAGTTTTTTCATGCGCTTTTTGAATTCTTCAACTTCAGCGCTTTTATCATCAACTTTATTTCCAAGTTGTTTTTGAATTTCTGAAAGTTGTTCACGCAAGAAGAAATCCTGCTGTCTTTTACTTAATTTTTCAGCAACAGTGGCCTTGATCTTATCTTGAAGTTTTGCAGCCTTTAATTCTTTACGAATAATATTATTTGCAAGCTTTAAACGTTCAATTAAATCTTCATTATCCAAGATCTCTTGCAACTGCTTGGGATCAGATGAGCAAACAGATGCTGCACAGTCAGCTAGCATAATAGGATCTGTTTGGTTAAAGCGCATCATATACTGTCTCATCTCATCTGTATACATAGGGCTTAAAGGTAAAAGCTCCTGCAAGGATGAGACTAATGACATGGCATAGCCTCGCACTTCAATTTCTTCCTGAGAGTTTTCCTCAGGCATCTTGGTTTTAGGATAATTTATTTTAGCTTTAAGTAAATTACTCTCATCAATCCATTTATCAATTGAGACGCGGCATAGACCTTCAACAATAATTTGAATCTCGTTTTGAAGAGACTTTGCGTGTAATAGTCTTACCAATGTTCCTGTCTTAGGATAGAAAGAATTATCTACAGTATTACGATTTTTAGGCTTTTCACCTAAAGAAAATACAGCAAAAACCTTGTCCTCAGACTCGGCAACTTGCAAAATAGTATCTTCCCAGTCTGAAACAATTGAGAGCGGTAAAATCTGGCTTGGCATAACCGGCATACCAAAAAGAGGCAATACTAAAACCTCATCTGGGTACTCTGGTACAAGATTTAAAAGATGTTTTTTCTGACCCTCGTTAGGATTTGATCCCAATGAGGCCTTATCAGCTAAAGCCTGTACTTTTTGGGCAATCTTGTTTAAAAGATCCTGCGGAGAATCCTTGTCTAAATCATTCTGTTTTGAAGGCTCTTTTTTATCTTCAGATTCCTTTGAATCTTGATGAATACTTTCATTTTGTTTTTCTGAAAATTTTTCATCTTGAGATAAGGTCTTACTCTTTTTATTTGAGAGTTTCTTTTTCTCTATATTTTCTTCAGGTTTTTTCTCTAAAGAATTTAGCTCGTCTTGGTCTTCTTTTTTCATAATCAATCGGCGATGAAACCTCTGTAGATCAGTAGGGGGAGAAATTGCCGTCCTCTTTGTCCTGAATTTGCTAAAAGATCACTATTATCTAATCTCACATATCATCTCTACATGTGGGATGATGTAAATAATTTCAAGTTCAAACTTTAAAATTTTAAAATCTTTGTTTAATTTACTAATTTAAATAACCTGCAATTAGTGCTAAAAGCAGTTTCTCTCCATCTAAAAGAGATCTTTCATCTATATCAAAGCATTCATTATGGTGAGGGGCCTTAAGATTGGTTCCTATTACAAAATATGTACCCTCTCCTCCTTGGGCTTTTACCTTATCAATTAAAAGAGATGCATCCTCTGAGGCGTTAAATGAGAAAACTTTGCCATGATTTTTTAAAGACACATCTTTTATGGCATTTTCCAACCTTTGACTTAAGGGTGAAGGTGCAATTGGAGTTCCAAAACCTCTTTCCCTAAAATTAACTTTGATACTTTTATTTATGAAACTTGATTTGGTATTTTCAATTTCCTTAAGATAGGATGTGATTTTTTCGTAGACTTCCATAAGTTTCTCAAGATTGAAGGCACGTATTTCACCTTTGCATGTAACTTTGTCTGGTATAACGTTACATGGGGTATCACATCTGACCTCACCAAAATTACAGTAAGTTCCTTCTTTAGTATTATTAAGGCTAAGACCATACTCAATGAATTTACACATAGATAAAAGTGCATTTAGTCCTTCATGGGGTTTTCCTGCGTGAGCTTTAAGACCTAAAAATTCAAACTCAAGTTTCTTTGTAGCTAAAAACCTATCGACTTTAGGCGCAACTTCACCAAAAGGTAAGCCCATTCCGATATGGAAAGCATAGAGGTCATCAATATTATTTAAAATTTTAGAGTTTAATAAGACTTTTGCCCCTCGACATCCTTCCTCAGCACATTGAAAGATAAAGCTAAGGTTTTTAATGCCCTTGTTTAATAAAAGAGGTAATTGCGCATCTACACTCAATATGGTGGCAATTACAATACTCATATGGGCATCATGTCCACAGGCATGCATGTTTTGTGAGGCACAAAACCCCTCTTTGAAAGGAATGTGACTATCTTTATGGCTTTCCTTGATGGGAAGACCATCCATGTCGCAACGAATTGCAACATTCTTTCCACTGTTACCTAAATTAAACGTAAGCTTGAACATAGGAACAGGGCTCTCTTTTATAACTTTACTTTTAAATAATTTTTCCTGTCCTATTTCACAAACAAAAGGCTGAATTTCGTCAATGGTTAAAAATTCCATATAGCCTTTTACATCTTTAAGGTAGTTTTGTATGAGATCAAAAGTTTTCCATTCAGAAAAATTTGTTTCAGCCTGAGAGTGAAGAGTTCGTCTTATTTTGGTTAATATCTTTAAATCTTGTGGTAAAAGGATTATCTTGTTCATGTTTTAGCCTAAAAATTAGTTAAAAGCATCCAATTGTAGCTTTTTATTTTGTTTATTAGCTTGTCTAACATCTATAATAGATCAATTTGTTTTAAGCTAAGAAAATTTTAACTTAGCTATTAGATTTTTTATTGTAAAAAACATTAGGAAATTTTCTTATGTCAACTAATCTTAATCAGACCGCACCTGCAGGTCAGTTAAGTATGCTTAACCGTTTCTTAAATATTGTGGAACGATTAGGCAATAAATTACCGCATATTAACATGCTGTTTATTTATGCCTTAATAGCAACACTTATAATAGCTTTTGCATTATCCTTTGTCGATTTTGACTATATTCATCCTACAACTAAAGAGAAAATTCATATTATCAATATGTTAGCTCCGGCTAATCTTTTAGATCTCTTAGTAAATTCTGTTAAAAATTTTATGGGTTTCCCTCCCTTAGGTATTACCATTGTAGCGACATTAGGTATTGGTATTGCTGAGGGAAGCGGATTTATTAATGTCCTTATTAAAAAGTTCTTATCATTTACCCCACGTAAGTTTTTAACCCCTTGTGTCATATTCGTATCCATCGTCTGCCACGTTGCATCTGACTCTGCCTATACCATTTTAATGCCTGTATCGGCACTGATGTTTTATGCTTGCGGTCGTCATCCATTAGCAGGTATTGCCTGTTCTTTTGCTGGATTGGCAGGTGGTTTTACTGCAAGTTATACTCCATCTGTAATTGATCCTGTAATGCAGAGTTTTACAGAGGCCGCATCACACATTATTGATCCTAACTACTCTGTTAACGTTTTATGTAACTACTTCTATGCTCTAGGCGGTACCTTCTTTGTAATAGGTGCAGTTTGGTTTGTTACCGATAAAATTATTGAGCCTCGTCTGTGGGCTACAATGCCATTAGATGTTGCTAAAGAGGAAGATAAGGATTTAGCTGTATCTCCTATTACAGCTTTGGAGAACAAAGCTTTCTATGCGGCTATTGCAACTGTATTTGGTCTTTTAGCTTTATTATTCATTCTCTGTTTCCCAGATGATTCTCTGTTCCGTGCACCGGATGGTACCTTAACCTCACCTAAAGCTCCTGTTATGCAGGGCTTAGTTCCTTTATTATTTATTTTCTTCTCCTTGCCAGGTATTGTATTTGGTGTAGTTGTAGGAGCCTTTAGAAGTTCAAATGATGTGATCCATTCTATGGAACATATTATGAAGATGTTAATTACTTTTATCGTCTTCTGCTTCTTTGCAGGTCAGTTCCTTTATGTATTTAATAAATCAGGTATTGGTAGTTTACTTGCAATCTCTGGCGCTGAGTTTATCCGCGATTTAGGTCTACCATCAGGTGTTACCTTATTTGGTATTATTATATTCACAGGTTTATTAAATATTTTAGTAACCTCTGCCACTTCCAAGTGGGCTATTTTATCTACCATTTTTGTTCCAATGCTTATGCTTTTAGGCATTTCCCCTGAGTTAACTCAGGCTGCATTCCGTGTATCTGACTCATCTGTGAACGTTTGTACGCCAATGTTTGCCTTCTATCCTTTGCTTATTATGTATTGTCAGCGTTATTGTAAGAGTGCAGGTGTAGGTACTTTAAGTTCCATGATGATTCCTTATACTTTTGCTTTGCTTATTGTGCTTACCATTGTTCTTTATGCTTACTGGTTTTTAGGAATACCGATAGGCTTTAATTCTGGTTTCGATTATCCTTCTACCATGTTCCCTCAAGGCTAGGAGTTTTAAATGGATAAACGTAAAGTTTTAATTGAGCGCTTTTTGCGTTATGTTGCTGTACCATCACAATCTGATGCAAGTGCAGGTGTAGTTCCATCATCACAGGGACAAATAGAATTAGGCAGACTTTTAGTTGAAGATCTTAAAGCCTTAGGTCTTGAGGATATATATCAAGATGAGCACGGCATTGTTTATGGCTCATTACCTGGTAATGTTCAAGCTAAAACTATAGGTTTTATAAGTCATCTTGATACAGTAAATGTAAGTCTAAGCCCAGAGGTTCACCCTCAGATCCTAAAATATGAGGGGGGGGATGTTCTTTTAAATAAGGAAAAGAACATCTCAATTAAGTTATCCGAGCACCCAGAGCTTGCAAAATACGAAGGTGAGGAGATTATCTTTACTGATGGAACTTCGGTTTTAGGTGCAGATAATAAGGCTGCCATGACTAATATTATGACCATGTTAGAGGTTTTAACCTCTGATAAAAACATTAAGCATGGTCCTATTAAAGTAGCCTTTGTTCCTGATGAGGAGATTGGTTTATGTGGCTCTAAGCTCTTAGATTTGGAGCGTTTTAAGGTTGATTTTGCCTATACAATCGATTCTTGCGAGCTAGGAGAGGTTGTTTATCAAACTTTCAATGCCGGTTCTGCTTTATTGAAAGTAACAGGTGTAAGTGCTCATCCTATGTCATCTAAGGGGGTATTGGTAAATCCTCTTTTAGTTGCACATGATTTTATTGAGATGTTTGACAGAGAGCAGACTCCTGAATGTACCGAAGGACTAGATGGTTATTGGTGGTTTAATGGAATTAAAGCTGATGCCTTAAATTGCTCTTTAAACATTCACATTCGTGATCATGATAAGAAGAATTATGAATGGCGAAAGGAAGTTTTACTTGAGAATGTTGAAAAGTTAAAAAAACTTCATCCTAGAGCAAAAATTGAGTTTTCTATAACAGATGTTTATGAAAATATAGCTAACAATGTAAAGGTTTCAGATAAACCTATTGCAATGTTGTTTGATGCTTTAGATGAACTTAAGATTGAGCCTAAGGTCTATGCTATGCGTGGCGGTACAGATGGTTCAGCTCTGTCAGCTCGCGGTGTTGTAACTCCAAACTACTTTACAGGAGCTCACAATTTCCACTCATATGCAGAGTTTTTGCCGCTTAAAAGTTTTGAGAAGTCTTTAGCTGTAACACTTAAACTCATCGAGCTTAATGCACGTACTTAGACTAAGTAGTTTATCTTACTTATTATTTTTGAGTATAGATTGTAAAAGCTGTTAATTAAATTTTGAATTCATAAGAAAAGCCCAACTTAAATGAGTATTTACTCAAATTAGGTTGGGCTTTTAAATAAAAATTAAAATACCAAGAAAAAAGCAAAACTAAATTAGCAGATAGATTTTAGTTTTTTAAATATTTGTCTAGGAATTCTACAATTACATCCTGAACCTCAGGCTGAACCCAATGATCTCCACCATGGCCTGCCCCCTCAACTAAATATCTCTCAGATTCAATACTTTTATCTCTTAAAGCCTTAAACATAATTTCAGTTGACCTCTCCGATACTAAGGTATCTTTTGTTCCATGGAATAAAAGGAATGGAGGTGTGTTTTCATCTACGTAACGTGCAGGATTATATTTTCTGACCTCATCCATTACCTCAAGTACACCAGCATCGATACCACCGCAGATAGTACAACCATTAAGCCACAGAGCCTGACAGGCACTAGGTGAATTATATGCATTCATTGTTTCACGACTAAATCCATCTGCCATAGCAGAGAGATCAGATACTCCATAGAGATCAACCACGCAACTTACACGACTTGAAAATTCAAGATTATCACCTTCATCAAAAAGTCTTGAGTGACCTGTAACACCGACAAAGGATGCAAGGTATCCTCCAGCACTAGTTCCCATGACAGCGATTTTATTGAGATCAATGCCAAACCTTAGAGCATTTTTACGTAAAAATCTAACAGCAGCTTTTGCATCAATAATTGGAGCTGGAAGATGGGATTGAGGAGCAAAACGGTATGAGATAGAGGCTACAGTGTAGCCCTCCTGTGCCAGACGTGCTCTTATATTGAAGTGACCGGCTCGATTTGAGGTGATAAATCCACCACCTGTAATAAAAATTACAGCAGGAGTTAGTTTTCCTGTGCGTGGTTTTAGAAGATCCATTTTAAGATCAACATTAGGATATGAGTGGACACTTACCTGTGAGTAGGTAATATCAGGTATAAGATCAATTCTCGGTTTGACAATTTTTACTTTTAAGTGCTTACTTTCGTAGTCTGAGCCCATAATATCCTCAGTTATTTATTGTGGTATAAAACGCTTTTTATGTTTAAAACAAATCTAATTTGATTTCTAACTTATAATACTTAAGATAAGCTTAAAAAATACAAATTTATAAGATCTAAAATTAGGTTCTACATTATGTTATCTATCGACAAAATTTGGTATGACAAAAAGAATTTTGTTGCATTTTTGTGCAAGATTTTGCTTCTACCTTTGAGTTTTATATTTAGATTTATAAGTTTTATAAGAAGAATTCTTTATAAATTGAATATTTTAAAAAGTGTAAAGGTAAAAGTTCCTTTAATCATTGTAGGGGGAATAAGTGTTGGAGGCAGTGGCAAGACTCCTTTATCCATAGCACTTATAAAACTTTTAAGTGATAAGGGATATAAGGTTGGTCTTATCTCGCGAGGCTATAAAGCTAAAGCTCCATATTATCCTTATATAGTTGAGGAAAAAGGTGATTTTAAACTTTGTGGTGATGAGCCATTGCTTATTAAAAGAAGCGTAGGTAATAAAGCTACTGTTATAATTGATCCTGTAAGAACACGCGGAGCGCAAAAGCTTTGTAAGTTAGGCTGTGACATTATCATTTCTGATGATGGTTTACAGCATTATGCTTTAAAAAGGGATTTGGAGATTATAGTTTTAGATGGTGAAAGACTTTTAGGAAATGGTCAATGTCTTCCAGCAGGACCTTTGCGCGAGGGAAGGTGGAGACTTGAGGATGCAGATTTTGTTATCGTAAACGGAAATAGTAACAAATATTTTAAGGATAATTTTACTCTTGAGGCTAAAAAGCCTGTAAATATTAAGAATAATACTTGTCTTAATGAAAAACAGGTAAATGTTCTAGCCGGAATTGGAAATCCGTCGCGTTTTTACAAAACATGTGAATCTTTAGGCTTTAGTATCGTTGAGAAAGTTGATGTTTTAGATCATGGCATAGTTTCACTTGAAACACTTAAGAAATATAGTAAGGAGCGCCCTTTGGTTATGACATCAAAAGATGCTGTCAAATATTTGGCCTATGGTTTAGATAATTTGTATGAAATAAAGGTAGAAACAAAAATAAGTGAGGACTTTGCTCAAAGAATCATAAGTAAAATTGAAAAATCAAAAAAATAAAAATCCTGAATTTTTCAAGGCATTATAAAGAGAAATAATAAAAGTAATGAGCAAAACTGTCTTTTTCAAAATTCATTGAAATTCTGCAATGAAACATCTAACCTCAATTGGGTGAGAAATTGCGATCCAAGCTTTTATAATAAAATTAAAGATATAGTAG
>CALFLJ010000135.1 GCA_937880335.1 uncultured Succinatimonas sp.
AGTATGACCTATTAGACCACGAATACCACATCCTGCCTCAAGACACATCTTTGGTATCTGTGTTGTTTTACCAGAACCTGTTTCACCGGCAATAATAACTACCTGGTTATTCTTTATAGCCTCGACGATTTCTTCTCGTCTCTGACTTACAGGTAGATCCTGAGGATAGGTAATTTCAGGAAGATTTTCACAGCGCTCTTTTATAAATTCACAGGCCAAAGAATTCTCTAAAGCCAATTCATTTAACTCATCAACGCTTACGTTTCCTTTCTTTTCCTCTAATTTTCTAAGTTTAAAACTAATTTTACGACGACTTGTGTAAGTAATAGTGCCAAAGGAATTTCTGATATTTTTGGCAAATTTCTCTAAATCTTCCATTGAAAACCATGCATCTTAACTATTCTTTAAAATCATTAGATTTTAACACATTGAGATCTTGTTACGACGTTTAAAATCTACCCCTACATTATGTATTTAAGATCTCTTATTATCTTTTTTTCTCTGATAGATTTTCTAAATTTTATCTTATATTTGCTTTTGACAACCTCTTTTATCATCAACATAATATGCAGATTTTACTTAATTCATAAAAGAAATGATTAATAGTTTAGATATAACATATGATCTAATTAAGAGAGGATTTAAAAAGTCATAAGTAAATTTAGTAAAAATAAACCTTAAAACAGACATTCCTTGAAACTTTAAATCCCTCCCCACTAAATTAAATAAACTTACGGGGAGATGGATTATAACTTAAGCCTTTCTTGGTCTGTTTTGCTCAAGTAGCTGACTTTTTTTGCGAAGCAAGGCTAATTTTTCACGACGCTGTTCCTCAAAAGCCTTAGCACTTTCAGAAGCTAAATAGAGACCAACCTTTTCAACTTTATCGCCATTTAAAGCAATAACAACCAAAACTACATTTATAAGGTTTACAAGATCACCACATTGAGCATAACCACCTATGTGATATGACATAAACTCACGTACAGTAAGGCTTTTTTCATAATCTGTAAGTTCGATATTATATTTTGTGGCCAGAGACTTCATCGATGTTGAGCCCTGGAAAATCTTATCTCCGTTATAGATAAGCTTGTTCTTAGGAACAATGGTTTTTGTAAAGATTGAGTTTAATAAAGGTTCATCCTCATATGTTCCTATAATAGAAATAATATCACCATGCTTTATAACCGTATCGCCTACAGTCTTAATCATATGACCATCCCGGAACATGCCCGCAATCATAGTCCCTTTAGGAAAGTGAATATTACGTAAGGTTAATCCTTCCATACTCTCAGAGCGCACACGATAATTAAAAAGCTCATAGTCGTTAGATAAATTTATACCGACGTTAGCTTTATTTACAGGCATAGCTGTTGATGGAGCATAAACTTTAAATAAACGTGAAACCGGATTTAAAGTTGCACCTTGAACTAGCAAAGATACAATTACAACCACAAAGGCCACGTTAAAGTAAAGCTGCGGGTTTTTAATATCAGCAAATACAGGATATATAGCTAAAACAATTGGAACAGATCCTCTCAAACCTACCCATGACATAAAAAGCAGATCACGGTTTGTGTAATTTTTATAAAAGGGCTTTACGCATAAAAATACAGCCAAAGGTCTTGCTATAAAGGTAATGGCAACTGCAATTACAACTCCCTCAAAAACATAATTCATCATCTGATGAGGTGAAACTAACAGACCTAACATTAGGAATAAGGAGATTTGACAAAGCCAGGTAAAGCCTTCTGCTACAGGCAAAACATAGCTTATCTGACGGATATTCTGATTACCTATCATCATGCCTATGATAAATATTGCCAAAAAGCCAGATCCACCTAAAGCTGCTGTTACAGAAAAACCAATTAGACCTATGCCAAAGACTAAAAGTGCATATAATCCTGAACCTAAGGATAAGGATGCAATAATTAAACGCCCTAGGAATCCAAATACAATTCCAAGGAGAATTCCCAAGCCAAACTGCATGACAAATATCATAAGTGCATCTTGCCAGCTTGCTGACTGTCCTGAAATCATAGTGAGCATGACTGTGGTAAGCAGGATTGCCATAGGATCGTTGGTGGCAGATTCAATTTGTAAAGTTGATGATACGGTAGATTTTAAACTTACATCATTACCGCCTAAAAGAGAGAATACCGCGCCTGCATCAGTAGATCCTACAATTGAACCTAAAAGTAAAGCCTGGATGATACTGATGTTACCAATTGCAAAATATGCTATAAGACCGGTAATTCCTGCCGTAAGTACTACACCAAAGGTTGCAAGTATGGTCGATTGAGAGGCAACCTTTTTAAAGGTATTAAAATTAGTTCGCAATCCACCATCTAAAATGATTAAAGCGAGCATGAAGTTAGCGAAAAAATAAGCGCTATTATAATCATTGTAGTGAATATTGATGATGACGCCATCCTCACCTGTAAGCATTCCTATTGCTAAGAAAAGTAACAATAAAGGAGTGCCAAACAGCGAAGATAATTTAGAAGCTAAAATAGCAAAGGTTAAAAGTAATCCTGCGATAAAGAAAATATAATAAATACTGTTTAGAGCTTCCACAAAATCCCCCTTTGGGTTGGCGCGCGTAAAAAGGGTGGTGCAAATTTATTTTTATTTGCTTAAGGTAGTTTAAAGATTCTGACGATAGGAGCAATTAAAGTCAACAAAAAGGACTTTTAAGATTTGATTATTTTGTGCAAAAACAAAAAGCCTCCTTTTTTATCAATCCCAAACTTTTGGCACCCTAGTTTTTAACTAGGGTGATCTATATCTAAATATTCCAAAATTTTCTTTTTTTCCCTCTGTTATTTAACATTTTTTCTAGACTGATTTTATTATATGTGTTATCATAGTCTATAATTTTTAAAAATAGACTATATCATGAACAATTCAAATAATATCAAATGGAATTTTTCCAGCTATACCGATGCAAAGGGTAGAACATACATCATCAGTTATTACAATCACTGGGACCCTGAAAAGAAACAGTCCAGAATCGCCAAAAGAATCCATGTAGGCAGACTCAATGGTGATACAGGTGAGGTAACACTTAGCAAAAATTATCTACAGTTACATCCAAAACTGTGTGGCAAAGAGCTTTTTTATGAAAACAACAAGTTGATCGAGAGGGACGACGAGGAAATAAAAAAAATCAGAGATGAAGCTGTAAGTGATTTATCATATCGCACTGACAGTGTATCTTTTGGCCTTACTTATGCTCTGTGGGAAAAATCTAAAGCTCGTGGCATCCTAGATGCACTTAAGCATGTATTCGGTGATGAGGATGGTGCCAATCTTTTAAGACTTGGTTTTATGCACTTATCTCACTAATTATGTGTGTATCTGTATGTCATCACAAGACAGAAGGAAAGATATTACCTTTAGACTCTCTTTTCAAAGCTATGCTAAGCCTTGGCACCTGCAGGCTTTAAGACTTTCAGGCAGCGGTGACTTGATAGTAAAAGAGATCCCCAAAAATAAGGATCTCTTTTATCAAATGGATATCCCTTACCCTAAGAAGATAGTCAAAAATTAGAAACTATGATCTACAAAGTTTGGGTTAAATCATCTTCGTAATTGCAGATTAGTACGAAATAAACTTGTGTTTACGCTCTAAAGCTTACTATAAAAAGATTTCATAAAAAAACCCAACTGTTTTTTTAAACATGTTGGGTTTTTA
Source organism: uncultured Succinatimonas sp. (assembly GCA_937880335.1). Taxonomy (GTDB): domain Bacteria; phylum Pseudomonadota; class Gammaproteobacteria; order Enterobacterales; family Succinivibrionaceae; genus Succinivibrio. The sequence goes on from CALFLJ010000135.1 coordinate 3,698, forward strand.
TTGTGTTAAAACAAATTTAAATGATTTTCATGTATTACTTAATTAATCCTGCAGCCTCAGGTAAGTAAAGTGATAAGGCAGGAATTAAG
>CALFLJ010000136.1 GCA_937880335.1 uncultured Succinatimonas sp.
AGATTTTTTATCTAAGAATCACAGGAGAACTTTCTAAGAAATGGAACAATGCTAAGGTCAAAGGTTTTAAATCAGCTATCCTGTCTTGAGGAAAACTCTTACAGAATAGCTAAGTATATTAGATAAATATTTAGAGTGAACTTAATGGTGTTTACACAGTTTATCGTTCACTCTAGGCGATTTTAAATCTTGCCATAAAAATTGGTAAACTGAGTCAGATCTTTAGTATTTTCCACACAATATAAACATCATATTAAAAAAACTTCAATTAATTTTATTCGCAGATGTTATTACCTTTTTACGCTATTACAATGTTTTGCTGTGTAAAATCTAAAAATATGCAAACAAGTAAAATTTAGTGTTAATTCAATAAAATACAATAAATAACTAAAGAGAATTTGTAGTATTTTAAGGATTTACAATTTTTTACATATTTTAAGTGTGTCTCATGTATTTGTTTAAGTGAATTTAAAAGCAGTTTTTGCACTACTTTTTTATTTAAGGCATCCTTTAGGTTAAAAATTGCAAAATATTGTAATAAGGGCTTGCTCTAAGGTAAACTTAGGGCTGTTTTTTAAGTAATTTACTTTATTTTTGATTAAAGGTTAATGGTAATCATAATGTCTAAGAAAACCATCTTCAGCGGTATTCAACCCTCAGGCGAACTTTCAGTTGGTAACTATATTGGTTCTTTACGCAATTGGGTGGGACTACAAAAAGACTACAACTGCATCTATTGCGTAGTCAATGAGCATGCCATTACCGTAAGACAAGATCCAAAAGAACTTTTAGACAGATCCTACAATACCTTAGCTATCTTCTTAGCTGCAGGTGTTGATCCTAAAGAAAGTACAATTTTCCTTCAGTCTCACGTCCCTGCTCACTGCCAGTTAAGTTGGGTTTTAAACTGCTATACACAAATAGGCGAATTAGGTCGTATGACCCAATTTAAAGATAAATCCAAACGTTATGGCGGTGAAAATGTAAGTGCCGGTTTATTTGACTACCCTGTTTTAATGGCTGCTGATATTTTGCTCTATCAGGCCCATTTAGTTCCTGTAGGCGATGACCAAAAACAACATATTGAGATGACCCGTGATATTGCCACTCGCTTTAACAACCTTTATGGAGAAACTTTCATTCTCCCTGAAGGCTACTTCCCTAAAGCAGGTGCTCGTGTCATGTCATTACAAGAGCCTACAAAAAAGATGTCTAAATCAGATGACAATCCAAATAATGTTATCCGCATCTTAGAGGAACCAAAATCAATCTTAAAGAAATTAAAGCGTGCAGTAACTGATAGTGATAACCCACCAGTAATCGCCTATGATTGGGAAAATAAACCTGGTGTATCTAATCTTTTAGAATTACTTTCTGCAGCTACTAATCGATCTGTTGAAGATTTAGTTGAAAGTTATAAAGGTCAAATGTATGGTACCTTTAAAACTCAAGTAGGTGAGGCTGTTGTAGAAATGCTTAAACCTATTCAGGAAAACTATAAAGCATTAAGAGCAGATGAAGGATATTTAAATGAAGTTTTTGCACAAGGTGCAAAACAAGCATCTGAAATTGCTCAAAAAACTTTAGATGATGTTTATACTAAAGTAGGTTTTGCCCTGCCTGTAGCAAGAGCTTAAATTTAAAAAGATTTATACTAATATGCCCACCGTGATAATTGTAAAAAGAAACGATGGGCATATTATTTTTCAGAATAACTTAATTTTTTAAAGCAGTCATAAATCTATACAACAAAGCTCAATTTTATGTGAGAGCATACTCTCCTGTGTTACAGCAAGTTCATAATTCTTAAGCTTTAAGGCTAAATTTGCAATATTTTTACAATTATCATCTTTAAGCTTATCAAGATAACAATTGTTTTATATAACAATCATCCTTTGAAAACTTTTTTAAACCATCTAAAGTCTTTGGCAAAATTAAACTTGTATGTCCATTGAATTTATTGCTTAATATCTTTGCAATATTGAGTCCCGCACCATCTAAATCACAAAACAAATAAAGATAACAATCCTTATTTAAATGCTTAAGCAGATTAAAAATCTCCTTTTCATTACCTCCATGACCTCGATAAAGGATTAGACATCCTTTTAGGAAAGGTGGCAAAATATTATCTAAAAGATCTAAATTTAATAAAACGCTACCGTTTTCAACTATCATAAGTCACTTTAGCGCCTTAAGATTGAGTCTTTTTAATTCACAAGATAAAACACCATGCTCTGGTATATATACCCTCTTATCCTCACAATAAACAGGATCTTTCAAAGAAGCGAAATTTAGTAAGTTTGCAAAAACATCCTGTTTTGCCCATTTTTCGAAATTACTTTGCTCGGATGCATCAATACGGTTTTGCGTATTTAAATCTATATCTAAAAGAGAAATTCCATAAACATTTTTAAAATAACTCTCAATTTTTAAAAGATCGTCTATGCTAAATCTTATTTTCCGACCAAGCCTAAGCCCGACTTTTACCTCATCACAAATTCTAAGACGAACTTGACTTGTCGCAAAATCTCCTGGGGGTGATTTAACTAAAATTTGAGCTGCAGACAGAAAACTTTTATCCATTTTTTCTAAAAATTATGTCACTTATATAATAAGTACCATCAAAAGGAAGATTTACAGAATAAATTTCCTCATATTTAGCATGACGCGATATCATACGCTCTCTAGATGAGGCTGCGTTCATAACTAAAAATAACCAATCCTCAAGTTCAAGCTCAACTTTAAGTTTTTTATAACAATCAACAGCCGATACGTCATTCTTATAATTATCACTGAGCACAGCCTCAAACATAAAGTTTAACTTAACCTCATTTTCATCTAATTTAAAGTGCTGCTGCGCCTTACGATTATCTAAAACCTCTTCTTTTTTTGTTTCCTTAGGTTTTGACTTAAGTCGTAGATCAAGACTTATTTTCTTTCCTATCTCTGTAATTTTTGCCTGATACTCCTCGATCGGACTTTGCAATTCTGCATAAGCTTTAAGCTCTAAAGGCTTAACGCAATATAATTTAGGAGGAATATGTGCAAATTCAAAATTAGGTCTATAATTAGGATTTTCGGCAAATCGTTCTGAAAAAGCATCGACTAGAAGATTAAGTCTGGCAATCTCCTTATCCTTGTTAAGCTTATCTAAGCGTTCAATTAGCTTTAAATTTAAAGCATTTAAATCCTTAGCACATCTATCTAAATTCTTTTTAAAAATATTAAGGAGCAGGTGATCTATATTTTTATCAATAGCTCCCCACTCTAAAAGCCTTTCCACACTTAGATAAGATAGGATTTCGTTTATCTTAACTAATTCGTTTTTACATCTTTGAGTTTGTATGATGCGCTCATCTACATCCTTGGCAATACTAAAATCATCTAAAACAAAATGATTATACATATTGACAGTCTCAGTCATAAGCTCTGTCAGATCTAATATTATCTCTCTTATCTCATCAAAAATATTATTAAGGTTATTTCCTCTTACTTTATTTGAGGCTCGACGATAAGAATCTAAAGCAAACTCTAAACTATCAATTAAAGAGGCAAATTCACCATGTTTTTCCCGAAAACGATAGCGAGCGCCTACATGATAGACTAAAGAACGAACCTTGCTATGAATGCGTACATAAAGTTCATTCTCAAGATAATAAGCAAGGCGGTTTCTTACCAAAGAATCCACAACCTTAGAGCAGGCATCATCACCTAAAGGAAGATCTCCATTATTTTCATAACATGCTTTCTCTACAAGCTCAAAGTTTCTACTTAAAACATTAAAAGCAGTCTTACTGGACTCCCGATTGGACATTAAAAAAGCTCCGTCTGTACAGGTTGTGTAGAAACTTCCTCAAAACCATCAAAACTATGAATAAATTCAAGCTCATCGTACAAAAGGGACCATTTAGCAGTAGCAATATAAATAGCCCCTGAAGTTGAGGTACTTACAAGAAAGCCTTGTGTGCAAAGATAATCTAAAACAGAACGTAAACGATTTTTAGTATTTATTGCTCCCTTCGCTCTTTGTAATTTATCTGCAATCTTCTCAAGCTGCAAGCCTAAAGAAGCAGAATTTTCTATAGCACTTAAAAGTATCGACTCCTTAATAACATCTCCTGCCATTAGTGGACGTGCCTCAGAATTTATATTGCGAGTAAGTCTAAGCCAATCAACTAAAGCATTAAAATTTGTAAAGTCGCTATCTAATTGCGTTCTGACAAGACGACGCTTTTTTTCATCATTAAGCTCAGTAAATACGCAATAAAATCCTCTTCCGTCTGAGGTTTTACTGACCATACGATGCAATTTGATTAAAAAAACATTAACCTCTTCTAAATGTTTTTCATCCTGAAGATATCGGGCTTCTTCTTTGTGTGAAATATCGCAAATAACCTTTCCTTTTAAGAGCAACTCTACGGTATTTAAAAAACGATCCGACATAAAAAAAACCTCTTAACAAAACAAAGGGTTATCTTCAGAAATTTGCGTATCAACGCAGAGTTTTACACCCTCATCTTTATTTACATAGTTTTTAGTATCAAAATATTGCAACAATGTTAACGAAGGGTTTGGTTGAGCACTAAATAAAACGATATTATTGTCATTCATTAACTTAAATAGTAAAACCACATTTTCCTCATGTAGTTCTCCTAATTCATCAATTGGCCAGTTTATACGAATTGACTTATCAGAACATAAATAACGGGTTAAACCACAAAATATCACAATAATAGCAATTTTAGACAAACCGCGGCTTGATAGACCTTGAAGATCATTATCTGAGCGAATTTGTACTAAACGCCCATTTTCTTTCATTGAGATTTTAAGATCTACTAAACTCTTTATATCGTCACTTATATGACAATTTTTCAATGCATCATTTGTTCTTTCTAACTCAGCTAAAAACTCAGTACTTGGAATTTTATTATTTTTTCCCATATCCTCATACTCAGTATAGATTTTTGCATACGCCTTAAGATCAGTCCATATATCAAATTCATCAACCTTTGATAAAAGCTCAATTTGAATATCTGAAATGGAATTAAAAGGATTATCTAAATTAAGCTTTTTACCAAACTCTGATGACAATCTTCCGACACGATTATTAAAGGACTTAAGAGAGTTGTAAAAGTCAAAAATGGCCGCTGAAGTCGTACGCACAGTTTCAACCACAGTCTCTAAATTAAGCGGAATAATTTCATCTAAAAGACGTTTTAGATCATCAACACAGCTTAAATAAAAATCCATGTTTCGAATATGGCAAAACTTCTCATCACGCTCTTCAATCAAGTTCTGCCAATAATGAGAGATCTGATTGTTTAAACCTACTTGAGTGGTAATACGCTCCACATCATCAAGCGAATTTTTTATTTGTGTCGCTTGTTCCTGACAATCTTGTACTATGCTTTTTATAGTGTCCTTAATTAAACTTGCGTTTTTTACTAAAGATGAAACCGGAATCTTACTTTGATTTTTTAATTTTTTTTGCTCAGGATTAATAATGTTTTCAAATAAACTATCAAGTTTATTTAACTCATCTTTAGTATATTCCTCTTCCTTTTGATAAGTATCAATTTCGGAATTTAGCTTATCTTTAAGGATTTTATATTCATTACACTGCTTTTCTAAAAGAATATTAGTTGTCGCTAAAATCTCACTATTATTCTTTTGCTCTTTTAATTTTGTCTCATAAGTTGAAAAGATATTTTCAATAAAATCTTTATAATCATCAATTTCTTTTTTTGAGGATAAGATCTTCTCATACTCATCTTTACAAGCTAGATAATTCTCACGAGCCTTTCGCATTAAAACGGGATCTAATCCCTGATTTTTTAAAGAAAGATCATGGGCTTTTTTTATCTCTGCTAATTGCTCCTCATAAGTATTTTTTAGTTTTGTAAGTTGACTTACCTTTTGCGAGATCTGCTCTAAAATAGGAGATTTTTTCTGAGCATATAAGGCCTTAAGTTCAAAATCATAGTCCTTATAACGTTCAACTAATTTAGTCTTCAATTTTGAAGTTTCGCCATCAAAGGCACCTAAGATCTTTTTCTTTAAATCTAATTTTTTCCTTGTCTCTAAAGAACGAATCTGTGCGTTTTCTATAATCTCATTATTTAGATTTTTTTGATAAACCTTAAGATTCTCGCGCTCTTTTTGATAGGAACTTAAAGACGACTGTAAATTACCAATTAAAATTTCAAGCTCTTTAAATTTGCTCTTTTTAGCCTCATATTTTGCCTTTAATTTTTGTTGCTCTTTTTCATCAACATTTAAAAGCAGACTCTGCTCCTTACGAGCTCTTTCAAGTTCCTCTGTACTCTTTAAATACTCTGGTTTATCAATAACATTTAGATCAAGACTAAGTCCCATTATGCTCTCATGTGACTTATCTAATAAAAATGGTTTTAAGTCTGTCTTATCTAAAAGATCTTCTCTTATTACAAGACCTATATTATCTTTCCATGAAGGTAGATTACTTTCTAAAAATTTAAGTAAAGAGCCTTCTTTTGGATAGAGCTTTTGCGTAATCTCCTCAATTTTTATTTTGCGCTCACGCAAAATATTTTGTTTATCATCTAAGTCTTTTAAACTTTGTTTTAAATCATGCTCACAGGCTCTTATATCCCTATAAGCTAAATTTAATTTATCCTGTACAGATTTAATATTTAGTTCATTTTCATTTATCTTTTGACTTAACTCATCACATTTAGTCATCTCCTGAGCACTTGGTCTTTCATCTTTGGCGACCTGAGAGGTTAAAGCTATAATCTCATTGTTTAAATTCTGTTTATCATCTATGCGCTCATTTATAAGATTTTCCCTATCTTTATCTAATTTAAGTGTCAATCCCTCACGCTCTTTTGCCAAGTCATCTTCTAATACTTTTAATGATTTTTCAAGCTCTGCGCTGTCTTCTCTTAATTTATCGCGCTTTTTGTAATATAAAGATTCCTTTTTCTGACAAGTACTTTCAAATTCTGAGATTAACTGATTAGCGCTATCGCTTAAAGTCTCATAATGCACTTTTGCATTATGAGCTTTTTCCTCATACTCAAAACGATTTTCATAAAGAGCTATAAGACTTTCTATATTTTTATCGTCCCACTCATCTTTTTGTTTTTGAATTTTATTTAGATTTTGTTCAAGCTCTTCTATATATTGTGTTAAAGAAAGAATTTTAGATTTAAGCTCTCCTGACTGAGCACTATATTGATTGTCTAGCTCTTTTAGCTTTAACTTTAACTCTTTAATAAGATCTTTCTTATTTTCAAAGTTATTAGTAAGCTCAACTTGATAATCACGAGCAAACTCACTTGCAAAAAGCAACTTGCCCCTATTTTCAAATAAATCTTCCTTTAAATGTATAGCCTTACGTAAAGTCTTCTCTTCTTGATTAAGTCTAATCATCGCCCTTAAAGTTTCAATCTGTAAATTATTCTTGTCAACAGATGGAACCTCTAAGTGAATCGTATTGCCAAGATAGCAATCTACGAGCATTGTCTTTAATTGCTCTAAAAGACGGGAGTTTTTAATCATAATAGAGGTTAAAGCCCCCATATGATAAATCTCATTTTTAGTATCACATAAGGAAAATAAAGGAGCTAATGATAAATGATTATGTTGACTTTTTAAAAGACGTCGCCTGGTATTTTGTATAATGCAACGATAATCTACAGTTGAGTTTAACTGCGGACTTACCCTGACCTGTTTTGCAACAAAGGTCTTAAGCCATTCACGTGTGTCATTAAGTCTTTTAAGCTCAGAGATACTCTCATCACAAAATAATGTTAAAGCATCGCAGGCAACAAAGCGATAGTAAAGGCTCTCACCTTGACTATACAAAACCACAAAACGACTTTCGCCTTGTTTTAAATATTCAAAGGCAATCATGGAGTCTTGAGATGGTAGATAATACTGTACAAAAGAAAGTTTATTCGCCTCTCTTGAAACTACAGTATTAGGCTCAGCTCCGTAGAAAATAGGAATAAGACTTAAAAGTGATGTTTTTCCAGCTCCATTGCTTCCTGTATTATTAGTATTACCTAAGCAATCAACTTTTACAAAACGTCTTTTGAAAAAAGAATTGTAGAGATAGATCTTACTAAGTCCACTTAATTTAACTTTTTTTTCATCACCTATACTCTGATCTTCAAGAGTAAAAGATCTATCTAAAAAACTATCACTCATTTTAAACCTTAAAAAAAGTAAAACGCCTGCAAAAATTGTTAAATCTTTGCAGGCGTATATTAATTGGCCATTTTATTAACCAACAAAGACTCGTGCGTTTCTAAACAAGCGTACCCAAGGACTATCTTCCTTCCAGTCATCCGGATGCCATGAGTTGCAAATAGCTCTCATTACGCGCTCAGGATGAGGCATCATAATGGTGAAACGACCATCAGGAGTTGTTACAGCTGTAATACCATCAGGAGATCCATTAGGATTTAAAGGATAAACCTCTGTAGGATTTCCGTTATGATCAATGTAACGAGCTGCAACTAAACCTTGAGCCTTTAAGGCCTCTAACTTCTCATTAGATGAGAACTCTGCTCGACCTTCACCATGAGACACCACTATAGGCATCTTTGACCCCTGCATACCAGAGAACAGAATAGAAGGACTTTGAGTTATTTCGACTTCAACAAAGCGAGCCTCAAAACGTTCTGACAAGTTAGTGACAAAGCGAGGCCAATTCTCTGCACCAGGAATTAAACGACTTAAGGTAGACATCATCTGACAGCCATTGCAAACGCCTAAGGCAAAAGTATCTTTACGATTGAAGAACTTATCAAAGGCATCAGCGGCACGGGAATTGAATAAGACTGACTTAGCCCATCCTTCACCTGCACCTAATACGTCACCATAAGAGAATCCACCACATGCTGCAAATCCCTTAAACTCATCTAAGTTAACCTTACCTGAGAGGATATCAGACATGTGAACATCAATACAGTTAAAGCCAGCACGATTAAATGCTGCTGCCATTTCACTCTGAGAGTTAACTCCTTGCTCACGTAAAATAGCAATCTTTGGACTTACACCATTACTAATGTAAGGAGCTGCAACATCTTCATTTAAATCGTAGGTTAAGTCAACGAATAAACCGCGATCATCTTTATCTTGCTTAAGCTCAAATTCCTGACGTGCACAATCTGGGTTATCACGTAACTTTTGCATTTCATAAGTAGTCTTAGCCCAAATCTTACGGAAATAAGTACGCTCTTGATTGATAACATCTACTCCATCGCGAGTAAAGACAATACGATCATCATTACGTAAATCACCTACTACAAATGCGCAATTTGCAAGGCCATGACCTGAGAGGATATTCATAACTGTTTCCTCATCTTCAGATCTTACCTGTAAAACTACACCTGGCTCCTCATTAAATAGAGCACCTAAGTCACTCTGACCTAAATTATCGATTCTGACATTAACACCAGTGTGTCCTGCAAAAGCCATCTCACAGACAGTAGTAAATAAACCACCATCAGAGATATCGTGGTAAGCTAAAATCATGTTCTTTCGATTTAAGAACTGAACAGCATCAAAAAGGCCTTTTAAGCGAATTGGATGATCTAAATCTGCACACTTAGAGCCTAACTGACGGTAAACCTGTGCTAATGCAGAACCACCCAAACGATTCTGACGCTCGCCTAAATCAACATATATTAAAGATGTATTACCTTTATCGGTACGTAATTGTGGAGTTAAAGTCTTACGAACATCCTCAACACGAGCAAAGGCGGTAATGATAAGAGACATTGGAGCTGTAACAGTCTTAGTATTACCGTTTTCCTCCCAAGTTGTCTTCATGGACATAGAGTCCTTACCTACAGGTACAGTAATTCCTAACTCAGGACATACTTCCATACCTAAGGTACGAACAGCCTCATATAAACCTGCATCCTCACCTGGGTGACCATTTGGAGCCATCCAGTTAGCAGAGAACTTAACGCGGTTTAGCTCACCAATATCAGCTGCTGCAATATTAGTAATAGCCTCAGCTAAAGCTAAACGTACAGAAGCGGCATGGCTTAATAAAGCAACCGGAGTGCGTTCACCCATAGCTCCAGCCTCGCCATGATAACTATCATAAGATGCTGCGGTTACAGCAACATCTGATACTGGTACCTGCCAAGGACCTACCATCTGATCACGAGCAACAGAACCTGTAACAGAACGATCTCCGATAGTGATTAAGAAAGTCTTTTCAGCTACAGCAGGAAGACTTAAAACACGCTCTGCAGCAGCAAGAGGGGTAATTCCAGTCTCATCAAACTCAGGAGAGTTTTGTTTTAAAGACTTAACATCTTTATGTACACGAGGAGGTTTTCCTAAAAGAATATCTAAAGGTAAGTCGATAGGGCTATTGCCAAAATAAGGATCATTTAACACTACTCGACGCTCAGCTGTTGCCTCACCTATTACAGCATACTGAGCACGCTCGCGCTTACAGAAAGCCTCAAAGACATCAAAACGCTCAGGCATTACAGCTAATACATAACGCTCCTGAGATTCATTACACCAAATCTGTAATGGAGACATACCAGGCTCATCATTTGGTATCTTACGAAGATCAAAACGACCACCTACGCCACCATCTGAGACTAACTCAGGCATAGCATTTGACAGACCACCTGCTCCAACATCATGAATAAACATAATAGGATTTTCATCACCTAGCTGCCAGCAGGCATCGATAACTTCCTGACAACGACGCTGCATCTCAGGGTTTCCTCGCTGTACAGAAGCAAAGTCTAAATCAGCAGAAGAGGCACCTGAGTTCATTGATGAAGCTGCACCACCACCTAAACCAATATTCATAGCCGGGCCGCCTAAAACAATTAAGCGAGCACCTGGATCGATATGGTCTTTGTTGATGTGATTACGACGAATGTTACCCCAACCGCCGGCTAACATAATAGGCTTGTGGTAACCACGAATTTCCTTACCATTAAAGGATTCTACTTGCTCCTCATAGGTACGGAAATAACCGCAGAGATTAGGACGTCCAAATTCGTTATTGAAGCTTGCTGCACCTAAAGGTCCATCAATCATAATCTGAAGTGCAGAGGCTAATCTGTCAGGCTTACCAAAATTTTGCTCCCAAGGCATCTCTGAACCTGGAATTCTTAAATTAGAAACGGTAAAACCACATACACCTGCTTTAGGGCGAGAACCTACACCTGTTGCACCCTCATCACGAATTTCACCACCTGATCCTGTGGCAGCACCTGGGAATGGAGATATAGCAGTAGGATGGTTATGGGTTTCAACCTTCATTAAAATCGGCATATCTTCTTGATGATATGCCCACTCATGATTTGAATTTGGGTAGAAACGACCAGCCTTGGATCCCTCCATAACAGCGGCATTATCTTTATATGCAGAAAGAACATATTCAGGATGGGTCTTGTAAGTATTGCGGATCATACCAAACAAGGAATTCTCCTGAGGCTTTCCGTCAATCTTCCATGATGCATTAAAGACTTTATGACGGCAGTGCTCGGAGTTCATCTGAGCAAACATATAAAGCTCAATATCAGTAGGATCGCGGCCTAAATCCTTAAAACTATCCATAAGATAGTCCATCTCAGGATCTGATAAAGCTAAGCCTAAATCAACATTGGCTTTGCGTAAGGCGTCCATGCCACCTGTAGTTAAAGGAATACTTTGACAAGGTTTAGGAGTCTGACGTTCAAAAAGATTAGCACCTTCATCTAAGGATGAAAGTACACTTTCCATCATACGGTCAAAAATCTGAGAAGAAATAGCATTACGTTGCTCACAAGAAAAAGGCTTTCCTTCTTCATTTTTAACATACCAAGCAATACCGCGCTCAACACGACGAATCTTTGTCAAGCCACAGTTATGGGCAATATCAGTAGCCTTAGAAGCCCAAGGAGAGATAGTACCAACACGAGGAACAACAAAGAAAAGTTCGCCTTCTTCTTTGCGCTCTTCACGGGCCGGGCCATAACTTAAAATCTGTTCTAAAACTTTTTTATCTTCATCGGATAAATCGCCTTCGGCGTCAATCAGATGAACATAATGAGCACTTACAGCACTAATTTTTAGGCCTAAGTTCTTAAAAGCTACAAGCAATTTTTCAATACGAAACGAAGATACGGCGGGCGAGCCACGCATGATAATCATAGATAGAGATCCTGCTCATTCAAGGAAATGGTGAAAAGTGCCGCAAAATACGGTCTACATCTTATTTTATCACAGTATGATAAAAGACTGACAGGAGATAAGAGTTCTAGACAATATTTTAACGTTGATACTTTAATTAAAGGTGTAATTTAAATAGAAGTAAAACGCAAATTAAAAGCCTAATACTAAAAAAATTAAGTAATGAACATAGTATTAACTTGTTTTTAAACTTTTAAGTTTAAACTTAAAAACAACAAAGGCCCCATAAACATGCTTTTAAGCCTTAAACTTAATCTTTAAGGCTTTATTTTTTCAAAAATTCTTATTTTTAATAAGCACAAGGCTTTTTGCTACCTTTAAGCTTTAACTTTGCTATAATCGCATTGCTACATAATTGAAAGATTAAAAAAACATTTAACCTAAATTCTTATAAATTCATTTTTATTAAGTTTTTAAGGAATTTTAACTATAAAAGGAGATAGCTAAGATATTAAGATCTTAGCCTAAACATTTATGAAACGTACTGGATCTACATTAAAAACACGTACGGCAATTAACAGGACTCGCCGTCGTCGCATCTTTATGAAAAACACAAAATCCCGCTTACAATCCCGCCGTGAAGTATTTTTCGTCCAAGAAAATGCTTAAAAAAAACTCTTGCCTTATAAAAGGCAAGGTTTATTCCTTCTTTACCACTTAAAAAAACTTCTCTAAATATTTATATCGAAAATTTAGCCTTATCTTCTGATTTTAAATTTAGGCACAAATTGTGCATGAATTTAAAAAAAACATTTTTTCGGCAAAAATCCGCCTAGTTTAATGATTACGGAGAGAAAACATGTACGGAAGAAACCTTAAAGCTTATAGAAATACTAGTGTCTGTGCTGAAATATCAGTGTCAGATCCCTACAATATCACCAAAATGCTTTTTCAAGGTTTATTTGAACGACTTGCCCAAGCTAAAGGTGATATTGCTCGTGGAGATCTTGCAGCAAAAGCTCGTCGCTTAGCTGCAGCTAGCGCTATTACAGAAAATCTTAGAACTACCCTTGATTTTTCACAAAATAATTCCTTAGCTCAATCTTTATATGACTTATACTCATTTATATTAGATAGAATAGCCAATGCCTCTGTTGAATTAAGTGCAGCTCCTATCGATGAGGCCTTAAGAGTATTAAATCCGCTTAAGCAAGCATGGGATCAAATCCCGGCCTCTGAAAGGCAGAAAGCTAACGAAATGAGAAAAAACAACGACATAGGCATTATGGATACTACCCATAGTCAAAGCTTAGCTCACGGTCGAATATAAGAGAGTAAATTATGCAAGCCTCCGAATTTATAAAGCTTCTATCCCAAAATGAAACGGCTTTAATACATAGTCTTGAAGCAGATAATTTTGAATTAGCCGTTGAATATCAAAAAAATATTGAAAAACTTTTGGAACTTATAAAAACCGGAGAACTTAGCCAAAGCGAACTTCTTTTATGTAAAGATTTTTTAAAAGATTTTGTAATTCGTGGAGAGCAAATTACAAAAGCTCTTTGTGAAAAAAGAAATGAAGTAGCCGCTTTAATTAGTAAAACCTCTCGAGGTCGAAAAATGGCTAATAGCTATAGCCAGATTAAGAACAATACCTTCTAAAAGGATAAGCTATTATGCTAGAAAATAAAAAAGTACCTTGCGATGATGTAATTGATATTAATGAATTAGCGAAAATAACAGGCCCACTCAAAGCCGAAGATTTAGGAAAAGTAAAAGAGCTAATTGAGCTTCAAAAAATAATGAGTGATGGTCTTATCAATCGCTTTTTAGATAATATTGAAGCTTTTAAAAAGTATTTGCCTGATATTGCAAAACAATTTGAGCACTATCGACCACAAAGAACTATGGATTTTTTCTGTACTTCAAATGGTATTCCAAACCTTATGTTTGTTGATAACAACGACATTCTATATAAGACCTCAGATCCTTTTGAATTATGCAAATTACAAGTTGAAAACTGCCTAAAAACAGTAAAAATCAAGCAAGTACATTATCCTCATGAATATGATTGGTGTGGTCAGATTCACCACCGTTATTTAAATGAATTTGTAAGCATTGATGAAAAGGCAAAAAGAGAAAATTTAACCCCTCTTGATATAGGCTCTGTACCTTGTTGCGTTTTATTAGGTCTAGGTTTAGGCTATGAATTGGCATACCTCTATGAGCGTATTGAAATTGCTAATCTAATTATTATCGAACCTGATAGTGACGTATTCTTTGCCTCATTACATGCTTTTGATTGGGCTAATTTATTAGAGTTTATATTCACAAATAATTACGGGATCAACATAATGGTAGGCCAGACTCCCGATGAATTATTTGAAGATATGTCAACTTTCTTCCATCATCATGGACGTTTTCTTTCTTCTTTCTGGTGGAACTATGTCCATTATTCAAATGAAAAAATCAAGGCTTTAAGTGAAATCTTAATAAAAGATTATTACCGTGTACATGCAGCTATGGGCTTTTTCGATGATCATCTCTTTGGTACTTCCCATGCTTGTAGCCATTTAGAAAAAGGCAAAAATTTTGTCATAGAACACACGCTGCCAGAACAAATGGCTAATACACCGGTATTTGTTATAGGCTCAGGTCCATCCCTTGATAACGATATACCCTTTTTAAGGAAAAACCAGGATAAAGCTATTATCATAGCCTGCGGAACTGCTATAGATACACTCTATCATGCAGGAATAAAACCAGACTTCTACGCTTGCACTGAACGTACCCCACAGATCTCAGAAACGCTTGAGGCAATACCTGATAAGAAATTCTTAGAAGATATTATTTTACTTGCAGGAGATGTCGTCCACCCATTTACAGTAAAGTACATTAAACATACGGCTATCTTTGCTAAAGGAGATGAACCTTTTTACTGGTTATTAATAAGCCGTCTTGTAGGCGCAAATAAGTTACTGCCAGTTCATCTTATGAATCCTTTTGTCGGTAATATGGGAGTCAGTGGTGCACTGACTTTAGGTTTTAAAAAGTTATATTTATTTGGCATTGATAATGGTAAAAAGCTTAATACAAGCTCAATGCATTCTAAATATACAAAGCTCTACAATGCTGACGGAGTTGACGATACAAAAGGTAACTACATACTATCTAATATAAAAGAAGGAAACTTTGGTGGTGAAATTGAAAGTAGCATGTTGTTTACACTTTCCGGACAAAATATATCCTCTATAGTAAAGTCTTATAAAGATAAGGATGTTTTAGTCTACAACTGTTCTGATGGCATGAAATTAGAATATATACCGCCACTTCACAGCTACGATCTTGATTTGTCTGATTATCCTAATGTAGATAAAAAAACACTCTTAAAATTTATGGATGAGGAGGCTACTGCAAGATTACAATTATCACGAGATGAAATAATTAAACTTATTAGTTACGACACCTATGATGCAGTAATTGATAAACTAATAAAACTCTTCTCTCGCCCAATTACAAGCAGAGTACAACTTGTACAACTTATGGAAACTTGTAGTGAAATAAACACGACATTAAACATGAGCTTAGAACAGCGTTATTTAGGCTTTATGCTCGAAGGATCATTACAGTCGATGTTTATTATGATGTCTCACGTTCTCTACCACACAAAAGATGAAAAAACTTGCCTTAAAGTCGTATCTAAGATGGTAAAACTTCTTATCTATTTCCTTTTAGATAGTAAAGCCCTATACCGTCATTTACCAGATTATGAATTAGGTCCGCATCAAGAATACTTAGACGGAAAAGTAGGATTTGATCATGAGGAATCAAAAGCTCCAGATATGCCTTTAATTCCCAAACTTATTGAAAAGAAAGCTCCTGATGAAATAACTAAATTTGTAAAATGTTATTAAACAATAAACTAAATAGAATTCATTAAGACTTGCTTTACAACTTTATAAGTAAAACTTAAATAATAGAGTAATAAAAAGGCCATACTATATCTTAATCTTTAAAATACAGCCCAAAATACAGTGAGTTTTGTTTTGGAAATTTTTGTTTATTTCAAAATCAGTCTGTAGCCTATACCAACTTCAGTGATTAAAAACTCAGGATTTGATGGGTCGTCTTCAAGTTTTTGTCTTAAGTGGGCCATATAGATACGAACATAGTGTTGATGCTCAACATAGTTAGCGCCCCAAACTTGCAACATTAAATAACGATGCGTTAAGACTTTATTTGGTTCTTTAATTAAAGCACATAAAAGACGAAATTCAATTTTAGTTAGATGAACAATTTCGCCATTTTTATAGACAAGTTTTCCTGGAATATCGACGCTAACACTGTCTGATAATTTAATTTCAGAAGAGTTCTTTGCCATCACAATTTTATTGTGAGTGCGCAGATGTGCTCTAATTCTGGCTAAAAGTTCAGAAGTGCTAAAAGGTTTGGTTAAATAGTCATCAGCTCCTAAATCAAGAGCATTGATTTTTGATTTTTCTCCATCACGGGCAGAGAGAATGATAATTGGGATGTCGCTATAAGAACGAATTTCCTGGATTAAAAATATGCCATCCTTATCAGGAAGGCCTAAATCTAAAAGCACTAAATCTGGACAGCGAGAGCTACAGGCAATTTGGCCAGATTTTTGATCGTTAGCTACAAAAACGGTATAACCCTCACTTTCAAGCAAGATCTTTAAAGCTTTGGAGATATGCTCTTCATCTTCTACGATAACGATTGTTGACATAATTTCTCTTTATATAATTTATTTAAATATCTACAAAAATTTCTTATGTGCTAGTTTATAACAAATTTTTAAATTTATAAGAAAGTATCTTCAGTATAAAAGACATCTACAATTGGCATAATAAGCACAAATGAAGCGCCTCCTAAAGTTGACGGCATTGCGACTAAATCTGCGTTATGGGCGCGAGCGATGGTTTTACAGATAGCAAGGCCTAAGCCGATACCTGTAACCTTAGATTCTTTGATACCGCGTTTGAATGGATCAAATAAGCGTTGAGGGTTTACCTGACCAAAGCCTGGACCATTGTCACTTACTGACAAAATAGCCTTATCACCACGCTTTGACGCGGAGATCTTAATGGTGGAGCCTTTAGGGCAGTATTTAATAAAATTATCCACAAGATTGGATAAAAGTCTGTCAATTAAAATTGGATCAACATAGAACAGAGGACAATCACGAGCCACATCAACTTTGATGTTATAGTCATGAAGTCTTTCTTTAAACGAGTGTAAGGTTGCACCGATAATTTCTTCAGCTGGGATCCAGTCTTGATTTAATTTAACCTCATTTGACTGCAGTTTTGACATATCCAAAATATTGGACATAAGTTGTACTAAGCGTTTGGAGCTATCAACTAAAGCTAAAGACTCTTCTTCTGAGGTCTCAAAGGCTTTTTCTTTAATATGCTTATATAAGATCTCAGAGTTAGTCATAATTGCAGTAAGAGGAGTTTTTAAATCGTGAGAGAGAGCTTGAATTAAGGAATGGCGCAATCTCTCAGCTTCCATACTCATTAAAGATTGTTTTGCATCTTCAACACTTTCAAGACGAGCTAAGGTTTGACGGGTAAGAGCAAAAACTGCCTGTAAAATTTGTAAGGTGCTTGTAGATGTATATTGCACAGACTTAGATAAATCCATGACACAAATTGCATGAACCTTGTCTGAAACAATGACCGGGGCGTATAAGTATTTGGATTTATTTAAAGTATTAGTGCCAAATCCTGCTTCTTGTTTATTTGACATGACAAAGTTGATTAAAGCTTTATCCACGCCTTTCAAATTAGTTTGAACACGATTGGCCTCATCATTTTGTTCATCAATTTCCCAAAACTCATTTGGGATATCTAAAAATGAACTTAAATTGGTAGAAACAGTGTTGTAAACCTCAACATCGTCAATTACCTGAGCTAATTTTTTTGCAATGTTATACATGATCTTAGTTTGTTTTTCCTGCTCTCGGGTTTGTTTTGACACCTGTCGTAAGTGGGTAACTAAACGAGCTGAGAAAATACCAATTACTAAGAAAGTGGCAAAGGTAATGAGATATTGAATATCATGGACAGCAAAGGAGCCACAAGGTGTCACCATCGTCAAGTCAAAGCAGAGGATTGACAAGATGGAGACATAGCTTGCCATATAAATACCAAACTTAACTGAGGTAAATAAAACTAGTAAGAGGTAGAACATTACGAGGTTAGTTTGGTGAATATAGTGCGATAGAGGCACCAATAATAAAGTAATTAAGAAAGTAAGTGCTGTAGTTGCTAAAAAGGTATTGGTGCTTTTTAAACCATTTTTAAAGAAATTTATAACTCTTTCTTTGAGATCTGGTAAATGGACACTATAAGGTAAGGTAAATATAGTGATATTTGGCAGAATTTCATTTAACTGCTTGAGCTTTTTAACTGTATCTTTTTCTTTATATTGAGTTAAAGCCAACAAAGAGAGGTTGTGCTCTTTGATGTAGTCTTTAACACAGTAAGGAAATTCTGTATTTAAAATAGCGGTTTGTGCGCCTAAGCTTTCGGCAAAGTTCAAAATATCGGAGATCTCTTTTTTCTTGTTTCTAAGAGAGGGCGTTAAGATATAGGCACAATGAAACGAAGAAGAAAAAGCTTTGGCAATTCTTGAGGCTTCACGAATAGCATCTTTGGAGACAATACCGTCTAAAACTAACAATGAACCAAAGTTTGTGTCAGTGGAGGTAGTAGTGGAGTTAATTTGACGCTGCTGTTTTACTTGTTGATCTAAGCGATTGGTCATGGCGCGCAAAGATAACTCACGCAGAGCAATTAAATTACTCTTTTTAAAATAGTTATGCTGAGCTCTTTTTACAATGTCAGGGAGATAAATCTTGCCACATTGTAATCTTGAGATCAGATCGTCAGGCGGAAGGTCGACGAGGCGAACCTCGTCGGCCTTATCAAAAATAGTGTCAGGAATAGTTTCATTGACGTATACATTAGTAACACGTGAAACCACACCATTAAGACTTTCTAAATGTTGAATATTTAAAGCAGAGAATACGTTAATACCAACATTTAAAATTTCTTCAATATCCTGCCAACGCTTTTGGTGAACACTACCTGGAGCGTTTGTATGAGGCATCTCATCAATTACCACAGTGACAGGACGTCTTTTAATAATCTCTTGAACATCAAGTTCATGGTAGGTGAAATTATTAACATTGATTTCTTTGCTTTTAATAATTTCAAGACCATCTAAGAGGGCTTGAGTATCGGCACGGTTATGAGTTTCTACATAACCTACAACAATATCAAGCCCCGCTTTTCTTAATTCATGGGCCTCAGTTAACATCGCATAAGTTTTACCAACGCCAGGAGCTGCGCCTAAGAAAAGCTTTAATAAGCCTCTTTTGCTCTCTTTAGTGCTTTCAAGCATTGCTTTCGCTTTGGCATTTAACATAGTGCCATCATTAACTTGGGCCATTTTTTATTACTCTTTGTTCAATTTTTGCAAATCAAGATTAAGCTCTAACACATTGACATATGCTCTATCAGATAACATATAGTCAGTTGAGTGTTTTTCAATTAAATTATATAAATCATATATTTTAATTCCACGAGCACTTGCAATATAAGGTACTTGATAATAAGCATTTTCAGCACTTATATGCGGATCTAAACCTGATCCTGAGGCGGTTAGCATATCAGTTGGTATTTTCTGAGGATTGTGGTAAAGGTTCAAAATGGCGTCTTTACGTTCATTTATAGCCTTAATTTGTTTTTCGTTACCAACTGACAAATTGCTACCGCCTGAGGCTTGTGCATCATAATTTGATGAAGAAGGACGAGATTGGAACAAAGTTTTGTCAAAGGAGAAATCCTGACCTATAAGCTTTGAGCCTATAACCTTGCCCTCATCATTTTTTATAAGTGAGCCTTCGGCATTGTCTTTAAAGAACATATCTGAAGTATAAGTTACAGCATATGGGTAGGCTACACCTAAAACTACAAACAGAAAGCCAAAGCTTATAAAAGTTTTTATAAAGCTTTCAGTTAAAGTAAGTTTTTTATACCTAGTTTCACAAGATTTTTGATCGTTCATAGTGACACCTAAAGAATAATACTGATTAACATGTCAATGAGCTTAATGCCGATAAATGGGGTGATGATACCGCCTAAGCCATAGATGCAAATGTTCTTAATAAGTAAAGTCTTAGCTGACATTGGTTTATAAGTTACGCCACGCAAAGCCAGAGGAATTAAGGCAATGATAATTAAGGCGTTAAATATAACAGCAGAGAGCAGGGCGCTTGAAGGAGATGCAAGACCCATAATGTTTAAGACGTTAAGCTCAGGATATGTTGTAGCAAATGCAGCAGGAATAATTGCAAAGTATTTGGCAACATCGTTGGCAATTGAGAAAGTTGTCAAAGAGCCACGAGTAATTAACATCTGCTTACCAATATGAACAATGTCAATAAGCTTAGTTGGAGATGAATCTAAATCAACCATGTTAGATGACTCTTTTGCAGCCTGGGTACCTGAGTTCATGGCAACAGCAACATCGGCCTGAGCTAAGGCAGGAGCATCGTTGGTACCGTCACCGGTCATGGCAACTAAGTGGCCTTCTTTTTGGTATTTAACAATAGTATTGAGCTTTGATTCAGGGGTAGCTTCAGCTAAGAAGTCATCAACGCCAGCCTCAGCTGCAATTGTAGCTGCAGTTAAAGGGTTATCACCTGTAATCATTACAGTTTTAATGCCCATTACACGCAGTTTGGCAAATTGCTCTTTAATACCGGCTTTAACAATATCCTTAAGCTCGACAATACCCATAAGTTTGTTGTCGTCGACAACTAATAATGGGGTAGAGCCATGAGATGCAACTTCATTTATAGTACGCATCATAGCCTTTGAGACAAAAACATCTAAAGTCTCAAGATATTTGGTCATAGTCTCAGGAGACCCTTTACGGATCTGACGGCCTTTGATGTTAACACCAGACATCTTTGTCTGAGCAGAGAATGGGATGAATGTGAAATCATTGTTTAACTCTTCATGAATACCCATCTTGTTTGCTAAGGTAACAATAGAGCGACCTTCAGGAGTATCGTCAACTAAAGATGCTAATAAAGCTGAACGGGCTAAATCAGACTTTGATACACCAATATCAGGATAGAACTCAGAGGCTTGACGATTACCATAGGTAATAGTACCGGTTTTATCCAATAACAGTACATCAACATCACCTGCAGCCTCAACAGCACGGCCAGATTTGGCAATGACATTAGCATTTAAAAGTCTGCCCATACCGGCAACACCAATTGCAGATAACAAACCGCCAATGGTGGTTGGAATTAAACATACTAAAAGTGCAATTAAGACAGAGTAGCTTACGATATGGCCGTTTTCATTGAATTTAACTGCAAACTCAGAAAATGGTAGCATAGCTGCGGTAACCATGATAAAGACGATGGTTAAGGACAAAAGTAAAATAGTTAAAGCAATTTCATTTGGGGTCTTTCTTCTTGAAGCGCTTTCAACCATGTTAATCATCTTGTCGATGAAGGACTTACCTTTTTCGCAGTTTGCACGAATGATAAGGAAGTCTGACAGTAAGGTGGTACCGCCTGTAACACTATTAAAGTCGCAACCTGCACCACGAATTACTGGAGCTGACTCACCGGTGATTGCAGATTCGTTAACAGAGGCCATACCGATAATGACCTCACCGTCACAAGGGATGATTTCACCGGCTTTAACTAAAACAAGATCGTTAACTTGCAGTAAGTCAGAGTCAATCTTTTCAGTCTTAACCTTATCACCTAAGGATAAATCCTCACCTGCAACAACTTTAAAGGCATCAGTAGTCTTCTTTAAGTCTTTAAGAGAGTTAGCCTGAGCTTTAGCACGACCTTCAGCAATAGCTTCAGCGAAGTTTGCAAAAAGGACGGTGAACCATAAAATCAATGAAATTGAGAATACGAAGAAGAAGTTTTCCTCATATGCGCAAAACAAAGACATTACGGACAAAACACTTGTAAAGATACTGCCTAAATAGACAATAAACATGACCTGATTTTGCAGTTGTACTTTGATATTAAGCTTACGGAAGCTTTCTTTTAATGCATCTTTTAAGATGTCATTGTCTGCAAAATTTAATGCTTTATGTTTTTTTGACATATTAAAGCCTAACCTTTAATTAAAAAATACTTCGATATGCTCGACAACTGGACCTAAAGCCAATGCCGGCAGGAAAGTTAAAGCGCCGATTAAAATTACAGTGCCTGCAATTAAGAAAGAGAAGAACAGACCAAAGGTCGTTAAAGTACCTGAAGATGATGGAATGATCTTCTGTTTGGCAATGGCACCTGCACAACCTAAGATGCAGATGATGACAATAAATCTGCCAAAGAACATGCATAAACCGGTAGCAATATTGAAGAATGGAGTATTGGCATTTAAACCTGCAAAAGCAGAGCCGTTGTTGTTAGCAGCTGAGCTAAATGCATATAGGTACTCACTAAAGCCGTGAGCTGCGGTGTTATTTAAAGAATCTAAGTTAAAGTCAAATAAGCAAGCAATAGCAGTTGCAGCTAATACTAAGAAAGGAGTGCACAAAACAGCAATTGCAATAAGCTTCATTTGAGCTGGGGTAAGCTTTTTACCTAAATACTCAGGAGTTCTGCCAATCATTAAGCTTGAAATGAACACTGCTAAGAATATAAAGATAAAGATACCGTAAAAGCCTGAACCTACACCACCAAATACAACCTCACCAATTTGCATTAAAAGCATGGTAAGCATACCTGATAATGGATTTAAGCTATCGTGCATATTATTTACAGCACCACAAGAGGCTGAAGTAGTTACAGTTGAGAATAAAGCACTTTGACCTAATGGGAAACGAGCTTCCTTACCTTCAGTGTTATAAAAATCTGGAGCTGCGCCGGCATCTAATAAGTAAGGGCTTTGAGCACTCTCAAAGACAATCATTAAAGATGCACAAGTAACAAAGATGATGGCCATAGCAATATAAATGGTCCAACCTTGTCTTGAATCATTAACGATTACACCAAAGGTGTAGCATAAAGCAGCTGAGATTACGAAAATAGCTAAACACTGAGAGAAGTTAGATAAGTCAGTTGGGTTTTCAAAAGGGTGAGCGGAGTTGGCGTTAAAGAAACCACCACCGTTGGTACCTAACATTTTGATAGCTTCTTGTGAGGCTACAGGACCCATTGGAATGGTTTGCCGAACACCTGATAAAGTAGAGGCATCAATGTAGCTTGAGAAGTTTTGAATACAACCTTGGCTTACTAAGAAAATAGCATAAGCAAAAGCTAATGGCAGGAGAATGTAAAAGCTGATTCTTACTACATCAGAGAAGAAGTTACCTAATAAAACCTGTTGTTTTGCTACTAAAGAGCGCATTAAAACAAAGGCTACAGCAATACCTGTGGCGGCAGATAAGAAGTTTTGTAAGGCTAAACCTGCCATCTGGACAAAGTAACCCATAGTGCTTTCACCACCATAAGACTGCCAGTTGGTATTGGTTACGAAAGAGATGGCTGTGTTAAAGGCAGTATAGCTATCAACAGCACCAAGTCCTTCTGGATTTAAAGGCAGGTAAGCTTGAAAACGTTGCATTAAATATAAGACGATAAGTCCTAAAATATTAAAGCAAACCAAGCTTCCGGCATATTCACTCCAAGTCTGAGAGCAGTTTTCAAGACCTAAGAGGCGCATGAGCTTTTTATCAAAGCTTTTAAAAAGAATTGGGGCTGAGCCTTTGCAAATTGGGGCCATATAAAGGCCTACAGGCTTAACTAATAATGTAAGTACCAGCATGAATACTGCCAGCACTAAAAAAGCGTTTTGCATTTACAGATCCTATGCTTTAAAAATTTCCACAATTAAATAGCAGATTAAAACAGCTGAAGCTGTTAAAAAGAAAATACCCATTTTTTTGTTAACCTTCGTCTTTTTGTAAAAGATCAGCGATTTTCTTAATTAAGAAAACCAGCAAACCTGTGGAGAACACAAGTATCAGTAACACAATTAAATCGGACATATATAAATAAAACCTCATATTGATGTTTACGTGATATTTTATGGAGGCAAGTATAAATTTGGGGTAAAAATAAAATCTTAAGCTGTAAAAAAAATGTAAAAATTTATATATGCGTAGATATTTTATGTCTTAAGTGAATAGATTTAATAATTTAGAATAAGGGGAATTTTTTGGATTTCAAAGAGTTATTAAAAGAACGTTATGCTGTTAAGCACTATGATAATAAAGAAAAAATCGATGATAAGGTGTTAAATGACATCTTAGAGTGCGCTGTATTAACTCCAAGTGCTGTAAATATGCAGCCTTGGGCATTTTTCCTTGTAAAAACTTCAGTTGGTAAGGAAAAGCTTAAAGGGGGGTGAGGACATAATTCTGGACCAATTTTAAAGAGGATTGGTCAATGTTTTCATACGAACAAAGAAAAAAAGCAGTCAGATTATTTCTTAAGTACAGAAGTATTACAGCAGTTGTAAATGAGCTAGGTTATCCTAGTGTTAATGCACTAAAAAAATGGGTAAAAGATTTTAATGAAACTCATTCTATTCCTAAAGAAAGGAAAAGGAGACCAAAAAAATATTCTAAAGAACAGGTAAGAAAAGCAATAAATTACTACCTTTCCCATGGTAAAAATCAATCTCTAACCAGAAAAGTCCTAGGCTATCCAAACAAATATTATCTAAGATTATGGCTTAATAAATACTGTCCTCAAGAAATGAGAGTTTCTGCTTCGTATAAATTCACAAATATCGATGAAGAAACCAAAAGGGAAGCTGTTATAGATTTATGTAGCAGAAATTGTCCTGCAAAAGAGGTTGCTAGAAAGTATAATGTATCACGACCTCTTTTATACAGTTGGAAACATAAAATGCTAGGAAATAAACAGTACAAAAGACGAAATAAAAATCTTGAGTCTACTGATAAAACCCTGCTTAAGGAAGTACAGCGTTTAAGGCAAGAGGAACAGCAGCTAAAAGAACAGATATACCGCTTACAATTGGAAAGGGATGCTCTTGAAGCAGCTGCGAATGTAATAAAAAAAGACCAGGGTATCAATCCAGAGAAATTATCAAACAAGGAAAAGGTAATAGCGATTGATACCCAAAGAAACAAATATGCTTTAAAAGAATTATTAGCAGTGTTCAAACTGTCTAAAAGCAGTTATTTTTATCAAAAGAAAGCAATTTCCAAACCAGACAAATACCTAAAACTAAGAGAACTTATAACAAAATCCTTCAATGAAACTAATAAAGTTTATGGATATAGACGCATTAGATATGAGCTGTTAGCCAATGGAATGAGGGTTTCTGAAAAAGTAATTTAGAGATTGATGAAGGAAGAAAACTTAGTTGTCAAATTTAAAAAACAACGTAAGTATTGCTCATATATTGGGGAAATATCACCAGCTGTAGAAAACATTGTCAACAGGAATTTCCATTCAGTAAAACCTAATCAGCTTTGGCTTACTGATATTACAGAATTCACTATCAGAGCAGGTAAAGTTTACCTTTCTCCTATTATTGATTGTTTTGATGGATTACCTGTTGCATGGACAATAGGAACAAATCCTAATGCAGAGCTTGTTAATAGGATGTTAAAAATAGGCATTGATTCTTTAAAAGAAAATGAGCATCCCATTGTAGGCGATCACTAAGAAGATCTGACGCAATCATTTAAGATGATCTGAAGATTCCCACTCCTAAAATCAGGATCTTCTTAACAGCTTTTAAGACTTAATTTTTATCTAAAAAGATCTGTTTTTTTCTTCGTTAGTGTTTTTTAGTTAAAGCTATTTTCTTTTTTTTTGTCAACCTCATTTTTTTATTAACTAGCTCTTGCTTACAAGCTGATCTTACTTGATTATGCTTTGATCTGGCTTAGGCATGTGATGATCTTTCTTAGGCATAATTTGATCTGAATACAGCAAGATCTGATCTGACCTAAACATGGTTAGATCTCTTTCCTTTTAACTAGTTGTTATTTAATATAAAAATATAGATTTATATTAGGTCATTCTCATTGCTAAAATTAATGTCGAAACTACAACGCAAACTTTCTCCTTTTAAGGTTAAAGAATAGTTATTATGTGCAGCTCTGCTTACAACGGATTCAGCAAGGGTTGTTCCCTGCATTTCTTTAATCCACATAACAGGTGATTTCTGTGATGCTATGATGGTACTCTTACGCTCATACCTATCATTGAGAATATCAAACAAAACAGCATGTTATTCGGCATCGTAAGGTGTGAGTGCAAAATCATCAAGAACTAAAAGAAATTTGCTTAGTAATGATTTTCTTTTATTTTTATAAGCCTGAGTACCTTTAAGCATTAATAGCTCTGAAATTAAATCTTTAGTTGTGTAATAAACAGTTGCGTATCCTGCCAGACAAGCTTTACGAGCTAAAGCTACAGCCAGAAAGGACTTTCCAGATGCTGTAGCACCATAAATTGTTAGATTACGGCCTTCTCGTATATACTCTAAAGTAGCAAGCTTAGCTACGTTGTTTCTAAAATCTGAGCCTCTCTCATCGCTGTAGAGAATGTCCTTAAGCATAGCAGGGTTTGGGAGCCTGGCATAAGTTAATAAGTATTTCTGACGTTTCATAAAACGATAGTTAACTTCAGCATCAAGAATCTGTGTCAGTAATTCATCTGTACTTAGCCCTTGACTTAAAGATGGCTCATTCAACATAGCTTCATAGTTTTCAGAAGCTCCACGCAAATCTAATCTCTTTAATAATTCTAATACAGTATTGTTCATAAGTTTTCTCCAAGAATTTCTCTAACCTTGTCGTATTCTTTCTTAATTTCCTCTGTACCACGTAAGTAATTTATGCCATGGTTATCTGCATTCAAATATTGCTTCTCATTCCACTCTAAACGTTCTGTTTTACCGTACATATAGTTAAAACATATTTGAAGGTAGTTTTTTGAATTAAAAATCTTATCTGGCTCAATGACGTTACAGTGTTCGGTTTTACTCCATGCTTTGCGTATAACAGAGTAAGAGGGCAATGAAGCATGGGTACTTAAACACTTAAGGACACAATTGTTATAAGCCTTATAGTCAGCTTTATTGGCTTGAGGAAGATGCAATATTCCATAACAAATATGGTTTTTAATAAGTCTTGAGAGTTTTTTGACTGGATTTTAGTTATTAATCTTTTAACATCAGGTCCTATATTATCAGCCCAGCGACATAACATACTTTCAACACCTTCAAGCTCATATGAGTTTGTTACCAGATGATTAGTTGGGGTATAATCTTTCTTTGTAGAAAGTCCCGTTTTACCATCCATACGTCTGTATGTAGTGATAAAAGAGCCGTTTGAGTAGAATTTAATGGTATCTGTTAGAATTTCTACCTCAACCATTTGTCCACACCACTTAGCAGGTAGAGCGTACTGGTGAGCACAGTATTCGAAAATAGCGGTATCTGGGACTTTCTGCTCAATAAGGTTTTCTGGATATTGATAATCCCAGCACACAGCCTTTCTCATAAAAAGTTTTTCTTGTAAAAACAATTCTTTGCGAGTTTGATTAAAACCTCTTACACGACTGTTATTAAGTTGCTCAACCAATGGTTTTATATAGGCATTAATCTCGTCAAGAGAATGAAACTCTCTACCTCTACGAATTTCAGATGCTAATCTAGCTCCTGCTAATTTGTTTATGATTCTAACTGTACGTTCAACTGTACCTTTATCTTTAGGTGACAAAGGACGACATGGCTGAATTTCTATACCAAAATAATGAGCTAATGCTTGTAGCTTCGGGTTAATTTCACCTCCATAAATATCGGCAGATGAAACTGCTCCTTTGAATTTCTATGGCATAAACCAAGGTCATACGTGAGGCTGGTAATACCATTACCATCAATGTTGCATTTCGTCTCTTACCGTTTACTTTGTAAGGAATCACAATACCTGTAAAATCAAGTTCTGCTGCATAGCCCATTGGACTTGTTTTTCTAAATACTGGAGAGACTTTCTTTTCTCTTGTTCTCCACATGCGTAGGACATGACTTTCTGAATACAGCATTTTTCCTGATACTTCTGCTAATTTTTTATTAGCTTCTGATAGGTATAAATCTCTAACAACATTGC
>CALFLJ010000137.1 GCA_937880335.1 uncultured Succinatimonas sp.
AGTAATAAATCACACAATACAGAAATGTTAAAAACATTATAATTACTATAAACTTCCAATTAAATTAAAAGTTCTTTTAGCCCCTAATGATCTTTAAATTTTTACGTTATACTTAACGCCGTCCCCTACATGTAGGGTATATTTGTTATGAATAAAATAATTCAAAACAAAGAGAATATTCTGCATTAATCTAAAATTTTATTTTTCTTGTTGAATCAAAAATTATTCAAGTTCTATTTTTAATAGTTACATCAAATTTGAATAAAGCACCTTAATAATAACAAAATGAAAGTGGCGTTTTAGTTAACATTAACAATCTGCTAATAAAAATATGAACGATTACAATTAGAAAAAATAAAGAAAGACAATGACTACTAAAATAAGATATATTAAAGGATATGGTATATACAAAGAAAAGATTTCAGAGAAAAAGATAGATAAAAAGAAAATAAGATTTTTTATTGTTAATAACAAGCACTGCCAAGAACTTAACAAAAAAAACTCATGATTTATTGTTAACCTAGTGGCAGTGCATTAATTGAAAATAAAATACTAACAATAGCTAGTATTTCAAAAGTATATATTAAATATCTATGGTTGCTCGAGATGCATTTTCAGAAATGAATACCTTTCTGTTTTCTACATCCTCTCCCATAAGCTCATTGAACAAGCGATCAGCCTCCATAGCATCCGTTATGCTAACCTTTAACAAAGTTCTAGTATCAGGATTCATTGTCGTCTCGGACAGTTGCTCAGGACTCATCTCACCTAATCCTTTATAGCGTTGAATTTTAACTCCAGAAAATCCTTCCTTCATCAAAAACTCATATGCTTCATGGAAGTTTTTGACTGGAAACTTCTTAGTTCCAGAGAGTACAAAGCCATCTTTCTCAATTAAATCTGAGACTCTAAGATTCATAGAACGCAACATAGAATAATCTAAAGACTCATAAAAATTTTCATCCAAAATGTATTTGTAGTCAATTCCATGAACATGTTGAATTATTACAGGACAGTATCTTTGGGAAACAGGGTCAAATTTAACATCAGACTTAAAAAATACGCCTTCAGAAACATTAGAAGGTAAATCTTTTATAAAATCATCTACCCATGACCTTACATTGCTCTCACTGACTCTATCTTTATTTTCAAGAATCTTGGAGTATATTAAATTAATAATAATATTTTTATCAAACTTCTGGGTTAGCTTTGGCATTCTTGACATAACTTTGTTATAGTCATTGAATAATTGCTCCAAAGGTACGCCAGAAATAGGAGCAGCTTCAGGATTAACAAAAATAGACCCTGCTTCTAAAGCCATATTTGTTTTATACTGAAGAGCTTCTTTATCACTTAATACATATCGAACCTGTTTTCCTTTTTGATACTTATATAAAGGAGGCTGAGCAACATAAACATAACCACGCTCAATTAGACCTGGCATCTGTCTGTAAAAGAAGGTCAAAAGCAAAATACGAATATGAGCCCCATCAACATCGGCATCAGTCATGATAATAACATTATGATATCTAAACTTATCAGGATTATAATCATCTTTACCAATACCGCAACCAAAGACTGAGACTAAAGTACCAATTTGCTGAGATTGGATCATTCGATCGAATCTAGCTTTTTCAACATTAAGAATTTTTCCTCGTAAGGGAAGAATAGCCTGAAACTTAGAGTCACGACCATTTTTAGCTGAACCACCAGCAGAATCACCCTCAACTAAGAAAATCTCAGACAAAGCAGGATCTTTTTCTCGGCAAGGTACAAGTTTATCTGGCATGGAGTTCACATCTATACCTTTCTTACGTGAAAGGTCACGAGCCTTTCTCATGGCTTCGCGAACTCTTGCACTTTCTACAATTTTCATGCATATAGTATCAGCATCGGAAGGATTTTCTTCCAAGAAGTCAGCCAAATAAGTACTTACAGAATTTGATACAGCCGCACTTGCCTCTGATGATACAAGCTTATCTTTAGTTTGAGATGAAAACTTTGGATCCGGCATTTTTATTGAAATTACAGCCGTTAATCCCTCTCTTGCGTCATCACCAGACGTTGAAACCTTGTGTTTTTTTGTATAACCTTGCTTTTCAAGATAAGAATTAAAAGTGTTTGTTAAAGCTCTCTTAAATCCAGCAAGATGTGTTCCACCATCCTTTTGAGGCACATTATTAGTAAAGCAATAAACACTTTCGTTATATGCGTCTGTCCACTGCATTCCAACTTCAACAGATATGTTATCGTCGCACATTTTAGAGAAATTGAATATTTTCTCACTAATCGGGTTTTTCCCTCTATTTAAATATCTTACAAATTCTAAAATTCCACCCTCATGTAAGAATTTCTCAGAACGATAAGGCTCTTCTCTTTTATCAGTTATGGAAATGCAAATACCTGAATTAAGAAAAGATAGTTCTCTTAAGCGTTTTACTAGGATATTAAAATCAAAAGTTATATTTGAAAAGATTGATTCTGAAGGCCAAAATCTAACGGAAGTACCAGTTTCTTCTGTATCCCCTATAACATGGATTGGTGCTTCTGGATTGCCTCCATTTAAATAAGTTTGTTGCCAAATATGACCTTCTCTTCTAATGGTTAATACAAGCTTATCTGACAGAGCATTTACAACAGAGATACCAACTCCATGAAGTCCACCTGAAACCTTATAAGAGTTTGAGTCAAACTTTCCGCCAGCATGAAGTACAGTCATAACAACTTCGGCAGCAGA
Organism: uncultured Succinatimonas sp.; assembly: GCA_937880335.1. Classification (GTDB taxonomy): domain Bacteria; phylum Pseudomonadota; class Gammaproteobacteria; order Enterobacterales; family Succinivibrionaceae; genus Succinivibrio. The sequence continues at coordinate 2,738 of CALFLJ010000137.1, forward strand.
TCTTTTTTCCTCAGGATGAATTGCAACAGGTATTCCTCGACCATTGTCTGTACAAGAAATGGAACCATCAGCATGTATCACAACATCAATGTTTGTACAGTAACCTGCTAAAGCTTCATCAATTGAATTATCAACAGCCTCAAAAACCATGTGGTGAAGACCTGAACCATCATCAGTATCACCAATGTACATTCCAGGACGTTTTCTGACAGCCTCTAATCCGTGCAGTACCTTAATACTTGAAGGATCATAACTACTGCCGTTGGTGTTTTCTTCGGCCATTTAAACCTCTATTTTGGGAAAAATTTATATAGCTGTAGTGGCAAATTTAGTCATATCTAGGCGACAAACATCGCTCGTACCGAACAGATCTAAATCACCAGCTATATTTGTAATAAAGACTTGATTACTGAAACCAGATAGGTCATTTAAAAGCAACTTTCGTGAGAGGCAATCAAGTTCTGATGTCAAATCATCGATAAGATAAATACATCTACGACCCTTTTGCCTAAACAATAAACTGCCTTGAGACAATTTCATTGCACATATCAGAAGTTTTAGTTGCCCTCTTGAAAGGATATCGCTTGCCGCTTGTTGACATGATTTTATTTTCAAATCAGCACGGTGACAACCATAAAAAGTATACCCTAAAACCTTATCTTTTTCAAGGTTTAAGCTAAGTAAAGACCTTAGATTAGAGCGACTATCCCACCCTTGAGAAAGGCTGCAATTAATACTAAACCCTGGTAAAAATTTTTTTATTTTCTCAGAAAAAATTTCATTAAACTCTTTTAGGTATTCTTTACGATACTTTGTAATCTGTTCCGAATATTCGCAAAGTAGGTCGTCCCATATAACAATTTCTTCTCTACTTGCCTTAGATTTTAACAGCGAATTTCTCTGAACTAGAATTTTTCTGTATTTATTCCATAAATTTTTATAATCTTGCATGGAATAGTATACCCCCCAATCAATAAATTGTCGGCGAGTGTCTGGAGATCCCATGATTAATTCATAGCTTTGAGGATGTATAACTTGAACACATAGCTTATCAGCTAAATCATAAATTCTAGAGCTTTTATTAGAATTTACGCTTATTTTTAAATCATTATCTCTAGATCTATCTCTAGAAATACCTAAAGTATGTTTTATTTTTGCTTCATCAATAATATTTGCTGAAACAGTGAAATTATCGGCAAATTGAGAAATTAAGTTTTTGTATTTGGAAGAACGGAAAGATTTACCACATGCTAGATAGGAAATAGCCTCTAAAAAAGATGTTTTTCCACTACCGTTTGGACCATAAATAATATTAATCCCTAGGCTAGGCTCTACATCCAACCAGGCTATATTCCTAAAATTTTGAATAAAAAGCTTACAGATATCCATAAAAAGGACAATAGCTTATTAAAAATTAAACCACTACCTTACTTACAATATAACTATATTTTATTCCTATCTTAAAAGCATTTTCATCAGGAACTATCATTACTCCGTTAATAGGGTTTGAAAAGTTAAATAAAACATCATCTGAGTCAATAATATTTAAAATTTCAATAATATAATTAGAATTTAAAGAAATTTCTATTGGAGCTCCTGTATATTCTAACCCCATATTAGCTGTCGCAATTTCGTGTTCAGAATTTTCGCAACGCATTTCAACGTTGTTGTTTGAAAAGTTAAATGTAATTCCACTAATTCGTCTTGAAGATAAAACAGAAACTCTCTTAATAAAACTACAAAAAGCCTGTCTTGGCAATCTAATTTGTGTAACTATTTCTTTAGGAATAACAGACCTTACATTAGGATACCCACAAACAATTAATTTAGAGGAGAGGAGATAACCATTACAATTAGTCTTTAACGAATTTTTACTAAAAGATAATTCTATATCAGTCTGAGAATCATGCTCTAAAATCTTTGTTAATTCTAAAGCACAGCGACGAGTAAGAAGTACACCATATGGTTCACTAACAACACCATCTATTTGTGTTTCGAGTATTGCCATTCTATGGCCATCGGACGTAAATACAGAAAGGGTACTGCCATCAAGCTCCAAACGAACCCCCCTTAAATAATCTCTAAAATCATCACTTGCAACGCAAAATAGAGACTTATCTAAAAGGGATCTTAAAATTCCTTGTTTAACAGTAACCCTATGAGAAATCTCATCGCTCTCAAATACAGGAAAATCACAGGCTTCACGCACTCTAATTTCAAATTTTGTATTATCTGCTGATATTTGCATTTTCTGATTTATATCATCATAGTCAAATGATACAGATGAGTTTGAGTCAATATTCTTTAAAACTTCTCTAAGCTTTGCTCCATTAACTATAATCTCACCTTCACTATCAACATATTGCAAAGGTATTCTTGCGATTAATTCAATACTGTAATCAGTAGATTTCAAAATCAGAACATTATCTTTAACTGCAAAGTATATATTTTGCGTAATATCCTCTTTATTTGGAGATACTCCTGCAATACCTGTGATTTCTTGTAACTGACGATTTATCTCAGACAAGATAACGGAAAACTTCATTTAAATACCTACAATAAATAAAAAATAAACTTACTCTTTTTTTAGTGATAATGTTAGCTTTTGATAAAGAGCCGCCATCTCAATATCATCTGCCATGCGATTTCTTGTTCTTTTAATGGCCTCGTGTACAGATGAATGATCTTTATTAAAAGCCCTTCCTATATCATTTAAGGAGAGACTTGGTATTAAGTCACTTGCTAAGGTCATTGCAAAAGCTCTTGCTGTTGAAACAGCTTTCTTACGTTCCGCAGATTCCATAGAAGCAACTGTTACTTCAAATTCCTTTGAAACACGCTCTTTAATTGAATCTACTGTAGTAATTTGACTTGCAACATTTACTAGGTTAGCAAGACTCTTTACCGCCTCATCGTAGGTAATTGAACCATATGCTAAGATATGAGAGTTTAGTGTCTTAATTGCCCCTTCAATCTCTCTAACATTTGAACGAATATGATTTGCAATGTACTGCATAATAGAATCTGGTAATTCAATATTAAGCTCACGACACTTTTTTATGGTAATTGCTGCCCTTGTTTCAGTACTTGGAGGATAAATCTCTCTACAAACTCCTGACCCAAATCGACTTTTAAGTCTAGGTGAAAAATCTTTTAAATTTCCAGGTGGAACATCAGATGCCAAAATCAACTGACGATTTGGCTTTTCTAAAAAATCAGCAATGATATCGAAGAACGTATCTCTAGCCTTTGGACCTTTAATAAAATTTTGTATATCATCAACAATAAAAACATCCTGTTGAGTGTAAAGGTCTTGAAAATGAACTTGTTGATAGTCAAAGGAATTTTTTCGTGACATAGATTCAACATAGTTACGAATAAACTCCTCAGCTCTAGTATAAATCAAAGATACATTTGGCTTTGTTTGTCTTATTCTATTAGCAATTGCAAATAACAAATGAGTCTTACCAAGACCAGAACCTCCATAAATATAAAAAGGATTTGTTTTGGACGAGCCAGGCTCTGCTGCAACTTTTTTTGCAATAGTATAAATTAGCTCATTTTCCGGATCAGTAACGTAATTCTCAAATGTCTTTTCCGGATTAATATGGTCCTCACGCATAAATTTGGGTAATTTCTGTCTCTTATCCTCAATAGATTGATTAGAGGAAAAGTTACTAATATTGAAATTACTTACTTGTTGCTGTGGTTGAATTTGAGACTGGTACTGAGATTGTGGTTGAACTTGAAAGTTGTTTTGTACAACAGTTTGGGGATGAACCTGCATATTTGAAGCCATTACAACTTCCATACCAATGGAATCATTTCCTATTAGATGTGTAAGCTCTGAAAAAAACTCAGGAACAAATTTATAAAACATTCGATATACAAAATCAGAATTGCATATAAAAGTAACTTTATTGTTTGAAATTGAAATCGATGTTTGGCTGCCCAAAAGGCCAATTAGATCTCTATCTTTTGAGTTTTCTGGCTTATTAGAGACTCTTTGAATAATTTCAGCCCAGAGCTGCACTAAATCCATAACATTAACCTTTATTTAAGATAATTAAGCGGTAAACTTATTATTTTACCACAAACAAAATCAACGAAATCTTGGCTTATCAAACCCAAGCAATATCTTTTTTTTAAGAAAAATATATATAAGATTTAAAGATCTTAATATTTTCTAGTTATACCCCTATCAAAAATTTTTAAGATCTTTTTTTTTGAAACGCAAAATGTACTCTACATTCTATCAAAATTAATCGCTTATTTTTCTATATCTTGATATTCATAAACTTTTAAATAAAAATTTTTTTAGGTAAAAAAAATAAATAAACAAAGCTTTATTTTTCTGAAAAGTTTTGTATCTTAATTAATTAAGTTTTACTCTTTAAAATCTTGACCTTATCGTCTTTTATAGAGTAAAATGCTGTGTTTGTCGTAACCTTGTATATTAATTTTGTTAATATACTTTAATATAAATTGGCGGTTTGTTACCGTCGTTGGAGCATTCAAATGAAGCGTACATTCCAGCCTAATACAACTAAGCGTAAGCGCACCCACGGTTTCCGCGTTCGTATGCGTACTGCTGACGGTAGAAAAGTTTTATCCCGTCGCCGTGCAAAAGGTCGCAAGCGTTTGACCACTGTTAATGGCTAGTTATACCTTTCCTCGTGATGTCAGAATATTGAATTCACGAGAATTTGACAAGGTATTTAAAAACCCGATCCGAGTCAGTGCTCCTGGTATTCTTATACTTGCTTGCAAGAATAAGAATATAGGATTTGCACGACTCGGTCTGGTTGTACCTAAAAAGGTTTTAAAAAGGGCTGTCTGGCGAAATCGTGTTAAGCGATTAGTTAGAGAGTCTTTTCGTTTATCTCAACATACCCTTCCTGAGGTTGACTTAGTGTTTCTGGCCAAGCCTAAGATTGGCGAGATGGATAATACTGAATTAACTATGGCGTTACAGAAATTATGGAAAAAAATTTCTCTTCGCTTAGAAAAGTAGCAATACTTTTAATTCGTTTTTACCAAATCTTCATCAGTCCAATGCTCGGACATAACTGTCGCTTTTATCCAAGTTGTTCACAGTACACTATAGAAGCCATAAGAGAGTGGGGAGTTATTCGTGGTATTCTCTTAGGTTCTAATAGGATATTAAGATGTAATCCGTTATTTGATGGAGGTCTTGATCCTGTGCCTAAAAGAACAAAACAACGCCGTCGAGGCTAAGTAACACAAATGGAACAGCAAAGAAATATACTTTTAATTGTCTTACTGTGCGCCACCTTATTCCTTTTCTGGAACTGGAACTCAGATAAAGTCAACGCAGCTAAACTCGCAGAACAACAAGCCGCAGCTCAGGCTAATGCTTCAGATCTTGCTTCTGAAAGCACTATTGGGCAAATCATCACTTTAAAGAGCGACAATTTACTCTTATCAGTAAATTTAAACGGTGGTGACATTATTGATGCCAAGTTACTTAAGATCAAACAGGAGCAAAATAAAGAAGATCCATTCCACCTGCTTATGACTGAACCTTCTTTTGTATACCAGGCACAAAGTGGATCTGTGGGCAAAGATGGACCTGATGCAAAACAAAAAAGACCTATTTATATAACTGACAAGACAGAGTATGTTCTTGAAGATGGACAAGATTCTTTATCTGTTGAACTTGTTTATGAAAATAACGGCGTTATTTATAAAAAGGTTTACACACTAAATAGAAACTCATATGTAGTAAATCTTGACTATAAAGTAGAAAATAAAACAGATAGCACTTTACAGCTCTCATTCTACAGTCAATTAAAGCAAACATCAGATGATAGTTTCTTAAGAAAAGATACCAGTTTTGGTATGGTTGCTAGTGCTTATAGAGGAACAGCTTACTCATCAGACGATACTCGTTATGAAAAGGCAACTTTAGATGATATCATTGAAGACAAGCGTACAGACGTTAAGACAAAAGATGGTTGGGTTGCAATGATACAACACTACTTTGTCTCAGCTTGGATAGGTGACGAAAAATTAAACAATGTGATTTACTCTCAGCCATCATCTGACGACACAGCTGGTATTATTGGTATCCGCACAGAAAATACTGAAATAGCACCGCAATCTAATTACAAATTCAATTCAAAACTATGGGTTGGACCTAAAGATCAAGAAGCTATGTCAAATGTAGCTCCAAACTTAGATCTAACAGTAGACTATGGATGGTTATGGTTCATTTCTATTCCTTTATTTAAGATTTTAGCTTTCTTCCATAGCTTAGTAGGAAACTGGGGATTCTCAATTATCTTATTGACCTTAGTTGTTCGTGGTGTAATGTTCCCACTTACAAAAGCTCAATACACATCAATGGCTAAAATGAGATTACTGCAGCCTAAGATGGTTGAATTAAGAGAGCGCTATAAAGACGATAGAGCAAAACTTGGTCAAGAAACCATGCGTTTGTACAAGGCAGAAAAAGTAAATCCTTTAGGTGGTTGCTTACCTTTACTAATTCAAATGCCTATCTTTATTGCTTTATATTGGACACTAATGGAATCAACTGAGTTACGCCAGTCTAGTTTCATCTTGTGGATTACAGACTTATCAGTACACGATCCATACTTTGTTACACCTATTCTGTATGGTATTTCAATGTACTTCTTACAGAGGATGTCACCTACACCTGTAACAGATCCAATCCAGAAAAAAGTATTCATGGCAATGCCTTTCGTATTTACTTTTATGTTCTGTACATTCCCAGCAGGTTTAACTTTATACTGGTTAATATCTAACTGCTTTACAATTTTCCAGCAAGTCATAATTTTCAGATCTTTAGAAAAGCGTGGTCTAAGTGTAAAAAAAGCAAAAGCTGAAGAAGCAAAATAATAATGTCTATCAAAGATACTATCGCAGCAATAGCCACCCCTCCCGGCAGGGGGGGCATTGCTATTGTTAGAGTCTCAGGACCTGAAGCTCTAAATGTAGCAAAAATTCTTACAAACACTACCCCAACCCCAAGACAAGCATATTTTCGTCAATTTAGATATCAAAACGAGATTGTTGATGAAGGTGTGCTTATATATTTTTCAGCACCAAACTCCTATACAGGTGAAGATGTAATTGAATTGCAAGGACATGGAGGCAATGTTGCTCCACACCGCGTACTAAACGCAGTTTTATCCGTAGACGGAGTGAGAATGGCTCTTCCAGGAGAGTTTACCCGTAGAGCTTTTTTAAACAATAAAATGGACTTAACAGCAGCTGAAGCTGTAGAAGATTTAATATCTGCTGGAACAGAATCTGCAGCAAAAGCAGCTATTGCAAGTCTTGACGGTAAATTTTCTGAAAAACTAAATGAGCTTACAGATGAACTAACTAACTTCAGGATGCGTCTTGAAGGATGTTTAGATTTTCCTGAAGAACATGAAGATTTTTTCGATTCAGGGCATGCTATTAAAGATCTTGAGATTCTTATATCTAAAGCACAAGAGGCATTAGACATAGCTAAACAGGGAGTAAAACTCAATGAAGGTGCCAGGATAGTTCTCTCTGGAGCACCAAATGCAGGTAAATCAAGCCTTCTTAATGCACTTGCTGGAGTTGAAAAAGCCATCGTAACAAACATACCAGGTACAACAAGAGATGTTCTTTCAGCAGATATTGAGATTGAAGGTGTCCCAGTTACAATTACAGATACAGCCGGTATTAGAGATACTCCATCAGACGAAATTGAAGCTATAGGTATAAAAAAAGCAACAGATGAAGTAAAAAAATCAGACTTGATTCTCTTTATGGTAGATGGCTCATCAAAAGCACCTGAAGCAAAAGCTACCCTTGAGAAAATATATTCGCTAGGAGTTAAAGAAGATCACATTTTGTTAGTTATATCTAAAATTGATAAAAAACAAGATAAAGACACACAAACTCTGCTAAATACAAGTCTTTTTTCTGCTTTAAATAAAGTATATACGTCTACCAAGTTAGATGATGGATTAAAAAACTTAAGAGCAGAACTAACAAAAGCTTTGGGTATTATTCCAAGTGAAACAGTATTCTCTGCAAGAAGACGTCACACAAAAGAGATAGAACTTACATTAGATCAAATTAAGAAAGGAAAGGAAATTCTTGAATTTGGTGATTTAGTGCTGTGTGCACAACAAATGAGAGAAGCTCAGGATCACCTAGGTACAATTACAGGTGCAGTTACATCAGATGATCTTTTAGGAAAGATATTTAGTTCATTCTGTATTGGAAAATAAAAAAAAATGTAACTACTTAGAACTTCAAATTAAGTTGTGAGTAGATTTTAATATTTTTACAAACCATTTCGCCCTGTATTTTCCTTATAATTTTACTCAGATTTTCACATTTTTTTTATATCATAAGAGTAAGTCTCAGATTATAGCCTCCACTAGTTGGGGGCTATGTATTTAAAGAGGTCCTCCTAGCTCACCACCTACAGCCAACAGCGATTAATCATCGCTTGTATAAGCATTGATTCTCACTCATCATAAGCAACACCTCCTTTCATATATTTGTAATAAGCCACAGAAAGTTCTGCGCCAAGTGCTTTATATAGAGTCTTGTATTTACCTTTGATTTCACAAAAGTAATAGCCATCTTTAAAGATCTCAGCATAATGGTATCTATATCAGCTAACAGTCTTGCTTGGCTGTAGTTATCAAATCTAACATTGTCTTTCTTAACTTCATCTGATATCTCATACTCTCTAATACTGCAGGAGATGAGATTAGATATAGCTGTAGCAAGAAGTTGATATAGTGTCAATGACCTGCTAGTTTGTACTCCCCCCCCCTTTTTAAGACATTTTCATTGTGCCATTATCACCGGATGTTTTCGGAACAAGGAGAGAGCGCAGAATCGTCTTACAATAAAATATTTTATAAGCACTGCCAAGAAACACGGTATAAAATATTTTGAAGATTTAAATGCTGCTTTTAAAGGTAATGCTAAGATTATTTTTTGTTAAAGGGGCTAAGTAGTTACATTAATTTTATTTATCTAAGGTTAAGTTATATAAATCAGTCTTTAGTAATAGTAGCTCCTCACAAAAACTTTGTTTTAATGTCTTTACTAAAAATTCATAACCATCACGAGACTGTTTCACAACCTTTGAGTATTGTTTATTAAACACAACTTTATTTTTGTTCTTTAAAGTTGCGTAAAAGGACACATAAACATCACCATTAGAACTACCGTAAAACTTATTTACAAATAAATCTAAGTTGTATTTATCACCTAAATCAATACAGCAAAGATTGTTTTTTGCAATTAAATTTAGCTGCTCTTTTAAACTTAAAGCCCACTTGTGGTTATTCGCAATCCGAAGACTTACATCAGAAGTTTTAAGAACAATTCCATCTTTGTCAAGAATAGATAATAAAACAATGTTTGTAGATAAATTACATTTGTTATTAAATGAATTAACATCCTCAATCAAAGTATAACGATCCTTAAAATCTAAAGTTTGACCAGAATTAGACAAGCATCCGTTCAAAATAAAAGAAAAAAACAAAATACATAATAAATATTTATTCATATAATTTAGAAATCAAAGCAAGACAGACAAGGCAATGATTTAATCTCCTAAAATTTATAAAAACATTTTTAATAAAAATTAAAACCAATCTAATTTTTTTTAACAATAATTTCAGGATCATCATCTGATGCCCCGAAAATAATAGAGCTTGGTTTACGTGAAATATTATTAACAGCATTCTCTAAATCAAAAACAAGAGAATTTAGCCCATCTAAAGATTGATTTAAATTATTATATAATTCAGAATCTTTATCGTATGAGTTTAGAGTCCTATGTAAACTTTCAAGAGATTTATCAAGATTTAAAAGTGTTTTATTAAATTTAACTATAGTTTCCTCATTATTAAAACTTTCAAAAGATTTACTCATTTCTTTTAATAATTTATCTAAATGACTTATAGAACTACTAATCTCTTTAGAAAAACCTTTTAAATCTAAAGAATTAATTTTTTCTAAGAGTTGTTTTACTAAATCAGGAATAGCTCTTCCTTGAATTGTAGGTATTACTGGTATATCTCTATAGCTTTCAAATATATTCGAACACTTTTTGTTTGATACATTTAAAGCAATAGTATTATTACCAGAAATTAAATTTGACGCTTCTATAGTTGCACAAAGACTACCCTTTTCTAGGTTGTTTATAAACTTATTTTTAATTATGCTTTGATTTTCACTTTTAGCTTTTATTGCGATTAATACAGGTATTTTTGAATTTTTATCATAAAGGTCCAGCTCTTTTTCATACCAAGGAGCTTCTATAACTTCACCTATATTTATACCTTTAAGAGTAACAGGAGAACCGATTTTTATATTTCCAATATTATCCTCAATCATAACAACAAAACGAGGGAGATTGTTTAATATTTGTCTTGTTGCACTTGCTTTATCTTTATATAAAGTGTACTCGTCATTTTTTTTGCTAATTTGAAAGTCAGGAATATTCTCGAAAGTTATACCACCTTGCAAAATATTCACCAAGTTATCGAACTTAACATCAAGAGATGTTGCGCCAAAGGAAAAATCAACACCACTATAGGACCAAAATACAGAATTTTCTCCAACAAGTTTTTTGTATTTGTCTTCAACAAATGCTGTATATCTTACGTTATTAGATTTGCTATCTAAAATGACCTGAGATATAGAGCCAACATTGAACCCTTTATAAATAATAGGATCACCTATATTTATCTTCTTACTTTCTGACGAAACTAATGTTATATATTTGCCTTTACCGTTTTCATCGAGAACTGGAGGTAAATCTAAAACATCAAACTTGGTTTTAAAATCAGCTCTATTTCCTTTATTTAGCTGTATATAAGGTCCTGACAAAATAGTATCTAAACCAGTAATAGAAGTACTTTCAATTCTTGGTTTCACTACCCAAAATTTTGAATCGCTATTTAAAAGCTCATCAGTATCAGGTTTCATCTGAATAGTAGCAATTATCTTTGAGAAATCCTTAGTAAAGCTGATATCGGTGACAGTCCCAACAACAACAGATCGGAATTTAACTAAAGTTTTACCAGCCTCAATTCCGTTTGCATTTGGCATAAATAATTTAACTTCAGAGCCTACGTGTATTGTATTTTTCCAAACTAATATAGAAGTTATGATCAACGCCAAGACTGGTATAACCCAAACCAAAGAAAAGTGTTTGTTTTTCTTTAGTACAGCATTACAGCTTTTATCTAATTTACTATCTTTAGCCATTATTCTCATGATCCCATATCAATCTTTCATCAAATGCATCTACAGCAAATATAGTTATAAATACAACACTGCAAAAACAAATAATTGCAAAACCAGGATAAATAGTTAGTAAACCGCTCAATCTTACAACTGATGACATGATGATAACAACAAATACATCAATCATTGACCATCTTCCGATAAAGTGCACAATACGGTAAAGAATAGTTAACAATTTACTATTACAAACCTTATTAGACTTCACTGCAAACAAAATAAAACAAAGAATCAGGATCTTAAAAATTGGAATAAAAATACTAGCAAGCAAAATCACAATAGCAACAAAATACGATTTCATATTCCACATTGCTATTACGCCATCAATTATATTAGAACCAGTATTAGAAAATAAAAGCTCTGTATACATTACAGGGTATAAATTTGAAGGAAGGTAAAGAATTAAGGCTGCTACAAGTAATGCAAAAGTTCTTTGAAAGCAGTTTTTTTGTCTATTATAGGTTACTTTTCTGCATCTAGGGCATTTTGAGCCATTGATGTCAGACGAGAAAGCCATACCACAACATCTACATAAAAAAAGCTTTTGTTTACTACCATTAATACCTGTCTCAGCCTTCTCGATATCAAATTTAATAACTCTATTCCAAAACCATTCCGGACGACATCGAATACAAAGCCATAATAAAAGTATAGAAAACAAAAAACTTAAATAAAATCCTGCATAAAATTCAACACTTGCTAACGATGATAATTTAATTAAACTGACCAAAATTCCCATAATAAAAACATCAACCATACACAGACTATGGGAAACTTGATAAATCCTAGCCAGTATTACAGGAGGTCTAATTTTGGTAAAAATACCAAAAAAAGCAATAATAGAAAGTAAAATAAGAGGAGAGAAAAATGTTACTAAAAGAAAAATATAAAGCAAACCTGCCCATTGGTAATCTAAGATAGTAAATATGTCTATAAGTTTTAACGATGAATAAACTCCATAAGAAGAAATTTCTAAGTAAGGCAAAAAGATACAAGTACCACCAAAAAGTAATGTTGAAAGAGCGACTATAGCTAAAACACGCTCATTTTCAATAAAAGCAGGCCTTAAAAGAGCCCCACATCTGGGGCACACGCATTGTATTCCTCGTTGGTACTCAGGCAAGTCTACTACCAGGTCACAAGAACGACACAATACTTTACTCATTAAGACCTCAAAAAAAATTATACCAAGACCAGATGTAGTCTTTACAAAGTAATTTTTTTTATACAAAACCAGGCATCAATATAACTTTACCTTCTTTTAAACTATTTTTAACATCTATTATACGTTGATTAGTAGATCCCCTAAAATCAATCATTAAAGACTTTTTACTCATGATAAATGGGCCATCGACAATAACATCTAAAAACTCTAAAAGCTTTAATTTTTCAGGATCTTTTATAATCTTTTCAAAAGTAAATCCAGAATAAGACCATAGGTTAAACCCATCCTCTTTTAGAATTTTTGCAAAAATAGACAAAGATTTTGCTTGAATAAAAGGTTCTCCTCCAGAGAAGGTAACACCAGTTACAAGAGGGTTGGCTTTTAATTCATCGTATAATGCTTTGAGACATACATCCATTCCACCTGTTAAACTTTGTGCTTGTGGATTATGACAACCTTTACATCGAAATGGACACCCTTGTGTAAATACAGTATAACGAATGCCGGGGCCATCCACCACAGATTCGGAAACAGCCCCGGCTATTCTTATACTGGTATTGTTAAGTAAATCAATATCCAGTTTTTTCATAAGTTTTTATTAGATTATACGTGCATGTGTTTAACACGATCTTGCTCTTCTGCTTTCTTACCGTTGTTAAAACGATCAAGACTACCAACAAGATAACCAGTAACACGGCGAATTCGTTCAAATTTAACGCCCTCGCCAACAACACCATTATGAGCGTGTAATCTAGTCTGCATAAAAAACTCCTAAAAAAAACAAAAAAAATCTATATATTAACCGCAAGAAATACAACCAATACCTAATTTACGTAATCTATCTATGGTAACTCCCTCACCATCACGACGGCCACATTTAGGGCAGACATCGTTAATAACACCTACATAATTACATACAGGGCAACGGTCGACTGGGTGGTTAATAGAGCCATACCCTACACCACATGCCTTCATATAAAGAATTACCTTTTCAAAGGCTTCAACATTCTTAGTTAAGTCTCCATCCATCTCTACATACGAAATAGATCCAGCATTACATAAAGCATGGAAAGGACCTTCTATTCTAATCTTATCTGCAGCTGTAATATTGTAATAAACAGGAACATGAAAGCTATTAGTATAGTACTCTCTATCAGTAACCCCTTTGATAGAGCCGTAAATATTTCTATCAATCTTAACAAAACGACCAGATAAACCTTCAGCAGGAGTTGAGAATAAAGAGAAATTTAATCCTGTATCAACAGTATGTTTATCTGTAAGATCTCTCATATGCTTAATAATCTTATAACCAAGATCATAAGCTTCCTTACTCTCACCATGATGCTTACCAATTAACGCAACCAAACACTCAGCCAAGCCAATAAAGCCAACAGACATAGAGCCATGTTTGATAACATCTTCTATACGGTCCTCAGGCTCCAATCGATCAGAATCAATCCAAACACCTTGTCCCATTAAGAAAGGATAATTTAAAACTTGCTTAGCCGCTATTAACTTGAACCGATCCATCAGCTGATCAAAGACCATATAAATCATTTTATCTAAGCTTTCAAAGAAAGCACTGATAGAACCGTGAGCTTCAATACCTAAACGAGGTAGATTAATTGTAGTAAATGAAAGGTTTCCTCTCCCAGGAATAATCTGGCGAGTCTTATCGTAGTAGTTAGACACAACTCTAGTACGACATCCCATTAAAGCGACTTCTGTTTCAGGATGTCCTGGGATATAGTACTCAGCGTTAAAAGGTGCATCCAAGAAAGAAAAGTTTGGAAAGAGTCTCTTAGCAGAAACTTTGCAAGAAAGCTTAAACAGATCGTAGTTTGGATCACCTTCCTTTGTATTAACCCCATCTTTTACTTTAAAGATTTGTACAGGGAAAATTGGTGTCTCACCACCACCTAATCCAGCATCAGTTGCTAAAAGTACATTCTTCATAATCAAACGCATTTCAGGAGTTGTTCCAGTACCATAGTTGATAGAGGAGAAAGGAACTTGAGCTCCTGCACGAGACTGCATTGAATTTAGGTTGTGGATTAATGCTTCCATAGCTTGATAAGTCTCGCGCTCTGTAAGCTTAATCGCTTCAGATAATATATAATCTATATCAGAAGATGTAACATGATTAAGATTATTTTCCTGGAAAAATTTTACTAAATATTCTCTAATTTCTATTTGAGATTCCTTAGTTAAGCAAGACTCATTCTTTTTATAGAGATTGTTACAAAACTCTTTAATAGATGAGGTGTCATTAGTATCGTCTCTTAAAACAATATCAATAACTTTTCTTAAATGCTTTATATAAGATGCAACAACATAAGGTGCTAAATCGTATTCAAATAAAGGAATAGACTGACCACCATGCATATCATTCTGATTTGACTGAATAGCAATACAGCATAGAGCGGCTGCTGACTGAATCGACTGTGGCTCACGTAAAAAACCATGACCAGTAGAAAAACCACGTTTAAATAAATCTTTTAAACCAATCTGACAGCAGTTGATTGTTAAAAGGTAGAAATCTAAGTCATGGATATGAATATCACCACGAGCATGAGCTATAGAGTGCTCAGGCCTTAGAATATAACGACGGACATAATCCTTAGATCCCTCTGAACCAAAGCGCAACATAAGACCCATTGGTGCATTTGCATCTATATTAGCGTTTTCACGCTTAAGATCCATATCAGCAGTACTTTTTGAAGTAAGATCTCTATAAATCTTAGTTAGCTCAGTATTGTAAGTTCTTACATTTGTTCTATTTTGGCGATATAAAATAAAATTTTTAGCTTCAGCAGCAAGATCAGCTTGAATCATTACTTGCTCGATAATATCTTGAATATTTTCGACAGTTGGTTCTTCAAGATTTTTATCTTCAATTTTGTTAACAACATCTGAAGTTAATTTCTCAATTAACAGCTCCTCTTTCTCAGAGGTGGATTTATCATCAGGGTGAATAGAAATTAAAGCTTTTCGGATTGCATTTGCAATCTTTCGTTCGTTAAAAGAAACTTTTCTGCCGTCTCTTTTTACTATAACCTTGATCATCAGATAAATCCTTTTTTTAACAAAATTTTAACTTAATAACACGTTGGAGTACGTATCTTTATGATTTATAAAAAAATATTTTTTCTTTATTTTTTAATAAGTTAGGTGTTTTTAGACATCTATATTATCAACAAATAGGATACCGTTTTCAACCTCTTTATTTTTTATGAAAGTATTGACAAAAACTCTTAGTATATTTTGTAACGTTATCGATAATTTCGGTGATGCTGGTTTCTGTTTACGCTTAGCAAGAGATTTAAGCCATTTATATAAGGTCGAACTATTATGCGACAACCTAGAAACACTAAACAAAATTAAAGAAAAATTTGAAATTAATGATAATTTAAAAATTTCTAAATGGCCCCAAAATAATAATGATTATCATTTAACAGATATTATTATTGAAGCGTTCTCATGTCGTTTACCAAAATTTTGCTATAAAAAAATAAAAGAAGATGGTGCTTTAGTAATAAAGCTTGAGTACTTAACAGCTGAGAAATTCGCTGAAGAATGCCATGGATTAAAGTCTTTTTCAAATGGCATTGAAAGCTACTTCTTTTTCCCTGGATTTACTAAAAAAACTGGGGGAGTAATTATAGAAAAAAACTTAAATGATTTTAATTATCAGCAGAACAATTTAATACAAAATAAATTTCTAATAAATATATTTTCTTACGAAACAGCCCCCCTAAAAAATTTTTTCTATACTTTGTTTAAGTGCAAAAAAAATTTTGAAATAAATGTATTTGAAGGATTAGCTCAAGAATGCTTGAATAAAAGTTTTTCCAAAGATTTAAAAGTTGGTGACAAAATACAAATTAACAACTGCAATATCAAAATTTTAAAAATGGTCCCACAGTCAAAATTTGATGAAATTTTGTTTAAAGCAGACTTAAATCTTGTAAGAGGAGAGGATTCAATTGTTAGAGCTATGCTTAGTGGAAAACCTTTTTTATGGAATATTTATCCACAAAGTGAAGATACTCACAAAGAAAAGCTAAAAGCTCTATTTGCAAGAATGAAAGAACATATCCAATATTTAGATATCATAAATAAAATAGAAGATCTAAATTTAAGTTATAACCATTATGGAGATGCTATAGAAAATCTAGATCTAATTGAATTTTATCCATCATGGCTTCAAATTAGCAAAATTTGGGCAACTCACCTCAAATCATTAGGATCATTAACAGATAACTTAAATAAATTTATTGAAGATAAGCTTGAGGAAAAATCATAAATTAAAAAACTAGCTATTGTTTTGCCAAAGATCGCTGTATATCTGTTAGAATTGAGGATTAAATTTATTGGTAGTGCTATTGTTCTATAATTTAGGACAGAATTTATTTAGCTAGTTTTTTTAACTGCTTAATTTGTAATAAAAATATTACTTTAAAATCTACCAAACTTTTATTTGATATCAATGTATTTACGGAGGACTGTGTTTTCTACTTAGTTGAACTCTAGGTTCAAAACACAATTTTTTTTATGAAATTAGCTCAAGAAGTTCGCGCTGGTAACGTTATCATGTTAAACAACAACCCAATGGTTGTTCAGAAAACAGAATACAGTAAGTCAGGTCGTAACGCTGCCGTTGTTAAGATGAAGTTAAAGAGTCTTCTTTCAAATGCAGGTACTGAAACTGTTTTCCGTGCCGACGATCGTTTAGACGACGTTATCCTTGATCACAAAGATTGTACCTATTCTTATTTCAATGACCCGCTTTATGTTTTCATGGACGAAGAGTTCAATCAATATGATATTGAAAAAGACAACATGGGTGATGTTTTAAATTACCTCGTTGATGGTATGGAAGATGTTTGCCAGGTAACTTTCTACAATGGTAAAGCTATTAGTGTTGAGTTACCAATCAGTATTGTTCGTGAAGTAGAGTACACCGAGCCTGCAGTTCGTGGTGATACATCAGGTAAGGTAATGAAGCCTGCACGCTTAGCAGGTACTGGCTATGAGCTTTCCGTACCAGATTTCGTTAAAACAGGCGATAAGATTGAAATCGACACTCGCACTAACGAATTCAAAAAGCGTGTTTAAGAAAACTGTAATAAAAAAAATATATAAACAACTTTATCTAATTTTTTTTGAAAAGTTAAATCTCAAACTTTATAGATCATAGTTTCAAATTTTGACTATCTTCTTATAGTAAGGGATACCAATTAAATCAAAGAGATCCTTAGTTTTTCTTGGGATCTCTTTTACTATCTAGCCAATCTGGATACAGGTATTGAAGCCAGTAAACACTTAATTTGCCCCATAGCTCTGATAAGAGATTATCCAGGTAATAAATTTCCTTTGTAAAAGATAGTTGTGATATTGAGGCGTTAAAAATCGTTTAGATCCTTGTACTGTCTTAATTATGTTCCTATAACATTCTTTTCTCTATATATTAAAAGACTATAAAATTGATTTTTAATAGTATGGGAGCAAATTGCAAAATAGCCATTAAACAAACACCTCTGTTTGACAACTTTGACGTATACGGACCATACCTAGCTCTTTTGCTATAAAATAATACAAAGGACATACAGGCAACATATACCAGACACTCAACAGTACACCATCATGATAAACATGAAGATATATAGGACATTAGGTATTGATGCCATGTCAAGTAAATGTCCTTTTTTCTTTAGATGCAATTATGTCATATGAACCTATAGCTTCATGAATAAAGTAAGAGTTGTTTAAAGACTGTCTATAATTGCGAAAATGATCCTTTTACAGCAACTTCTTCTAGTTACTAAATATCAGCTTGAGTGAATCCCAAATTCATTAGTCGTTTAACATCAAGCACCGAAAATAGGTAAGACAAAATGACGTATTGTCACAGAGAAATAAGATGAATCATATTCAGCGTAGGTTCTTAACTTTGCTATTTCCACATCATCAATCTTAATAATTTTTTTTATTCATAAAAATACATTTACCATATAGTTTAGGATCTAACTTCAGGTAAATTTGCGAAAAGTTACCTAATTGACATAACAGCTGACCAGCCCTACATATATTATTTTGGACATACATGACCGTAAGTATCAAAAACAGAGCATAAAACTAAATTTGGGAGTAAGTAAATCAGTTAACATAGAATTATTTATTACCAAAAATAAACCATTTACATTGAAAAATTTTTCTAAAAAATCACCTCATATCTATCAAATAACTTTTCAATAAAAAACACCTTTTTTACTCAAATTATTTCATAAAAAAAGAAAATTGCTTTTTAAATTTAAATAGTGTTTTTGAAAATAAAAAAATGACTAATTTTACTCACATTTTCGGTACAATAACGCCTGTAAAAAAATTGTGGGAATCTTTTCGAAAAACGTAAGGAAAAACTTTTGATAAATCAATCTAATTTTTAGATTGTTAATAACTTAAAACTTTCCCACAATAATCAACAACTGAATTAACAATTTGTAGAAAGTTTTTTTTTTATAAAACTATCTGATTTAAAAAGTTTTTTTTTACTTTCTACAGATTCCAACGTCCTAATAATAAAGATAATAAGATAAATATATAGAAATTAATATTTTCTATTAATTCATTATTAAGACCTCTTTTATTGTTGGAAACTATTTTTTCTGAGGTCAATGGAAAGTTTACTATGAACAAATTTAGAGAATTTGACGTAATTGTTATTGGTGCAGGACATGCAGGAATCGAGGCTGCTGCAGCTGCAGCTCGTATGCATTGCAAAACTTTACTTCTTACCCATAATTTAGAAACTATAGGTGAGATGTCTTGCAATCCTGCCTTTGGAGGAATAGGTAAAGGTCATCTAATTAAGGAAATTGATGCCATGGGAGGGGTATGTCCTATGGCAATTGATAAATCAGGAATCCAATTTAGAACATTAAACTCTTCAAAAGGACCGGCTGTAAGAGCAACAAGAGCACAAACAGACCGTCATCTTTATAAAGAAGAAATGAGACGATTACTTTGGAATTACCCTGATTTAACTATATTTCAACAACCTGCTACAAATATTCTTTTTAAAGATCAAACTATTGCAGGTGTTGTTACTGCTGCAGGTATAAATTTTTATTGTAAAGCTGTAATTATCTGTGCTGGTACATTCTTAAATGGTCTTATTCACATAGGTTTAAATCATTACTCCGGTGGCAGAGCTGGAGATCCTGCTTCTATTGACCTTGCAGAAAATTTAAAAGAACTAGGCCTTAAAGTTGGACGTTTAAAAACAGGAACACCAGCTCGTATTGTTGCTTCATCCATTGATTTTTCAAAAATGACTAAGCAAGAGCCAGAATCTCCTTTGCCTTCTTTTTCATTCCTAGATGATGAATCAATGCATCCTACTCAAGTTCCTTGTTATATAACAAGAACTAATGAAAGAACTCATGAAATAATTAGAGGTGGTTTAGATAGGAGTCCTTTATATTCAGGCGTTATACATAGTGTAGGTCCTCGCTATTGTCCTTCTATTGAAGATAAAATTGTTAGATATCCTGATAGAACATCTCATCAAATCTTTTTGGAGCCTGAAGGGTTAACGTCACCCCTCGTTTATCCTAATGGAATCTCAACATCTTTACCTTTTGATGTTCAGGAAAATTTTATTCATTCAATTGAAGGTTTAGAAAATGCGGTATTAGCAAGACCTGGTTATGCTATTGAGTATGATTTTTATGATCCTAGAGAACTATCTGTTTCTATGCAGTCTAAGAAAATTTCTGGCTTATTCTTAGCAGGTCAAATTAACGGTACTACAGGCTATGAAGAGGCAGCTGCTCAAGGTTTACTTGCTGGTATAAATGCCAGTCTTTATATAAAAGGTCAAAAACCTTGGTTCCCTCGTCGTGATGAAGCTTATATAGGTGTCCTTATGGATGATTTATGTACTTTGGGAACTAAAGAACCTTATCGAATGTTTACTTCTCGTGCTGAGTATCGTTTAATTTTAAGAGAGGATAATGCTGATTTACGTTTGACTACAAAAGCAAGAGAGCTTGGTTTAGTCTCGGATGAAAGATGGAGTTTCTTTGAGAAAAAGCAAAATCAAATAGAGAAAGAAAAAGCTCGTTTGAGAATGACAACTGTAAAACCGTCATCAGAAATGGGAAAGAGTATAAGTAATACTTTAAGAGCTCCTTTATCACAAGAACAGAGTTTAGAAGAGATTTTGCGACGCCCTGAATGTAAACTTAATAATTTATTAAAAGCTGCAAAATTAGATCCAATAGCAACTATAGATCAGGCTGCTGAGCAAGTTGAGATTCAAGTAAAATATCAAGGATACCTTGATAGAGAAATAGATGATATTCGTAAAAAAGAGAGTAATGAACGCACATTACTCCCTCTTGATTTTGATTATTCTTCTATTAGAGCTTTATCTAATGAAGTTGCACAAAAGTTAAATGAATACAAGCCTGATACTATAGGAATGGCTTCACGTATATCTGGTGTAACCCCAGCTGCAATTTCTATTTTATTAGTTCATCTCAAAAAGATGGGGATGCTTGGTAAAAACTAAAAAGAGGCTTTTTTTTGTGAGTTATAGATCTAATTTTTATTTTGATAAGGTGTTTGCCGAAACAAAGCTAAGGCAAATGTTCACTGAAACTTCTTTAATTGTAAGTGATGAGCAAATAGTAATGTTAGTCAACTTAGTTGATTTATTGACTAAGTGGAATGAAAGGTTAAATTTAACAGCTATTAGAAACCCAAATGAAATGCTTGTTTTGCATATTATGGATAGTGCTGTTATTTCCCCTCTATTACAAGGAGAAAATATTGCTGATGTAGGAACTGGTGCAGGTTTTCCTGGATTGGTTCTTGCTATACTAAATCCTGAAAAGAAATTTACCCTTATTGATTCAATTGCAAAAAAATTGTCTTTTGTAAGAACTGCAATGGTCACTTTAGGTTTAAGAAATGTAACAATCATCAATGACCGTTGTGAAAATATAAAATTAGAAAAAAAATTTGACTGTATTGTAAGTCGTGCTTTTGCTCCTTTATCTCGTTTTGTCGGATGGTGTTTACCATTAATAGATGAAAAAGGGGTATTTATAGCTATGAAAGGTAATCTTGAAGAAGATGAGATTAATGATGTCCCATTATCAGTTAGAATTGAAAAAATAGTTAATTTATCAGTTCCAGATCTTGAAGCGTCTCGTCAAGCTGTCATCTTGTTACCTAATTTGAGTAAGGATTTTTAATGAGTAAAACAATTGCTATTTCTAACCAAAAAGGTGGGGTTGGAAAAACAACTACATGTGTAAATTTAGCAGCATCTTTAGCTGCAATGCAAAAGAAAGTCTTAGTTGTAGATTGCGATCCTCAAGGAAACGCAACTATGGCATCAGGGATAAATAAGTTTGAAGTAACTAAAACAACCTGTCAGGTTTTAATTGACAATTTAGATATTCGTGATGCTTTAATTGAAAAAACAAATGGTTCATTCCATCTTATTCCCGCAAATGAGGATTTAACAGCTGCAGAGGTTAAACTACTTGATTATTTTGCAAGGGAATTTAGATTAAAAAATTCTCTTGAAGAAATAAAAGAACAGTATGATTATATTTTTATAGATTGCCCTCCTTCTCTTAACTTGTTAACAGTTAATGCGATGTGTGCCGCAGACTCTATTTTAGTTCCATTGCAATGTGAATATTTTGCTCTTGAAGGGTTAACTTTATTAATTGATACAGTTGACCAATTAGCGCAAGCTGTAAATCCAAGATTAAAACTTGAAGGCATTTTGAGGACTATGTTTGATAATAGAAATCGGTTATCAACTGATGTATCAGATGAGTTAAAGAATAATTTCGGCAATCTTGTTTATCAAACTATTATTCCGCGTAACGTACGATTAGCAGAAGCTCCTAGTTTTGGTAAACCCGCAATGTATTATGACAAGTCTTCTGCTGGATCTAAGGCTTATTTGGCTCTTGCTGCTGAAATTATAGAAAAAGATCAAAATAGAAAATAAAATTTTTATTAGGGATTTAAGTTATGGCTGGTTTAGGGAGAGGGCTGTCATCTCTATTAAGTGACAGTAAGAAATCTAAAGAAGAAAAGTCTACAGATGTTTTAAATACATTACAACATACATCAAACAATAAAGAAAATATCGTAATAGATGAAGGTAGTAAAGTTGTTGAAATAGATTTAAATTTGTTAGAACCTTCTATTTATCAGCCAAGAAAAGATTTTGATGATAATAGCTTAAAGGAACTATCTTTATCTATTAAAGAGCACGGTCTGCTTGAACCTCTTCTTGTTAAAAAGCAGAATGAAGGAAAATACTCTATTATTTGCGGAGAAAGAAGGTTCCGTGCTTGTAAATTAGCTAATCTAGTAAAAGTTCCTTGCCTTGTGCGAGATGATTTAAAAGAGAATGCTTATGCTATTGCTCTTATAGAGAATATTCAAAGAGAAGATCTTAACCCATTAGAATTATCCAAAGCTTTAGAAATTATGATGTCAGAATGTAATTTAAAGCAGGATGAATTAGCTAAAACATTAGGAAAATCTAGAAGTTCAATAGCAAATTTGTTAAGACTTAATAATCTAAACGAAGATGTCAAAGGGTATCTTAAGCAGGGGATAATAGAACTTGGTCATGCAAAAGCGCTACTTGCTTTAGATGATAATCTACAAGTAAAGGCTGCTAAGTATGTTGTAGATCATGGATTAAATGTTCGCCAAACAGAAGTCTTTGTGAAAGAAATAAAAGAAGGGCGCGATGAAAATCAAGATAATAAGAAAAATTATAGACCTGAATCTTTTAGTGTTTGGGAGAGTAGTCTTACTGAGCAGTTAGGTGGGGTTAAAGTAAGGTTTTCTGGTAAGGATGAAGATAAAGGTAAGTTAACTTTGAGCTATTCAACGCACCAACAGTTAGCAAAAGTACTAAAATTACTTGGAATAGATCAATAAAATTTATCATGTCGATAAATAAGAAGATTTTCATTTTTAATATTTTATTTATCTTGTGTGCAGGGTTCCTTTTATGTGCTTATTGTGTGTATAAAGGGGATCTTGTAGTGAAAAATCTTACATCTTACTTTGTCGGTATTTTTTCCTATTTTGTCCCTCAATTAGCATTTTTTTACATTGCAAATCGCCGTAACTATCTAAAAAAAACCGCTAATATAATACTTTATGATGCCGTATACGGTTTCGTAATAAAATTCATGTTAGTTATTTTGATTTTAGGTTGTGCTTTTCTTTTTTTTGAACTGAACGACACTGTCACCATTTTTACTTTTGTTTCTATGGTGATTTTCAATCTCGTGTTATATCCTACTTTTATTATCTGTCACAAAGAACAGAGTTAAAAAAATACTGCTTTTATTTAAAAAAGTAGATACGATAATTACAAAAGTTGTTTTGACAAAAATTTTGTTAAGTCGTATTTTGTTAAAAATACAAAGAGTTACTAATCTTTTTTACAGTTAAGTTAAGGTGTGAAAGTCTATGTCAGAGATAAAATCTCAGGAGTATATTTCCCATCACTTACACTTTTTGCAAGTCGACCTTAGGGACTTTTCAATTGTTGATAGTGTAAAACCAGTCGATAAAGCTAATTTTTCAGAGTGTTTGTTAAGTTCAAATAATGAGCACGAGTGTATAAAAAAAGTAGATACAACTCAGTGCTCATTTAGTGACCTTGGAAGCGGGGAGTGTTTTGCTGCTATTCCAGAAAATAAAGGTGCTTCTAATGATTTCTGGGTGTTAAACCTAGATTCGATTGGAATTTCCATCCTATTAGGAATTTTATTTTTAGTTTTCTTTAGATATGCATCTAAGAGATCAACTAGTGGTGTTCCTAATAAATTTCAGTGCTTTGTGGAGATTATTTTTGAATTTGTAAATAGTTCCGTGACCGGAATATTTAAGCGTAAGAGTAAGCTTATCGCTCCTTTATCTTTGACTGTATTTATGTGGATCTTCCTTATGAATTTAATGGATCTTTTACCCATTGATTTATTACCGGAAGTTGCAAGTGTTCTTGGTGTACCTTATTTGAGAGTCGTTCCTTCAGCTGACGTAAATATTACTTTATCTATGGCAGTAGGAATTTTTGTAATGATATTTGTTTTCGCCTTCAAAAATGTCGGTGTTAAAGGATTTATAAAGAGTTTGACTTTGCATCCATTTAACCACTGGTGTTTTGCTCCGATAAATTTACTTTTAGAAGGTGTTTCATTACTCTCTAAACCTGTTTCTTTAGGCTTACGTCTCTTTGGAAATATGTACGCCGGAGAAATGATTTTCATTCTCATTGCATTACTACCTTTATGGTGGATTCAGTGGGTATTGAATGTACCTTGGGCTTTGTTCCACATTTTAATTGTGACTTTACAAGCCTTTATCTTTATGGTCTTGACTATTGTATATTTGTCAATGGCTAGTGAAGAAGAATAGTTTTTTTATATCTGTTTTAAGGAGAAATACGAATGGAATTTTATTTACTTGCCGCTGCAATTTTAATGGGTTTAGCAGCTATCGGTGGTGCCATCGGTATCGGTATTTTAGGTGGTAAGTTCCTTGAAGGTTCTGCCAGACAACCTGATTTATTACCACTTTTACGTACCCAATTCTTCATTGTTATGGGCTTAGTTGATGCTATTCCTATGATCGGTGTTGGTCTTGGTATGTACATTTTATTCGCATTAGAGCATTAAGTAATCAATAGAGCGGGGCTTTTGAATTGAATATAAATGCTACTTTCCTAGGACAAGCTGTTGCATTTTTGATCTTTGCTGTACTTTGTATGAAGTTTGTATGGCCTCCTCTGATGGACATGTTAGAGAAGAGACAAAAAGAAATAGCAGATGGTCTTACAGCTGCTGAAAAGGCAAAGAAAAATCTCGAATTGGCAAACGAAGGTGCTAAAGATACTTTACGTCAAGCTCGATCTGAGGCAATGAAAATTATTGATAATGCTAATAAAGAGCGTTCTTTGATTATCGATAAGGCATCTCAGGAAGCCCTTGACGAGAAAAAAAGAATTCTCGAGCAAGCTAAAGTCGAGATTGAAGCTGAAAAGAATAAAGTCAAAGAAGAGTTGCGTGCAGAGTATGCTTCTCTTGTAATGGCTGGTGTTCAAAAAGTTATTGGTGATAGGGCAGAGAAATCTACTGACGAAGCCATGCTTAAGAAAATTACAGATAGTCTGTAGGAGTGCTGTTAATGGCTGAGAACCTTACAGTAGCAAGACCTTATGCTCAGGCTGTATTTGATATTGCAGTTGAAGACAAAACTTTAGATAAGTGGCAGGAGATGTTATTCGCCTTGTCTTTATCTTGTAAGGATAAAAATATCTTGACTGCAATAAAGAATTCTCCTAATGCAGAAAGTGCAGGAAATATCTTAATTTCTCTTTTGCAAGAACTTATTGATGACAAATGTAAGAATCTAATTCGTGTGATTGGTGAAAACCAAAGGTTTTTAGTAATTCCTGATATTTACGATGAATTCTTAAGATTACGTAAAGAGCACGACAAGATTTTAACAGTGCAGTTTATTTCAGCTCGTCCCTACGACAGAAGTGAAATTAAACTTTTAAAAGATAAACTAGCTTCAAAATATGGCTGTGTTATCGATTTTCAAGAAATTATTGATGAATCCTTAATTGGTGGAGCAATTCTTAAAATTGGTGATGAAGTTATTGACGCTAGTATCAAGACAGGTATACAGAGCCTGTCTTCAACCCTTAGATAATAAGAGGTTTTAAATGCAACTTAATTCAACAGAAATTGCTGATTTAATTAAGCAAAGAATTCAGCAGTTTAAAGTTGTGACAGAAGCGCGTGACGAGGGTACCATTGTTTCCGTAAATGATGGTATTGTTAGAATTCACGGCCTGTCCAATGTTATGCAAGGCGAAATGCTTGAGTTTGAAAATAACCTTTATGGTTTAGCTTTAAACTTGGAGCGCGATTCAGTAGGTGCTATCGTTTTAGGACCTTACGGTGAGTTATCTGAAGGTATGTCAGTTAAGAGTACCGGAAGAATTTTAGAGGTTCCTGTTGGTGAGGCTTTGTTAGGAAGAGTTGTAAACGCCTTAGGTGAGCCTATTGATGGAAAAGGCCAAATTTTATCTGATAAGTATTATCCAGTTGAAAAAATCGCGCCTGGGGTAATTGCAAGACAAAGTGTGTCTCAGCCAATTCAGACTGGTTATAAAGCTGTAGATTCCATGATTCCTATTGGAAGAGGTCAGCGTGAATTAATTATTGGTGATCGCCAGACTGGTAAAACAGCTTTAGCTATTGATACAATTATCAACCAGCAAAAATATGGCGTTCGTTGTATTTATGTAGCTATTGGACAAAAGGCTTCAACTATTGCTTCTGTAGTAAGAAAATTAGATGAAGAAGGAGCCTTATCGAATACTATTGTTGTAGTAGCCTCAGCTGCTGATACAGCTGCTTTACAGTATATAGCTCCTTATTCAGGCTGTGCTATGGGGGAATTTTTCATGGATCAGGGGGAGGATGCCCTTATTATCTATGATGATTTATCAAAGCATGCTGTAGCATACAGACAGATTTCTCTATTATTGCGCCGTCCTCCTGGGCGTGAAGCTTTCCCAGGTGATGTTTTCTATTTACATTCACGTCTGTTAGAGCGCGCATCTCGCGTTAACGCTGAGTATTTAGAAGAATTAAGTGGTGGAAAGATCAAAGGTAAGACTGGTTCTTTAACTGCATTGCCTATTATTGAAACTCAGGCAGGTGATGTTTCTGCTTTTATTCCTACTAACGTAATTTCTATTACTGATGGTCAGATTTTCTTAACAACCAGTTTATTCAATTCAGGTGTAAGACCTGCAGTTGATCCTGGTATTTCTGTATCACGTGTAGGTGGCGCAGCTCAAACTAAGATAATGAAGAAGTTATCAGGCGGTATCCGAACAGCTTTAGCTCAGTACCGTGAATTAGCTGCTTTTGCTCAGTTTTCCTCTGACTTAGATGATGCTACTCGCAAACAGCTTGATCATGGTCAGAAAGTTACAGAGCTGATGAAGCAAAATCAGTATTCGCCTATGACCGTAGCAGAGCAGTCCTTAGTTATTTTTGCAGCTGAAAGAGGATTCCTCGAAGATGTAGAGCTATCAAAGGTTTTACTTTTTGAAAAAGCTTTGCTTGCATTTGCCCATTCAAAGTATGAGCAGCAACTTAAGGATATTGATGCAAAGCCTGATTATTCAGAAGAGGTTGTAAAATTCCTTACTGATTTAATCGTTGACTTTAAATCAACTCAGACTTACTAGGAGCTCTAAATGGCTGGAGCAAAGGAAATTCGAACCAAGATAGCTTCTGTTCAAAATACACAGAAGATTACTGGTGCTATGCAGATGGTTGCAGCATCAAAGATGCGTAGAGCTCAAGATAAGATGACTCAAAGTCGTCCTTACTCAAAAAGCTTACATGACATCATTGGACATATCGCGGCTAGTCATAGTGAGTTTCGTCATCCTTATATGATTGAAAGACCAGTCAACAAAATCGCTTTTATCATTGTTTCAACAGATAGAGGGCTATGTGGAGGTCTTAATATTAATTTGTTCCGCAAAGTCTTGTTAAAAATGCAAGATTGTCAAAAAAAAGGCATAAAAGTTTGTGCGGCCTTATTAGGTTCTAAAGCTAGTGCTTACTTTATGCGTAGTGGAATAGAAATTATTGCCTCTCATAGTGGTTTTGGTGACGATCCTAAGCCGGAAAAGCTTGTTGGTGCTATAAAAGTTGTAACTGACAGTTTCTTAAATGCTGACGTAGATAAAGTTTATTTATGTTTTAATGGCTTTAAGAATACTATGGTACAGGTACCTTTGGTTACACAAATATTACCACTTTCTAAAACTGAAGATGAAGATGTTGCCAAGCACCATTGGGATTATTTATATGAACCAGATCCTGAGGCTATTTTAAATGTTCTGTTGGATCGCTATATCCAACAAATGGTTTATCAGGGGGTACTTGAAAATTTAGCTTCAGAGCAAGCTGCTCGAATGGTTGCTATGAAGGCTGCAACTGATAACGCAGAGTCTTTAGTAAGCGATTTACAGCTTGAATACAATAAAGCTCGCCAGGCCAGCATTACGTTGGAGTTAAACGATATCGTTTCTGGCGCATCGGCTGTGTAACGAATATTAAGAGGAATATTTAAATGGCTGCGAATTCAAATAGAGCCGGTGAAGTTGGAAAGATCGTTCAGATCATCGGCGCTGTAGTAGACGTTGAGTTTCCGGAAGGAAAAATTCCGGAATTATATGATGCTTTAAAAGTAAAAGGTGACGGCGATAAACGTCAGGACTTAATACTTGAAGTACAACAACAGATAGGTGGTGGTGTTGTACGTTGTATTGCCATGGGATCTTCTGATGGTTTGTGTCGTGGTATTGATGCTATCAATACTGGAGCTGGTATTAAAGTTCCTGTAGGACGTAAAACCTTAGGACGTATTATGAATGTCTTAGGAGAGCCTGTTGATGAACAAGGACCTATAGGAGAAGATGATAATTGGGTTATTCATAGAGCACCTCCAACTTATGCTGAACAGTCATCAACTACAGAGATCTTAGAAACCGGAATTAAGGTTATGGACTTAATTTGCCCGTTTGCGAAAGGTGGTAAAGTAGGTCTTTTCGGAGGTGCTGGCGTAGGTAAGACTGTAAATATGATGGAGCTTATTAATAATATCGCTAAAGCCCATTCTGGTTTATCTGTCTTTACTGGTGTTGGTGAACGTACTCGTGCGGGTAACGATTTCTATCACGAGATGCAAGAGTCTAAAGTTATTGACAAGGTTTCGATGATTTATGGTCAGATGAATGAACCTCCAGGGAACCGTCTTCGTGTAGCTTTGACTGGTTTAACAGTTGCTGAAAAATTCCGTGATGAAGGTTTAGATGTATTATTATTTATTGATAACATCTATCGTTATACTTTAGCTGGTACAGAGGTATCTGCTTTGTTAGGTCGTATGCCTTCAGCTGTAGGTTATCAGCCAACTTTAGCAGAAGAAATGGGCGTTCTTCAAGAGCGTATTGCTTCTACTAAGAAAGGATCTATTACATCAGTTCAAGCTGTTTACGTTCCTGCAGATGATTTAACAGATCCTAGTCCTGCAACAACATTTGCCCACTTAGATGCAACAATCGTATTATCTCGTCAAATCGCGTCACTAGGTATTTATCCTGCTGTTGATCCTTTGGCATCAACATCTCGTCAGCTTGATCCTTTTGTCGTTGGCGAAGAGCATTATGAAGTTGCTCGTGGAGTTCAATCCGTATTGCAACGCTATAAGGAGCTAAAAGATATTATTGCTATATTAGGTATGGATGAGTTATCAGAAGATGATAAGTTAGCCGTAGCTAGAGCTCGTAAAGTTGAGCGTTTCTTATCTCAGCCTTTCAGTGTTGCAGAAGTATTTACAGGTTCTCCTGGTAAGTATGTACCTCTCAAAGAAACAATACGTGGCTTTAAGGGGATTATAAATGGAGAGTATGATAATCTTCCTGAGCAGGCATTCTATATGGTTGGTTCTATTGACGAAGCCGTAGAAAAAGCTAAGAACTTATAGTCTTAAGGAGGAATGCATGGAAAGTATTTCATTCCATCTTGATGTCGTTAGTGGTGTTGGCAGTCTGTACTCTGGTCGCGTAAAATCTGTACGTGTGACAGGTTCGGAAGGTGAGCTTGGCATCAGATACGGTCATACTCCTTTGTTGACTACTATTAAAACAGGTATGGTAATCTTTATTGATTCTGAAGATAAAGAGGATCAAATTTACCTGGCTGGTGGTGTTTTAGAAGTTCAACCTGACTACGTGACAATTCTTGCAGATACAGCTTTAAGAGCTGATGACATTGATGAGGCTAAAGCTCAAGAAGCTATACGTGCAGCTAAGGAGTCTCTTGAGAAAACAGGCTCTGGAGACGTTGATTATACGCATGCTTTAGCAAGATTAGCTGATGCAATGGCTCGCCTTAAGGTTGTTGAAATTGCTCGTAATCGCCGTAAGTAGTAGCAGGCAACTAGAAGTGAAGAATTTTGTATTCTTATACCTTTAGGTGGCTGACATAATTTGGCTCATTGTAGAAATAGTTTAATCCCTGGAAAGAATATAAAAAAATTTACCAGGGATTATTTTGTTCTTCGTCAAAACTGTGGAATCCTTGGAATGAATATAACAAAATTCACCTGGGTACTTTTAGCATTTAAGTGAATTTCCTCTAAATGAATTCTTGATTTTTAATAAGAAACATTGATAATCTCAATCTCTGTAAGATTATCTTTTTAAGATTTTTATCTAATTATTTATCCTTCCA
>CALFLJ010000138.1 GCA_937880335.1 uncultured Succinatimonas sp.
TGGTCTTATAAAGCGACCATCTGAGGTGCCACCACTTGACCCTAGAGAGCTTTCAACATTGATCACCTCTTTGATATTTTTCTTTAAAATATCAATAAGCTCACCATCTGGAGTAATAAATGGATAGCCCTCTAAGCGGAAATCTAAGTCACACTTTAAATTAAGAGCATCTATATGTTTTTTTACATGAGCCTTAACACTTTCAAGATTTTGTAAATCGTTAAAGCGGGTATTACATCTTAAGCGACAGCTACCTGGGATCACATTGTCAGCACCAGTTCCGGCCTCTATATTTGAAACTTGAAAAGAGGTGGGAGGAAAGTCTTTTGAGCCCTGATCAATCGGGTTATCAATTAAGGCTGAAATTAGTCGACTTGCATTGTGAACGGCGTTTTCTGCATATTCCTCTTGGGCAATATGACCTTGCGTGCCATGAACAACTATAGTGTAGTTAATATCACCACGTCGACCGTTTTTTATGCTATCTCCAAA
Organism: uncultured Succinatimonas sp.; assembly: GCA_937880335.1. Taxonomy (GTDB): domain Bacteria; phylum Pseudomonadota; class Gammaproteobacteria; order Enterobacterales; family Succinivibrionaceae; genus Succinivibrio. Next base: position 493 of record CALFLJ010000138.1, read on the forward strand.
GAAATTGTCAGATGAACACTCTCCAATTAGGCAGTAATCAGGGATTAGTTTATGCTCCTTTAAGTACTCAACTACAAAAGGGACACCGCCTTTGGCATCCCCTTCTTCATTTGAGGTAAGAAGCAGACCAATACTTCCTTTATGGTTAGGATTTTCTTTCACAAAATCAACCATAGCCATGATCATAGCCGCATCTCCTCCTTTCATATCGGAGGATCCTCGACCATAAAGGCACATCTCACCATCATACTCAAATATGTCTCCACAGAATGGATCATGATCCCATGTTTTAGGATCTCCTGTGGGTACAACATCGGTGTGGCCTAAAAATAAGGTAAAGGGTGAACCACTGCCACGAATAGCTAAAAGGTTGGTAGTTCCATCTTTTGACAGAGTAATACATCTAAAACCTAAAGGAGATAAAATATCTGAAACAATTTTCTGACATCCATTGTCGCAGGGGGTAATAGATTGTATTCTGACTAGCTTTTGAGCTAAAGCCTGAGTATTGGATAAGTTCATATAATTCCTTATTTAATGCCTTTATTTTTGAATTCTTCGTGATGGATTTTTAAGTACATAAGAGCAATTATGGCAGCTGCATTTTTTACTAATCCTGTTTCAATTTGTTTGTAGGCATCCTCAAAAGGTACTTTAAATACTCTTATGTCCTCAAATTCACTATCAAGTCCGCCATGATTTCCTAAATGGCTTAAATCACAATTGGCAATAAAGATGGATGCGTATTCAGAAATACCACCCGGGCTTGGGTATTGGCCTAGGCAATAATGTAAGTTCTCTTTTTTAAGAGAAATGCCGGCCTCCTCTTTAAGCTCTCGTAAGGCCGCACCCTCAGGAGTCTCTCCTTCATCTATAATTCCGGCTACAGCCTCAATAAGCCAGGGGGAGAGCTTATCTCTTAATGCTCCAGGACGGAACTGCTCTATTAGGCATACTTCGTCTGTATTAGGATCATAAGGTAGAATTACAGATGCGTTTTTATCTCTTTCGAAAATCTCGCGATCTAAAATAGGACTTTCTTTTCCATCAAATCGCTTATAAGAGACCTTATAATCATCTATAGCAAAGAATTGTTTGTAAACACGCTTTTTTTCGTGAATGGTAACATCAGAAATATTAAATCTAGGTGCGAATATATTGTTAGTTTGAGACATAAAACTATAAATCATATTAGAATAGAACAGTTTGGTTAAGGAGACCGTATGAACAGGATTTTACTTAAAGATGCCACACTGGTAACCCCTTTGCGTATTATACGCAA
>CALFLJ010000139.1 GCA_937880335.1 uncultured Succinatimonas sp.
CCTAGGGCAATATCAGTACTTGAACCTGAAATAGCTAAAATAAGACCTGGTATAAATTCAGGATACGTACGAGCCTCGTAGATGCTAAGTTTGAGTTTTTTTACCCCTTGATATGTGAATGACATTGCTATAGCAAAGATAAAAGTTGGTATTGAAAGAAGAAGCTCGCAAAAAAGGTATGTTTTTATTCCAAACAATGCAGTTGCAGTTCTTTTTATAGAAAATGAACGGGACAAAACGGAAACTAAGCTCATTAAAGTCGCTCCGGGAAGACCTGCAATTATGTACCAAATAGCTACAGACCACCAGTTTATAAACAAATACATAAGACAGTGTTCACATAGTGCTTTGCAAAGGCCCATTTGAGAGAGAGTTTGACATTGTCTATACATATGTTTTGACAAAATATGTCTAACCTCATCTTTATTTCCTGCCAAAAGTTTTTGAGCACAAATTTTACTTAAAAGTAATGGGTGACGAGAATTTAGTAAAAAAGGGAGAATTATCAAATCTAATAGCAGATCATATTCTAAAAAATATTGCAAAATAGTAAGGGATAATAACGCCGTTAAGATAATTAAAAGAGGCAAAAGAACAGAGGATAGTATAATTTGAGATCTTGAATATTCTGGTTTGTTAACCCTTTTTTGTAAGGAGTAAAAAAAAGGAATTAAGCTATTTAAGCGTAATTTATTTGGAATAGGTAAGCAAAGCTCTATCAAAAGGGCTATAAGTAAAATTACTGTAGGATTAGCAGCAATTTCGTCTAGCCCTTTTAAAAGGTCATATGAAAAGAGTTTGTCTCTAAGATCTTCTAAATTTTCATGCATTAAAGTAGTCTTAGTAGGGCTAATACCAAAGCCGCACTATTTTTAGATGCAATTGGTAAGAATTCCTCAAACGTCTGAGGTTCTCCTTCACAAGCACCGTCAGATACAGCTCGAATAATAAGGAATGGTACATTAAAGTCCGATGCTACATGAGCTATAGCAGCACCTTCCATTTCTGTAACCATTGCCCCTTTGAATGTTTCTAGGAATGAAGCTTTAAGTTCAGGTGATGAAATAAATTGATCTCCTGACAAAATAATGCCCTTGCGTACATGATCTCGAATTGCAGGAACATTGCCAGCTGCAATTTCTGCTTTAGCTATAAGTTCAGGGCTTGCCTCAAAGTATAGATTATGCCCGGCCATTTGGCCTTTTTTATAGCCAAAGACGGTCAGATCAGCATCGTGATAGGCCGCTTGTGTTGAAAATACAGTATCACCAAGTTTTAAAGAACTGTCTAGAGCTCCTGCAGATCCTGAGTTTATGATTACTGAGACGTTAAATTTAGTAATTAAAATTGCAGTTACATAGGCTGCACTTACCTTGCCTATACCTGATCTTGCAATCACAACATCGTGATCTTCAAGAGAGCCTGTATAGAAATGAGCTTTACCTAAAACAATATCTTGGGCATTTTTTAGTTTTGCAACCAAAGATTCTGCTTCAGGATCCATAGCGCAAATAATACCAATTATCATAAATTTCCTTTTTGTTCTGTTGATCTTAAGTTTAAATTTTTGAGGAAAAATACTATGTAATCTAATAAGCTTTGCTTATGCGATATTACGTAATATCAAAAATTTTTTATATAAGAATTGGCTACATTATAGTGTACTCGTTTTTAATCGACTATACCTGTGATTTATATTGCGTACTTAAATAATTACTAGGACTTATATATGAAATATTTCTAGATAGCATATAAATAGATGTAAAAATTTTAGAAAGAAAAAAACTTAAAGAAAACATAGTGTTAATAAGATTACTATAATCTCTGCTGACAAAATAATATTATGTGTATAAAACTCTGAGCCTTAAGTTTATTCAGTTTTTTTACTGTGTATAAATATATGAGTGTACTTTATAGACAAATATCCAACAGCTAAATATGACCTACCTTTAGACTAAACAACAACTGCGTTATGTAAGATAAATCAAAAAAAAGCTTTCGCTTTCACATAAATATTTATTCTAGATTTTAGCAATTTAAATCAAATATATACAAAATGTATAGTTTTTTTTTTTATTAAAAAATAAAGCATTATATCTTAATAAGATTTCTGTTTATTATTATATTTACTTAAATATAGTAAATATAATATTTTTGTAAGCTATAAATTTAAATATAACTTACAACTATATTCGTTGTTTACTATAAATTTAAAAAAATTGTAAATATTTTCTAATAAGTTGTGCTGGCATTTAAAGAATTATTTTTATTTTTTTTTATTTTTATGTAAATTTAATACTTATTTTATTGTTAATTAACATTGATACATTTATTTTGTTTAAAAATGTAATTAAATAAATGTGCGCTAAGCCTGATTTTTTATCTAATCATTCGCAATGATTTGAACTGGATCTCAAAACAGCTGTTTGCATTGTGTAATAAGGTTTTTTTTGTCTGATAATTGCAGACAAACAGTAATAACTATCTATTTTAGAAAAAAAACTTTAAAGAGGTGAATAAGTGGAAAACGCCCGTGATGTTGCCAAACAGACAATGGCCTTAGTTTTAGCTGGTGGTCGTGGCAGCCGTCTAAAAGACATGACCGATAATCGTGCAAAGCCATCAGTATATTTCGGTGGTAAATATAGAATTATTGATTTTGCTTTATCAAACTGTGTAAATTCTGGAATTACTGGTATTGGTGTTGTAACTCAGTATAAGTCTCACAGTTTACTAAGACACTTGCAGTCAGCCTGGAGCTTTTTACGTAATCAGTTTAATGAGTATATAGACTTATTACCAGCATCTCAGCGTATAGATGAGGAGCATTGGTATCAGGGTACAGCTGATGCTGTCTATCAGAACATTGATATTATAAAAGACCACAAGCCTAAATATATTTTAATTCTGGCAGGTGATCATATTTATAAAATGGATTATGCGGAGATGATCTTAGATCATATCCGCATGGGCTCTCCATTAACTGTAGCATGCATTCCTGTTGAGAGATCTAAAGCTACAGCTTTTGGCGTAATGAGTGTAGATCAAAATAATCTTATTACAGAGTTTATGGAGAAACCAGCAGATCCTGCACCAATGCCTGGAGACGATACTAAAAGCTTAGCCTCAATGGGTATCTACGTATTTGATGCTGATTTCTTATATGATATTTTACAAAAAGATTATGAGACCCCAGGATCTCATCGCGACTTTGGTATGGATATTATTCCATCCTTAGTAAAGGAACATAAGGCTCATGCTCACAACTATGCCAAGTCTGTAATTCGTAATCGTGGTGATAAGAGTTTAGTTTACTGGCGTGATGTTGGTACTATTGATGCTTACTGGGAGGCAAACATGGATATTGCTTCTATTGAGCCTCAATTAGATGTTTATGATTTTGACTGGCCAATTTGGACTTACCAACCACAGAACCCTCCTGCAAAATTTGTTCAGGATATTAATGGTACCTCAACCATAGTACGTAATTCCGTTTGTTCCTCAGGATGCATCATTTCAGGCTCTTCTGTTAATCAGTCTGTACTATTCCATTCTGTACGTGTACATTCAAACAGTTTCTTGTCTGAGTCTGTAATTTGCCCGTTCTGCATTATTCATCGCGGATGTCGCCTGACTAAGGTAATCCTAGATCGCGGCGTTGAGTTGCCAAGAAACTTGATTGTAGGTGAGAATGCAGAGGTCGATGCAAGACGTTTCCGTCGCTCAGAAGGCGGTGTAACGTTAATTACAAAGAGTATGTTGCAGCGTCTGCGTAAAGTAGAGCCGGAGCTATTTGAGGACTTTGATAACTATCGCGTTCCTTATATTCCAAGTCATTAGTAATTTGTATTGCTTTTAACCACCCTCTTTTTATTTGTAATAAAAAGAGGGATAAAACAATCAGGTTTTAATAAAGAATCTTTAAAACCTTAGGTGAAGATCTAGGGGGACCCCAATAAGTTTAATAACTTATTGGGGTTTATTATTTATGAAACTTAAATATGAAGACAAAGTTGCAATTTATAGACTTTGGAAAGAAGAGAAATTTAGCAAAACAATACAACATTAACATTTTGATTGTTAAGTATCTTATTTGTCTTGTGGATATTTTCGGAATAGATAGTCTTAATAAGACAAAATACAATTCCTCTTCAACAAAATTTAAAGAAGATGTATAAAGAGAGTTTTAATAAACAACGAGTCAATAAAACAAGTGGCTTTAAGTTTGGTCCCTCCAAAAATATTGGGTTATTTTTACTAAGCTGTAGCTTTTTATTTAGCGCATGACATGAGAATAGAAGTTGGATAATGTGAAAGATGCAAATTAGACAAAAGATCTTGTTGTAAGAATAACTTCACTTTGTTTTAGGGTGAAAAATCAAATTTACGAGTATTTTACAACTAAAAAATGCCTTCCTTTTTTTGGTATAATATCCGAAATTTTTTATCATATGGCCTATTATGCAAACAGAAAATAAAGATTCTTTAGTTACCAGTTCTGATCCTATCTTTGACGATATTCGTCCATGCAATGATTCTGAGGTGCAAGTTGAATTAAAAAAAATTGCATCGGATAAGCTTGTAATAGATAGTATTTTAAAATTTAGATATCCTTTACTCTCAAAGCATTTTTCATTTTTGTTAAAACCTATTGTTAAGATGGTTTTAATGCGTAAGGTTGCTAAGTTTAAAAGCATTGCTCAATTCCAGGATTTTGTAGCTGGAATGATGAATCACGTTATATCCTCGACTACTGATGGATTAACCCTAGAAGGCTTTGAAAAGTTAGTTCCAAATAAAGGTTATTTATTTATTTCAAATCATCGTGATATAGCATTAGATCCTGCCTTTATTGATATGGCTTTACATGCTCAGGGATTGGATACAGTCCGTATCGCCATTGGCGATAACCTTTTAAGAATGCCTGCGGCAACATCACTTATGCGTCTTAATAAAAGCTTTATTGTGAGACGTTCCATAGCATCACCAAGAGACAAGCTGAAAGCTTTAAGTCATCTTTCTACATATATTGGTCTTTCTATTAAGGAAAATCATTCAGTATGGATTGCAGAGCGTGAGGGTAGAGCTAAGGATGGCGATGACAAGGCAGAGGCTGCAGTAATGAAGATGTTAGGTTTGTATGGGAGAACCTTAAAGCAGTCATTTAAAGAATACATGAGTAGCCTTAATATTGTACCTGTATCAATAACCTACGAGTTTGACCCTAATGACTTGGCCAAAGCAAATGAACTTGACATAAGAGAGCGTAATAATGGTGAATATAAAAAGGATAAACTTGAGGATATAGAGACCATTACACGAGGAATTCGTGACTATAAAGGGCGAGTTAAAGTTGTCTGTGGTGAACCCATTACATCAGGTTTTGAAACAGCAGAGGAATTGTGCGAACTCATTGATAATTTTATTCATCAGAATTACGAAATGTACCCAAGTACATTAATCTCTGCAAATGTGGCAGAAGGTGTTTCTGATAATGATAAGATTAAATTTGAGCAACGTTTGGAAAAATATCCTCAAAATTTACGTCAAAGGGTTTGTGATATGTACGCAAAGCCTTATCTTAATAAAGTAAATAGCCTTAAATCTTAGGTTTTGAAATGTTCCATCCACTTTATAATGCAAATGGCAGTATTTCTGTTATACGGGTCATATGCCTTGTGATAATTGCTTTATGTATGGCAACATACGGAGTTTTAATGCTTTTTAATAACTCTGAGGAACTAGCAAAGAAAGTAGATTTGGCAGAAAATAATGTAGATTTAAGGGAAGGTATTAAAGAACTAGACTTAAATAATAAGGATGCTTCTTTAGAAAGTGCCGTTAAGGCTTTATCTGAGGGAACTCATTATCTTGCCTCTTGTGGATTATTGAACAGGGGATTTGTAGGTTGTGAATATTCTTTCTCTGAAAATATTTTAAAAGCCTATAATCCAAAAGTGTCAATTTCTGATGAAGGTTATTCTTTAGAGCTTAAAAGTAAGGACGACTTGCATTGTAATCTTCTTAAAGTTGTCGACGGTGCTTTTAGTGCTTTTGACGTAAAAGGAATACCTGTTTTAGACTGCGCCAAGGATGTTTTTGATAATCTTGAATTTGCAAATAAAGATTACACAATGTCAGAAGGAGATCCTGCACCATCAGGTTTAGATCCTTTAAAACATACAGCAGAGATTATTGCAAATTCCCAGATAAATAAGGAAAAAAGTTTATGAAGATTTCACGTAATACTGTAGTTACATTAAGTTATATTGTTACAGAAACTGATGGTAAGGTTGTAGGAAGAACTCAGCCAAATGAGCCTGTTGAGGCCTTAATTGGTCATGCTTACTTTGTTAAAGGTCTTGAGAAAGCTTTAGATGGACACGAAAAGGGAGATGAACTTTCAATTACTTTAACTCCAGAAGATGCTTATGGCCCTATTAATGAAAGTTTGATTCAAACTATTGATAAGAGTTTATTTGGTGATTTTGATGTCCAGGTAGGAAATGTTTTTGAAGCAGATTCAAATGGCGGACCTATGGCTGTAACAGTTAAAGAAATCAATGGTGATAAAGTAGTTGTAGACGGGAATCACCCCTTAGCAGGAAAGACCTTAAATTTCTTTATCGAAGTTCTTGATGTTCGTGAGGCTACAGAAGAGGAAAAGGCCCATGGACATGTACACCACAACGGTCATTGCCCAAGTGAAACGCATGAGCATCATTGTTGCTGCCACCATCACCATGACAATGACGAAGGGGGACATCACTGTTGTCATCACCATGATGAGGAAGGTGGTGAGCATCATTGCCATTGCTACGATCATGATGAGGAAGGTGGTGAGCATCACTGCCATTGCCACGATCATGATGAGGAAGGTGGTGAGCATCACTGCCATTGCCACGATCATGACGAGGAAGGTGGTGAGCATCACTGCTGCCGCAGACACGATCACTAATTTAATTTTTAAAGGGGCCTAAGGCCCCTTATATTAAGCCCTTAAAGGGATCTCTTTTATATTATGAAGTATATCGTTAGACTCTTTCCTGAGATTTCAATTAAAAGTAAGCCTGTACGTAATCGTTTAATCAAGTTAGTAAGACAAAATATCAGTAATGTTTGTCAACGCCATCAGGTCAAAGTAAGTGCCTTGTGTGAGTGGGACAAGATTATTGTTAATTTTAATGATGAAACTAAAAGCGAAGAAGAACTTAAACAAACCGCAATTAGAGAATTAAGCCGCATTCCAGGCATACATTCTTTTATGGAAGTTCGTGAGTTTAAGTTTGAAAGCTTAGATACGCTTTTTGAAACAATAAAAGATATGTGTGGGCCTGCTATCATAGGTCATACCTTTGCTGTAAGAATCAAACGCAGAGGAAACCACGAATTTAAGTCCCAGGAAGCTGAACGTGTAATTGGTGGAAAATTTAAGGCTAATTTCCCTAATAAAGGAGTAAGTCTTGATAACCCAGAGGTTACAATTCATATTGATATTGAACATGATAGGGCTTATATATCAGGAGAACGTATTTTAGGTTTGGGAGGGTATCCTGTAGGATCGCAAGGCGATGTAATGACTCTTATCTCAGGAGGCTTTGATAGTGGAGTTTCTACTTATAAAGTAATTCACAGAGGTTGCAGGGTAAACTATTTATTCTTCAATATGGGTGGAACAGCTCATGAAATAGGAGTTAAGCAAGAAAGCTACTATCTTTGGGATCGTTTTGCCTCATCTCATAAAGTTCGCTTCATTACTATTCCTTTTGAAGAAATAGTAGGGCAAATCCTAGAACGTACTCATCATGGAGTGCGAGGGGTAATCTTAAAGAGAATGATGATGCGTGTAGGCTCAATAATAGCTAAAAAGTTTGGCTGTGAGGCTTTAGTTACAGGAGAGAGTTTAGGACAGGTGTCATCACAGACTTTAAGGAATCTAACTCATATTGATGACGTTTGTGATGTTTTATTGATGAGACCTCTTATTACATCAGATAAGCAGGAGATTGTCGATGAAGCCCGTCGTATTGGTACAGCTGGCATGGCTGAGGCTATGCCTGAGTATTGTGGTGTAATTTCAGATCACCCTAATGTCTGTCCAAAACAAGATTTTGTTATAGAAGAAGAGAGTAAAATGGATCTTGCAGAACTTGTAGAGAAGGCTGTAGAAAACTGCAAGGTCATAGATATTCAAGATATTCCTGAGGATACAAATCGTCTGCAAACAGAAGTTGATATTGTTGATAATTTACATTCAAACGATGTCGTTCTAGATGTCCGCTCTCCAGATGATAGTGAAAAAAATCCTATAGATGTCAAAGATCATGAAGTTATATTAATGCCGTTTTACAAAATAGCAAAAGAGTTCAATACTCTAGATCAAATTAAAACGTATGCACTCTATTGTGATCAAGGTGTTATGAGTATTATGCAAGCTCGGCAGCTTAAGGAAATGGGATACCATAATGTGCGAGTATGGCGTCCTAAATAATTAAACAAAAAAAAGCCTTTCTTGTTTTGAAAGGCTTTTTTTTGTTCTCTAATTATAATTGCTTTATCAAGATTGTAAGTTTTAATAGTATTGTCATAGTATAAATCTATGCTGCTTAAGGTTTGTAGTGTATAAAATGAAATCTAAATAAAATTGTCTACATGAGTTTAGTAGATAATCCTTAAATATAGTATGTCTTTCTTTTATTTAATAGTTTATACATAAAGCATAAGGACAGGATAAATTAAAAATTTTAAGGTACTTGGTAGTAAAACTTATAACTCTCATTTTTATATAAAAAGGTGGGAAAATTCCCACCTTGCTATATAAGACTTTTTTGGTAAAAGGACAACAAATTCTTGTTTTATTTTTTTACCCTCCTCCTTATAAAGAGGAGGTTGTTTTTAGATGTTAAGTGAAGGAAATCTTTAGGCTTCTTGAGGATTAAACTTTGCTTGGATCAAAGTAGGAATTTTTAATCCGACTAAGATTACAAGTAAGAGTGACCAGAAAGCTGTGACATAAATTAGGGCTTGACCTAATGACAGATTGTATTTATCCGTAAAATATGCACATGTAACTGGGGCAATACCACCGCCTATGGCTGCAAGATTATATATGAAGCCAAAAGCTGCTCCTCTCATATCAACAGGGAAAAGTTGAGATAAATACTTAGGAATTAATTAAAACTTTCACAAACTAGCGGACTATAAAAAACTCCTTAAAGTCCGCT